>NZ_JACAQP010000027.1:0-176429 GCF_013387025.1 Pseudomonas reactans | reverse complement strand
GCAAGCCCCCTCCCACATTTTGTTGCGGCAAACCGAACTAAAGCGGCAACCCTTCATTGCCGCTTTACTGGCGCCACGCGGAAACCGCTTGCCGCTTTTCTGGCATTGCCGCTGGCAAGCACCTCCGAAACCCTTGATATGCGGGCCTCCGCAAGATTGGCATGCACCTTGCTATAACCCAGTTAACGAAAAGCAGGTCAGCCCTTAAAGGTTTCCACCATGAGCATCAGCTTCGATAAAGCGCTCGGTATCCACGAACAAGCCCTGGGCTTCCGCGCCCAGCGTGCCGAAGTTCTGGCCAACAACATTGCCAACGCCGACACCCCGAACTACAAGGCTCGGGACCTGGACTTTTCCGCCGTGCTCGCCGCACAGCAGGACAAGACCAAGAACGGCACCTTCGCCTTGAACATGACCAACAGCCGTCATATCGAAGCGCAAGGCCTGAGCAATGGTGACGAGTCGTTGCTGTATCGCACGCCGATGCAGCCGTCGATCGACCAGAACACTGTCGACGCACAGCTGGAGCAATCGGCTTACGCCGAGAACTCGGTGAACTTCCAAGCCAGCTTCACCCTGCTTAACAGCAAATTCAAAGGGCTGATGTCAGCCCTGCGTGGAGAGTAAGCCATGTCCCTGTCCAGTGTTTTCAATATTGCCGGCAGTGGCATGAGCGCGCAGACCACGCGTTTGAACACCGTCGCCAGTAACATCGCCAACGCCGAGACCGTGTCTTCGAGCATTGATCAGACCTACCGCGCACGTCACCCGGTGTTCGCCACCATGTTCCAGGGCGGCCAGGCAGGCGGCAGCGATTCGTTGTTCCAGGACCAGGGTGCCGCAGGCTCCGGCGTGCAGGTGCTCGGCGTGGTCGAAGATCAGAGCAACCTTGAAGCCCGCTACGAACCCAATCATCCCGCCGCGAACGAAAAGGGCTATGTCTACTACCCGAACGTCAACGTGGTCGAAGAAATGGCCGACATGATCTCTGCCAGTCGTTCGTTCCAGACCAACGCGGAAATGATGAATACCGCCAAAACCATGATGCAAAAGGTTCTGACCCTGGGTCAGTGATAAGGGGCGCCAAATAATGGCCATCGTTGATACGTCAAAGAACACGCCAGTCCAGGACCTTTTCAATTCCAAGGTCAAGAATGCCCAGGACAACAGCAGCATCAATGACGCTGCCAATAAGGCGACAGGCAAGCAGTCGCTGGGCAAGGATGCGTTCCTGCAGTTGCTGGTCACCCAGCTGAAAAACCAGAACCCGCTGTCGCCGCAAGACAACGGCGCGTTCGTAGCTCAGTTGGCGCAGTTCAGCAGCCTGGAAGGCATCAACACGCTGAACGACTCGGTGAATGCGATCTCCAGCAACTTCAGCTCGTCGCAAGCGCTGCAGGCGTCGTCGCTGGTCGGTCGCTCGATCATCATCCAGACCGACAAGGCCATGGTGGATACCAGCAAGAGCATGACCGGCTCGGTGGACGTCAAGACGGCGACCGGCAACGTCACCGTCAAGATCACCGACAAAGACGGCAACCTGGTGCGCACCATCGAAATGGGTGCCCAGGCTGTCGGCAGCCAGAACTTTATCTGGGATGGCAAGAACGACAAGGGCGAGGTTGCTCCTGCGGGCACCTACACCTTCAATGCCACCACCAAGAATGACAAGGGCGACGCCGTTGCCCTGAATACTTCGCTGCCCGCAACGGTAACGAGCGTGACCTTGAGCAAGACCGGCGGCGAGATGCTGCTGAACCTGGCTGGCGGCATGGGCAGCGTCAAGCTGTCGCAAATTCAGACTATCGGTACATAGAGCCGGCTAAATACGGCAGAGGGAGAGAAACATGTCTTTTAACATCGGCCTTAGCGGCCTCTATGCGGCCAACAAACAACTGGACGTGACCGGCAACAACATCGCCAACGTCGCGACCACTGGCTTCAAGTCGTCCCGTGCGGAATTCGCGGATATCTACGCCGCCTCCAAGCTGGGCACCGGCCAGAACAGCATCGGCAACGGTGTGAACCTGGCGGCCGTGTCCCAGCAGTTCACCCAGGGTGACGTGAACGGCAGTGGCGGTATCCTGGACATGGCGATTCAGGGCGGCGGTTTCTTCGTGCAGAAGGGCAGTGACGGTTCGTTGGAATACACCCGTAGCGGTGCCTTCCGTGCCGACAAAGACGGCTACATCACCAACAACACCGGTACCTCGCGCCTGCAAGGTTATGCTGCGGACGCAGACGGCAAGATCATCAAGGGCGGCCTGACCGACCTGCAACTGAACCTGTCGAACCTGCCGCCCAAGGCGTCCACCAAAGTGGATTCGACCAGTAACCTGAACTCCTCGGAGCCGGTGATCGACCAGGTCGCGAAGCCATTCAACCCGAACGACACCAGCACCTTCACCACCCAGTACAGCACCACCCTGTATGACTCTCAGGGCAACGCGCACCCGATGGTGCAGTACCTGGTGAAAACCGACGGCAACAAGTGGAACGCCTATACCCTGATTGACGGGCGCAACCCTGACGGTTCGCCACCTTTCGGTACCGGTGCGGACGTGAAGGCGCCTGTGCCATCCACCTTGACCTTTGACGGTGCCGGCAAACTTACCAGCGTCGTGACGGGCACCGTGTCCAACAAGACCTTGACCATCACCGGTTGGGTCCCTGGCACCGTGACCAATGGCGTGTGGAAGGCAAACGGTGCGACGGCGAACCCAACCGGGATCGCGGTCAACATGGCCAACATCACCCAATACAACTCAGCCACTTACCGCAACCCTCCGGTCACCGATGGCTACGCCACCGGCCAGATCACCGGCTTGAAAATCGACGGCAGCGGCGTCCTGTTCGCCACGTTCAGCAACCAGCAGAGCAAGGCCATCGGCCAGATCTCCCTGGCCAGCTTCAACAACGAACAGGGTCTGCAGCCCGCCGGCGGTACCACTTGGAAAGAGACCTTCGCCTCGGGTCAGCCAGGTTATGACACCCCGCAAGCCGGTACCCTGGGTTCGATCGTGGCCAACTCGTTGGAGAACTCCAACGTCAACCTGACCAACGAGCTGGTGGACCTGATCAAGGCCCAGAGCAACTACCAGGCGAACGCCAAGACCATCTCCACCCAGAGCACCATCATGCAGACCATCATTCAGATGACGTGATGCTGTGGCGTAATTCGCTTGACTGAAAACCCCTCGATCGAGGGGTTTTTTTTTGACAAACATCGGATGGAACACCTGCGCCTTCTCTACCACCCATCAAGCCGAAAGCCTTTGAACTTGTGATTATAGGGTGGAGGGGAGGTATGGTGAGTGTGTCGGGGGCCGGTCATTGGGGCAGTGGCGTGCGTTTTGATACCGCGCCAGGGAAGGGCGCGGCAGGCGAAATCAACAGTGATTCGGCGGCGGGTAAGGACGCCGTTACAAAACTGCTGAAGGAGCTTGATGACGCTCAGAGTACTGGCAAGGACCAGACTGTTCGGGATCTACGCAACAAACTTCACGATATGCGCCAGGACCTTGGCGACGAGAAGTTGAAGGAGATCATTGAGAAACTGAGGAAGGATGCGTCCAGCGATCGGCTCGCCTGGTTGAAGAAGCTGTTTCCAGATTTATTTCCGGATGGATCATCTCCGTCCCCTTCTCCGTCCCCTCCACCAGATCGCGGTGGTGGCGGTGGTGGCGGAGGCGGAGGCGGAGGAGGTGGGGGCGGGGGCGGTTCGAATAATTTCGGCCCCTCAGAGTCCATGAGTAATAAGCCTTTTACCGAAGGTGCTCGTTACACCGACTACAAACCTGACAAGAGCAATCCTGGAAAGAAACCTAGTGAGGGCAGAGAAGACGGAAATATCTGGAGTGGTTTCAGGCAGGGGCCGGACGGAAACTGCGTCACGGTTTCAGCAATCAAGGCAGCGATGATGAGGTTTGGGCAGAAACCCACCGACATTTTCAAAGACGTGAAAATGTCGGGCGATGGCTATGACGTCGAGATGCGGGATGGGTACCGGCTCCATCTGACCAAAGATGAATTGAGGCAGGGAGCCCAACAGGCACGGTTCATGGGCGATAACCCGGGCATGCTGACCGACGCCAATTTCTTGTACGCCGTCAGCGCCAAGCGGGCACATGAAGAAGGTAACCCAGGAAATTATGGTGAAAACGATCACAACGCGCGCAGAAGCTATTCGGATGCCCTGAGAAGCTTGAACGATGGCGAATGGGCCCGCGAAGGTTTGGATCGATTGGGGCTTAAAGATCACGTTGTCAGAACGACGAGTTCTGAATTGGCCAGGGGCGCGCTTGGGGTTGCGAGCGATCACATGCACTCAATGGCAGTGATCGGTGGCCGTCTGGAGAAGTGGGGGCAGCGAGGGGGAGCACCTTCACACCCTGACGCGTACAAGCTTATATAGGCAGGAATGAGCGCTGACGGTCATGCAAAAAAAACCGACAAACCCAGGATACCCAGGTTTGCCGGTTTTTTAAGTCCGGCTATTCAAGCCCGGCACCGGTTTCAGCTTATTGGCAAGCTTCGCAATCCGGCTCGTCAATCGCGCAAGCCTTTGGCACTGGCGCCGGGCCGGCTGGCGCTGCAAGCACCGAGTCATCACCGTGGTTGCCGCCGCTGGAAACCGCGTTCAGCTTACCGGTGTTGATGGTCGACTTCTCGGTGCTGGTCGCGGCCAGGGCACGGAGGTAGTAAGTGGTTTTCAGGCCACGGTACCACGCCATGCGGTAGGTCACGTCCAGCTTCTTGCCCGAAGCGCCAGCGATGTAGAGGTTCAGGGACTGGGCCTGGTCGATCCACTTCTGACGACGGCTGGCAGCATCAACGATCCACTTGGTGTCCACTTCGAAGGCCGTCGCGTAGAGCTCTTTGAGTTCTTGCGGGATGCGCTCGATCTGCTGCACGGAACCGTCGTAGTACTTCAGGTCGTTGATCATGACCGAGTCCCACAGGCCGCGGGCTTTCAGGTCGCGAACCAGGTACGGGTTGATCACGGTGAATTCGCCCGACAGGTTCGATTTCACATACAGGTTCTGGTAAGTCGGTTCGATCGACTGCGATACGCCAGTGATGTTGGCGATGGTCGCGGTCGGTGCGATGGCCATGATGTTGGAGTTACGAATACCTTTCTGCACACGGGCACGCACCGGTGCCCAGTCCAGGGTTTCGTTCAGGTCAACGTCGATGTACTTCTGGCCACGGGCTTCGATCAGGATCTGTTGCGAATCCAGCGGCAGGATGCCTTTGGACCACAGCGAACCCTGGAACGTCTCGTAGGCGCCGCGCTCGTCGGCCAGGTCGCAGGAAGCCTGGATCGCGTAGTAGCTGACCGCTTCCATGGACTTGTCGGCGAACTCGACCGCAGCGTCCGAACCGTAAGGAATGTGCTGCAGGTACAGCGCGTCCTGGAAGCCCATGATGCCCAGGCCGACCGGACGGTGCTTGAAGTTGGAGTTCTGCGCCTGTGGCACCGAGTAGTAGTTGATGTCGATCACGTTATCGAGCATGCGCACGGCGGTGTTGACGGTACGTTCCAGCTTGGCGGTGTCCAGCTTGCCGTTGACGATGTGGTTCGGCAGGTTGATCGAGCCCAGGTTGCAAACGGCGATCTCGTCCTTGTTGGTGTTCAAGGTGATCTCGGTGCACAGGTTCGAGCTGTGGACCACGCCCACGTGCTGCTGCGGGCTGCGCAGGTTGCATGGGTCTTTGAAGGTCAGCCATGGGTGGCCGGTTTCAAACAGCATGGACAGCATTTTGCGCCACAGGTCTTTGGCCTGGATGGTCTTGAACAGCTTGACCTTGCCTGGGTATTCGGTGAGGGCTTCGTAGTACTCGTAGCGCTCTTCGAAGGCTTTACCGGTCAGGTCGTGCAGGTCCGGCACTTCGGATGGCGAGAACAGAGTCCACTTGCCGTCATCGAAGACACGCTTCATGAACAGGTCAGGGATCCAGTTGGCGGTGTTCATGTCGTGGGTACGACGGCGGTCATCACCGGTGTTCTTACGCAGCTCGATGAACTCTTCGATGTCCATGTGCCAGGTTTCCAGGTAGGCACAGACAGCGCCTTTGCGCTTGCCGCCCTGGTTTACGGCTACAGCGGTGTCGTTCACCACTTTCAGGAACGGAACAACGCCCTGGGACTTGCCGTTGGTGCCCTTGATGTACGAACCCAGTGCGCGCACCGGGGTCCAGTCGTTACCCAGGCCGCCAGCGAATTTGGACAACATGGCGTTGTCGTGGATCGCGTGGTAGATGCCCGACAGGTCATCCGGCACGGTGGTCAGGTAGCAGCTGGACAGCTGTGGACGCAGGGTGCCGGCGTTGAACAGGGTCGGGGTCGACGACATGTAGTCGAAGGACGACAACAGGTTGTAGAACTCGATGGCACGGTCTTCTTTCTGCTTCTCTTCGATCGCCAGGCCCATGGCCACGCGCATGAAGAACACTTGCGGCAGTTCGAAGCGGATACCGTCCTTGTGGATGAAGTAACGGTCGTACAGGGTTTGCAGGCCCAGGTAGGTGAACTGCTGGTCGCGCTCGTGGTTGATCGCCTTGCCGAGTTTTTCCAGGTCGAAGGTGGCCAGGACCGGGTTCAGCAATTCGAATTCGATACCCTTGGCGATGTAGGCTGGCAGGGCCTTGGCGTACAGGTCGGCCATTTCGTGGTGGGTAGCGCTGTCGGCGACTTTCAGGAAGCCCAGGCCTTCGGCACGCAGGGTGTCCATCAACAGGCGCGCGGTCACGAACGAGTAGTTCGGCTCGCGTTCAACCAGGGTACGGGCGGTCATCACCAGGGCGGTGTTGACGTCGGTCAGGGCCACGCCGTCGTACAGGTTCTTCAGGGTTTCGCGCTGAATCAGGTCACCATCGACTTCTTCCAGGCCTTCGCAGGCCTCGGTGATGATGGTGTTCAGGCGGCCCAGGTCCAGCGGTGCAAACGTACCGTCGGCCAGGGTGATGCGGATCGATGGGTGAGCCTGTACGGTGGCTTCTTCAGCCGGGGAACGTACAGCGCGCTCCTTGGAGCGGGCATCACGGTAGATCACGTAGTCGCGAGCCACTTTCTGCTCGCCGGCACGCATCAGGGCCAGTTCGACCTGGTCCTGGATTTCTTCGATGTGGATGGTGCCGCCCGAAGGCATGCGACGCTTGAAGGTCGCGGTGACTTGTTCGGTCAGGCGGGCAACGGTGTCGTGGATGCGCGACGAGGCAGCAGCGGTGCCGCCTTCAACTGCAAGAAACGCTTTGGTGATGGCGACGGTGATTTTGTCATCGGTGTAAGGAACGACAGTGCCGTTACGCTTGATCACACGCAGTTGGCCGGGTGCAGTGGCGGACAGATCCAGGTTCGAATCGGCGGCCTGCGGCACGGAGCCTTGCGGGTTCTCGCGAGTTGTGTCGGTTTGCATGGGGGGTTGTCTCCACGTTCTATATTTGATTGCGAGTGCCAGGCTCTTCCTGCAACACCCGTACCGTTTTCCATATCGGGGATGGGAAACAGCTGCCATCCGCGTGAGCGGTTTGGTCTACTGAAAATCGGTTGGTTCCATGCTGCGCTAGCAATAAAACGCTTGAATTTCTTGCCACTTGTGTGGTTGGGCGCTTTCTTCAAAAACCCCACATGTAGGGTCTTCTCTAGTGCCGAGGTACAAGATAATGCGTTTTCGAGGGGTTAGCAACGCAGTAACCTGTGGATAACGCTGTGGGTAAAATGTGTAAGAAAGGTTGAATGGGTGTGTAGGCCGCACTGCTGCTGGATTACGCCGTTTGTCATTAAATGTTTCGGGCTTAAAACAACCTGCCCATTTTCGAAGGGCGCGAACCCTATCACAAAAAAACGTGATCACCGAATGGATTTCCCGGCTTGTGTTTGAGGGTTGGCCCATGGCTACAATCGGCCGTATTGGGCAACGCCGTTACCAGATCATGCCCGCCTTTTATGACAGACATTGAGGTCACCCGTGGAGCAAGAAGCCTGGCAGGTATTGATAGTCGAAGACGACCAGCGATTGGCCGAATTGACCCGTGAGTACCTGGAGAGCAATGGCCTGCAGGTGTCCGTGGAAGGCGATGGCGCCCTGGCAGCGGGGCGCATCATCGACGAGCAGCCGGACCTGGTGATCCTCGACCTGATGCTGCCTGGCGAAGACGGCCTGAGCATCTGCCGCAAGGTGCGCGAGCGTTATGACGGCGTGATCCTGATGCTCACCGCGCGCACCGACGATATGGACCAGGTGCTGGGCCTGGACATGGGCGCCGATGACTACGTGTGCAAACCCGTGCGCCCGCGCCTGTTGCTGGCACGCATCCAGGCCTTGCTGCGGCGTAGCGAACCGGCGGAACCGGCGGCCGTGGAGAACCAGCGTCGCCTGCAATTCGGTCCCTTGGTGGTGGACAATGCCCTGCGCGAAGCCTGGCTGAACAACGACGGTATCGAGCTGACCAGCGCCGAATTCGACCTGCTGTGGCTGTTGGTGGCCAATGCCGGGCGCATTTTGTCCCGCGAAGAAATCTTCATCGCCTTGCGCGGCATTGGCTACGACGGCCAGGACCGCTCCATCGACGTGCGTATCTCACGCATCCGCCCCAAGATAGGTGACGACCCGATCCATCCGCGCCTGATCAAGACCATTCGCAGCAAGGGCTACCTGTTCGTCCCTGAAGCTGCCGCCGACATGCCGCTGTGAACTCGATCTTTCTGCGCATCTACGGCGGCATGTGCGCGGCGCTGATCCTGGTGGCGCTGCTCGGCGTGCTGGCCCTGCACCTGCTCAACGAGGTGCGCAGCGGCCAATACCGCGAGCGCCTGGCTCACGGCACCTTCGCCTTGATGGGCGACAACCTGCAACCCATGAGCCCCATCGAACGTCAGCGCGCCCTGGCCGTGTGGGAGCGCTTGCTCGGCATTCCCTTGGACCTGCGCCCCCTGGCCGAGGCGCAACTGGACTTGAGCCAGCGCAATCGCCTGCAACGCGGCCAGGTGCTGGTGGAGCAGACCGGGCCACACGCCGCGCGGGTGCTGCGCCTGGTCAGTGATCAGTCGCAGTTGGTGCTTACGGGCGAAGTGCAGCAGATCAGCGAACAGTTGGCGCGCGCGACTATCTACCTGCTCGCCGACGAACTGGTGCGCTTCCCGGTGGCTGAACAGCCGCAGCGTCTGGCGGATATAAAGGAAGCCAAGGGGTTTGGCTTTGACATGCACCTGATGACCCTTGACCAGGCGGATATGGACGAAGACCAGCGACGCCGCGTCTCGGAAGGCGACACGGTGATGGCCCTGGGCAAGGGGGGCGACTCGATCCGCGTGTTTGCCGGCATGGTCGGTACACCATGGGTGCTGGAACTCGGGCCGCTGTATCAGATGAACCCTTACCCGCCGCAATGGCTGATCCTGATCGCTTTGATTGGCCTGACCCTGATCGGTTTGATCGTCTATCTATTGGTGCGTCAGCTTGAACGGCGGCTGCGCGGCCTGGAGGCCGCCGCCACCCGCATCGCCAAGGGCAACCTGGAAGTGCGTGTGCCGGCCCGCGGTGCTGACTCGGTGGGGCGCCTGGCCGCAGCCTTCAATGGCATGGCTGAGCACTTGCAGCAGTTGCTGGCGATCCAGCGTGAGCTGGTGCGCGCGGTGTCCCACGAACTGCGCACGCCGGTGGCACGCTTGCGTTTCGGCCTGGAGATGGTCGGCGATGCCACCACGGCCGAGGCGCGGCGTAAATACCTGGAAGGCATGGACAGCGATATCCAGGACCTCGATGGCCTGGTCGATGAAATGCTCACGTATGCGCGGCTGGAACAAGGCTCGCCGGAGCTGAATTTCCAGCGGGTCGACCTCGATGCGCTGCTCGATCAGGTGATAGGCGAATTATCGCCACTGCGTCCGCAGGTCAGGGTGAGCAGGGGCATTTGCCTGTCTTCGGCGCATTGGGATGATGCGTGGGTGGATGCTGAGCCACGTTACTTGCACCGTGCGCTGCAGAATCTGGTGAGCAATGCCATGCGTCATGCCCAGGGCCAGGTGTTGATCAGTTATCAGGTGGGCCAGGTGCGTTGCCGCATCGATGTCGAAGATGATGGCCCCGGTGTGCCCGAGAGTGCCTGGGAGCGCATCTTCACGCCATTCCTGCGCCTGGACGACAGCCGCACCCGCGCGTCCGGCGGACATGGGTTGGGGTTGTCGATCGTGCGACGGATCATCTACTGGCACGGCGGGCGGGCGTTGATTGGCAAGAGCAATAACCTGGGTGGGGCATGCTTCAGTCTGAGTTGGCCGAGGGATCAGGCGCCGATAGCCACCAGGCTCAATAACTGCCCGTCATCCACCGCAAACTGTCCCGCCAACTCCTTGCCGTGGCACCATTCCTCGGACAAGTCCGTCAGCAACCGCAGCCTTATATACCCGGCCTCAGTCCACTCCATTACTTCGGCATGCTCAAAATAGAAACGCTTCTGCACAATTGGATAGAGCGCCTTGAACAGGCTCTCCTTGGCCGAAAACGTCAATGTCACCAATTGTGCGATCTGCTCTCGCGGCAGCGTTGCCATACGTTGCAGTTCATCCGCCGTCAGGATCTCCCCGGCCAAGCGCTCCGCCCGCTCCAGCGTCAGTACATTCTCCAAGTCCATCCCTAGCCCACGCCATTGCGCCTTGTGCGCGACAATCGCGGCGGCATGCCCGGTGCTGTGGGTGATGGAGCCACAGATATGCGCAGGCCACACCGGCGCACGGTCTTCACCGATGGCGGGGATGTAGTTGAGGTGATCGAGTTGTTGCAGGGCCGCGCGGGCACACACTCGACCGGCCAGGAATTCTGCCTGGCGCTTGGCCACCGAGCGCTGGATGCTGGCCGGGGGCGGCACGGCGCTGCGCTGGAAATCGCCGGCCGTTAATAAGGCGGGGTCAAAGCGCGTGCTGAGAAACACCGTGCCCGGCAAGGGGGCGGGCAGCGGCCAATGGGTGTCGAGTGGGGTGCAGCAAGCGGGTAGGGGATTCATGGGCGATATTCTGCCGAGTTGCTGCGTCAGAGGATAGCCCGCTGTTCAGGGGGAGTTCAGGGGCGCCTGCGTAGTCTGGTTTCAACAGCCAAACGCGTAGAGGTACACACCATGACTGCGATCAAGAAGTTGATGTTGGCGTTAACCATGCTCAGTGCCACCGCTGGGGCCCAAGCGTCTGACGGGGCATTTGCCGCATTTGGCAGTGAGAAAACCAAGAAATCCAGCACCTTGATCCAGCGTGTCAGCTTCGAAGAATCTGCCAGCCAACCCAGGCCCTGGGGCCAATCCCTGGGCCTGGCAACCCCGCAGCCGGCCTATCGCGCCGGCTATGAACACCTGACCGGCCAGTTCAATGGCATTAAACTGCGCCCGCAAGACTTGCAGGGCCGCTATGATATCCCTCTGTCGGACAGTTGATTTGCTTTGGAGAGCCTTATGAAATTGCTGGTGGTGGAAGATGAGGCGCTGCTGCGTCATCACCTGTTGACCCGCCTGACCGACAGCGGGCATGTGGTCGAGGCCGTGGCCAATGCCGAAGAGGCCCTGTACCAGACTGGCCAGTTCAACCATGACCTGGCGATCATCGACCTGGGCCTGCCAGGTATGGGTGGCCTGGACCTGATCCGCCAACTGCGCACCCAGGCCAAGACCTTCCCGATCCTGATCCTCACTGCCCGTGGCAACTGGCAGGACAAGGTCGAAGGCCTGGCAGCCGGTGCCGACGACTACGTGGTCAAGCCGTTCCAGTTCGAAGAGCTGGAGGCGCGGATGAACGCCTTGCTGCGCCGCTCCAGTGGCTTCACCCAGTCGACGATTGTTGCGGGTCCGCTGCTGCTGGACCTCAACCGCAAGCAGGCGTCCCTCGACGAACAGCCGCTGGCGCTGACGGCCTACGAATACCGAATCCTTGAGTACCTGATGCGCCATCACCAGCAAGTGGTGGCCAAGGACCGCTTGATGGAACAGCTCTACCCCGATGATGACGAGCGTGATCCGAACGTGATTGAAGTGCTGGTCGGTCGCCTGCGCCGCAAGCTGGAAGGCCCGGCCGGGTTCAAACCGATCGACACCGTGCGTGGCCTGGGTTACCTGTTCAATGAGCGCTGCCGTTGATTCGCTCGCTTCGCGTGCGCTTGATGTTGGCGGCCGCCACCTTGGCCGTGCTGTTCATGCTGGGTTTGTTGCCGGCCATGCAAGGGGCGTTCAGCCTGGCGTTGCAGGACTCCATCGAGCAGCGCCTGGCGTCGGACGTCACGACGCTGATCTCGGCCGCGCGGGTGGAAAACAACCGCCTGTTGATGCCGGCGCAGTTGCCGGATGAACGCTTCAACCTCACCGACAGCCGTCTGCTTGGCTACATCTATGACCGTGAAGGTCACTTGGTGTGGCGTTCGCGGGCGACCAAGGAAGAAAACATCAACTACAAGCCGCGCTACGACGGGCGCGGCAATGAATTTGCGCGGATCCGTGAGGCCAACGGTCAGGAATTCTTCGTCTACGACGTCGAGGTCAGGCTGCTGGGTGGCAAGAGCGCGGCGTTCAGTATCGTTGCCCTGCAACCGGTGCGCGAATACCAACTGACCCTCGAAGGCCTGCGCGAAAACCTCTACCTGGGCTTCGGCGCCGCGTTGCTGGTGCTGCTGACTTTGCTCTGGCTGGGCCTGACCTGGGGTTTGCAAGCCCTGCGGCGGCTGAGCCAGGAACTTGACCAGATCGAAGGCGGCACCCGCGAGAGCCTGTCCGAACAACACCCCCGCGAACTATTGCGGCTCACCGGCTCCCTCAACCGTTTGCTGCACAGCGAGCGTGAGCAACGAGCGCGTTACCGTGACTCTCTCGACGACCTGGCCCACAGCCTGAAAACCCCGCTCGCCGTACTGCAAGGTGTGAGCGAAGACATGGCCCAGCGCCCGGAAGACCGCGACCAGGCCTGGGTGCTGCAATCGCAGATCGAGCGCATGAGCCAGCAGATCAGCTACCAACTGCAGCGCGCCAGCCTGCGCAAAAGCGGCCTGGTGCGCCATCAGGTGCGGCTGGAGCCGGTGCTGCAAAGCCTGTGCGATACGCTGGACAAGGTCTACCGGGACAAGCGCGTCACCGTGTCCTTTGAACTGCCGCAAGAATGCGACGTGCCTATCGAGAAGGGCGCGTTGCTGGAGTTGCTCGGCAACCTGCTGGAAAACGCCTACCGCCTGTGTTTGAGCGAAGTGCGCATCAGCTTCGTGGAGAACCTGGAAGGCAGTGAGCTGTGCATTGAAGATGATGGCCCAGGCGTACCGCCGGATCAGCGTGCAAGGATTCTGCAGCGGGGCGAGCGGCTGGACCGTCAGCACCCGGGGCAGGGGATCGGCTTGGCAGTGGTCAAGGACATCATTGAAAGTTATGGCGCTCGGCTGACCTTGGGTGATTCGCCTCTGGGCGGCGCCGCGTTCAAGATTCACTTCCCTGCCTTGTGATCTTTGTTGACTCCACTGGCCTCTTCGCGAGCAAGCCCGCTCCCACATTCGACCACGTTTATCCTGTAGGAATGCGGTCGAATGTGGGAGCGGGCTTGCTCGCGAAAGGGCCGGCAAAGGCAATACACCTCTAACTCTCCTGCGCGCGATACGCCCCCGGCGTCAGCCCCGTCCACTTCTTGAACGCCCGATGAAACGCCGACGGTTCCGAAAACCCGAGCTGTTCGGCAATCTCCTGCAACGACAAATCCGCCCGGCCCAAATGATAGATGGCGATGTCCCGCCGCAGCTCATCCTTGAGCGCCTGAAAGCTGGTGCCTTCTTCACGCAAATGCCTGCGCAGGGTCTGCGGGCTGATATGCAGGTGCTGGGCGACGGCTTCCAGGTCCGGCCAGGGCGTGCGATCGCGGCTGAGCAAGCGGCGTAGCTGGCTGCTCAAACTGTCGCCTTCGTCCGGCCGCGACAGCAGGTCGGCGGGGGAGCGTTCCAGGAAGTGCTTGAGCGTGCGTTCATCCTGCAACAACGGCAGGTTCAGGTAGCGTGCGGGAAACACCAGGCTGCTGTTCGGTGCACCGAATACCTGGGCACAGGGAAACAGCAGGTCATATTCACCGGCGTGCGCTGGCATTGGGTAGCTGAAAGTGGCCTGATGCAGCCGGATACGTTGGCCGATCAGCCAACTCCCGAGGCGATGCCAGATCACCAGCAGGCATTCACTCAAGAAATGATCCGGGTCCCACAACTGCGAATCGTCCAGGCTCAAGCGGGCCATTTCGCCTTCGCGTGTCAGCTGCCAGCGCGGGCCTTGTGGGAATAGGCTATAAAATAATAAACCGCGTTCCAGGGCCTTCTCCAGGGTGCGGCAGTGGATCAATGCGTGGCACATCATGGCGAAGGTGCCGCGTTTACTCGGGCCGTCGGCGAACCCCAGGTATTCGTCGTCCAGTGCCAGCCACAGCATCTGCAGCAGGCGGGTGAACTGCTCCGGCGCGATGCGGGCACGGGGTTCGGTCAGCAGTTCCGGGGTGATGCCCACCTGCTGCAGCAAGCCCGAATAGTCATAGCCGGCTCGACGCGCCCCGCCGAGGGCCGCCCTGGCGTAATGACTGGCGATGGTACGTTCACGCATGCGAAGGCCTCGTCCATGGAGGGGCTGATGGTAGTCAGCCCCGAATGCAGTCACAAGGCGGATATCCGCCAAATTGTAGGACGGGATTGGACGAGTGGGCGGAAATCCGCCACCTGTTTTGCTGCGTGAAGGGGCGTCTCAAAACCCCAAGCCCTGATGTCTAAAGGCCTTCAGGGTTTTTCAGCAAAGTGGCACGACGTTTGCGATAAGGATTACAGCGCAGGCTTGTTCCTACAGGGCTCGCAAACAACAAATCCCTCCAGTGCAGGAGGGTTCGCAATTCAAGTGTCGTGGGCAATGGCGGATCTTTGCCACACGGGACGATTGAGGAACTTTGCAATGACGACTCGTCAGCCAATCTACAAATCCCTGTACTTCCAGGTGATCGTTGCAATCGTTATCGGTATTTTGCTCGGTCACTTCTACCCGCAGACCGGTGTGGCCCTCAAGCCATTGGGTGACGGGTTCATCAAACTGATCAAAATGGTCATCGCCCCGATCATCTTCTGCACCGTTGTCAGCGGCATCGCTGGCATGCAAAGCATGAAATCGGTCGGCAAGACCGGCGGCTACGCGCTGCTGTACTTCGAAATCGTTTCTACCATCGCGCTGCTGATCGGCCTGATCGTGGTCAACGTTGTGCAACCGGGCGCCGGCATGCACATCGACGTAGCGACCCTGGACGCCTCCAAAGTAGCGGCCTACGTCACTGCCGGTAAAGACCAGAGCATCGTCGGCTTTATCCTCAACGTGATCCCTAACACCATCGTCGGTGCCTTCGCCAACGGCGACATCCTGCAAGTGCTGATGTTCTCGGTGATCTTCGGTTTCGCCCTGCATCGCCTGGGTGCCTACGGCAAGCCGGTCCTGGACTTCATCGATCGCTTCGCCCACGTGATGTTCAACATCATCAACATGATCATGAAGCTCGCGCCAATCGGTGCCCTGGGCGCCATGGCGTTCACCATCGGTGCCTACGGCGTAGGTTCGCTGGTGCAGCTGGGCCAGTTGATGATCTGCTTCTACATCACTTGCATCCTGTTTGTACTGATAGTGCTGGGCGGTATCTGCCGCGCTCATGGTTTCAGCGTGATCAAACTGATCCGCTACATCCGTGAAGAGCTGTTGATCGTACTGGGTACTTCCTCCTCGGAATCCGCACTGCCACGCATGCTGATCAAGATGGAGCGTCTGGGCGCGAAGAAATCCGTAGTAGGCCTGGTGATTCCAACCGGCTACTCCTTCAACCTCGACGGTACCTCGATCTACCTGACCATGGCTGCCGTGTTCATCGCCCAAGCGACCGACACCCACATGGACATCACCCACCAGATCACCCTGCTGCTGGTGCTGCTGCTGTCCTCCAAAGGCGCTGCTGGCGTGACCGGTTCGGGCTTCATCGTACTGGCTGCCACCCTGTCGGCCGTAGGCCACCTGCCGGTTGCCGGCCTGGCGCTGATCCTGGGTATCGACCGCTTCATGTCCGAAGCCCGCGCGCTGACCAATCTGGTGGGTAACGCCGTTGCCACCATCGTTGTGGCCAAGTGGGTCAAGGAACTGGACACCGACAAGCTGCAAAGCGAGCTGGCGTCCGGCGGTACCGGTATCTCGGAAACCCGCGAGCTGGACGACCTGGGCGTGGCCGAAGGCCCTGCACCTGCCGTCAAGTAAGCCGCTGCTGGCGTGACCTGACGCCACAGCAACCCACAAACGCCCCGACTGGTTCGGGGCGTTTGCGTCTCTGGCGCATTACTCTGGCTGCTTTTGTTTTACAGTAAGTGAATCGGTTGTGACGCTTGCAGGAGGTTTTGTGGACAGTGTTGATTTGAATGTCCTGCGCAGCGTGCTCGAATGGCGCCGCGCCGGGCAGCGAGTAGTGTTGTACAGCGTGGTCCAGACCTGGGGCAGCGCACCGCGTCCGCCAGGGGCAATGCTGGCGTTGCGCGGCGATGGCGTGGTGATCGGCTCGGTGTCGGGCGGTTGCATCGAGGATGACTTGATTGCACGCCTGCAGGATGGTCGCTTGCCCGAAGACGGGCCGCCGGTGCAGTTGGTGACCTACGGTGTTACCCGCGATGAAGCCGCGCGTTTTGGCCTGCCATGCGGTGGCACCTTGCGCCTGACCGAGGAGCGCGTGGACGAGTGGGAGTGGGTATCTGAGCTGCTGGCGCGGTGTGAAGATCACCAGATCGTCGCACGCGAGCTTGACCTGGGCACCGGCAAGGTCACCTTGAGCGGCGCGAGCAAGACGGATGCCGTGACCTTCGATGGAGAACGCTTGCGCGCGATCTATGGTCCTCGCTGGCGCCTGCTGTTGATCGGCGCCGGCCAGTTGTCGCGTTATGTGGCGGAAATGGCGCGCTTGCTGGATTTCGAAGTGCTGATCTGCGATCCGCGCGACGAATTCGTCTACGGCTGGGAAGAGCAGCACGGCCGCTTTGTACCGGGCATGCCCGATGAAGCGGTGCTGAATATCCAGACCGATGAGCGCACGGCCATCGTCTGCCTCACCCATGATCCGCGCCTGGATGATATGGCGTTGCTCACGGCGCTGAATTCCTCGGCGTTCTACATTGGCGCCCTGGGTTCGCGGGTCAACACGCAGAAACGCCGGGAAAACCTCGCGGCGCTGGGGTTGTCGGCGGAGGCGATTGCGCGCCTGCACGGGCCGATCGGCTTGCATATCGGCAGCCACACGCCCGCTGAAATCGCGTTGTCGTTGATGGCGGAAATTGTCGCCATCAAGAACGGCGTGGCGCCGATGCAGAAGAAGCCGTTACCGGTGGTCGCAGAGTGACAGTCACGGCGATTGTGCTGGCGGCGGGGCAGGGCAGTCGTTTCCGCGCTGAAGCCGGGGCTGACCAGGACAAGTTGTTGGCGGATTGCGTTGGCCTGGACGGCGTGGTGCGGCCGGTGATCGAGCAGGTGCTGGTGAACCTGCCTGAGTGCGTCGTGAAGCGTTGGGTGGTGACGTCACCTGATCGTGTGGATGTCATTCGGTTGGCCGAAGCCTATGGTTGCGAAGTCGTGCTGCTGCGTTCGGCTGGCATGGGCGACAGTATTGCGGCGGCGGTTGCGGCCAGTGGCCCGGCAGAGGGCTGGCTGGTGCTGCTGGGAGACATGCCGTTTATCCGGTCGTCGAGTATTGAGCGCGTAATCGATGGGCTGGAGGCGGGCGGTATCAGCGTGCCGGTGCTGGATGGGCGCTACGGGCATCCTGTGGCGTTTGGCCAGGCATTGGGGCCTGGGCTGATGGCCTTGACCGGTGATCGCGGAGCCAGGCCATTGTTTGCTCAGGCGAACGTATGCGAGGTGCTGGTAGATGACCCCGGCGTGTTATGGGATGTGGACGTGCCTGCGTTGCTGCATTACGCCTGACCGAGCGAACAAAAAAAGCCCCGCCTGATCACTCAGGCGGGGCTTTTTAGTGGCTGCTGGAATCAGGCGAGAGGTTTGCTCTCGTGTTCTGCTTCCTGTGCAGCAGCTGCTGCGGCTTCAGCTTCCTTGCGACGACGACGCACTTCACGTGGATCGTTCGGTGCACGGCCATTTTCGGTCAGGGCGCTGGCCGGTGCGGCTTCAACCACTGGCGCTGCCACTTCGGCAGCTACCGGCGCTTCAACTGCGGGTGCAGGTTCTGCGACCGGAGCAGGCTCAACCACTGGGGCTGGCTCGGCAACCACGACTTCGGCAACCGGTGCTGGCGCTTCTTTTGCCGCTGGGGCAGGTTCTGGCGCTTCAACCGGAGCGGCTGGTTCGGCGGTCCATTGGAAGGCGGTTTGTTCTTCGCGCTTTTCTTCGCGAGCATCACGCACTTCTGGAACGGCTTCGACAACCGGTGCTTCAACAACGGCTTCGACCACTGGCTCAGGCTCAACCACAGGTGCCGGTTCAACGACCGTCACTTCAACTTCTGGTTGGGTTTCAGGTGCCTGGGCAACTTCCACTTCCGGAACAACCGGCGCTTCGATTGGGGTAGTGGCTTCGACAACCGGTGCCTCTACCACTGGCGCTTCAACTGCTGGCGCTTCAACAACCGGCGCTTCAACCACTGGGGTCTCGGCAGCAGGCGCTTCAACCACTACGGTTTCTTCGACAGCAGCAGTGGCGCGTTCAGCCTGCTCGTGAGCCTGGGCTTCAGCAGGAGCGCTGATGACCGAGCTTGCCACGGCAGCGGTAACGGCCAGGCCAGCAGCCAGTTCGGCGCCAGTCGGTTCGCCGGTAGCGGCTTCTGCGTTCTCGCCGGTCTCTTCCGAGCCTTCGATCACGTTGCCATTGGCATCACGTTGACGCTCGCGACGGTTGCTGCGACGACGCTGGCCACGGGAGCGGCGGCGTGGACGATCGCCTTCGGCGCCTTCCTGACCGTCTTCCTGCAGTTGCTCTTCGCCGGTCAGCACTTCTTCTTCGCTGGCGGCAGCGGCTTGCTCGGCACGCGGTTGACGCTCTTCACGCGGGGCGCGAGGTTGGCGTTCTTCACGTGGCGCACGCTCTTCACGCGGCTGGCGAGCTGGACGCTCTTCGGTAGCAGCAGCGGCGGCACCGGCTACAGCAGGGGCTGCGTCCAGCGGCTCACGCAGTTCGCGCACACGTTCTTCACGCTCGCCACGTGGCTTGCGGTCTTCACGTGGGGCGCGCGGAGTACGTGGTGCGCGCTCTTCGCGTGGTGCGCGTTCTACGGTCGGGGTTTCTTCACGGGCTTCGCGAGGGGCACGCTCTTCACGTGGCGCGCGTTCTTCACGCGGTGCACGTTCTTCGCGCGGCTTGCGCTCTTCGTCACGACGACCATTGCGGTTACGGCTCTGCTGGCGACCGTTGCGACGTTCTTCGTTGCGCGCAGGGCGCTCGGCGGCAGGTTTCTCAACCACAACCGGAGCAGCTGGCTCTTCCTTGGTGGCGAACAGGCTGACCAGCGATTTCACCAGGCCTTTGAACAGGCTTGGCTCAGGCAGGGCGGCCGGCGCGGCAACTGGCGCTGCAACTTCGGCTGGAACCGGTGCATTGGCGCGAGCTGGAGCGGTCTTGACTGCAGCTTCCTGGCGAACCAGGGTACGGGTCGCAGCGGCTGGCTGGACTTCTTCCACTTCGGCAGCGGCAGCGGCGATTTCGTAGCTGGACTGGCCGCTGTGGGCTTCCGGGCTGTCGTCACGCAGGCGCTGCACTTCGAAGTGCGGGGTTTCGAGGTGATCGTTCGGCAGGATGACGATACGGGCACGGGTGCGCAGTTCGATCTTGGTGATCGAGTTGCGTTTTTCGTTGAGCAGGAAGGCTGCAACCGGGATCGGCACTTGTGCGCGGACTTCGGCGGTGCGGTCTTTCAGGGCTTCTTCTTCGATCAGGCGCAGGATCGCCAGCGACAGCGATTCAACGTCACGGATGATGCCGGTGCCGTTGCAACGCGGGCAGACGATGCCGCTGCTCTCGCCCAGGGACGGACGCAGGCGCTGACGGGACATTTCCAGCAGGCCGAAGCGCGAGATGCGACCGACCTGTACGCGGGCACGGTCAGCTTCCAGGCATTCGCGGACTTTCTCTTCCACGGCGCGCTGGTTCTTGGCAGGGGTCATGTCGATGAAGTCGATCACGATCAGGCCGCCGATGTCACGCAGGCGCAGTTGGCGGGCGATTTCTTCAGCCGCTTCCAGGTTGGTCTGCAGGGCGGTTTCTTCGATGTCGCTGCCTTTGGTCGCACGCGCCGAGTTGATGTCGATGGACACGAGGGCTTCGGTCGGGTCGATCACGATGGAGCCACCGGAAGGCAGTTCGACGACGCGCTGGAAGGCGGTCTCGATCTGGCTTTCGATCTGGAAACGGTTGAACAGCGGAACGCTGTCTTCGTACAGCTTGATCTTGCTGGCGTACTGCGGCATCACCTGACGGATGAAGGTCAGGGCTTCGTCCTGGGCTTCAACGCTGTCGATCAGCACTTCGCCGATGTCCTGGCGCAGGTAATCGCGGATGGCGCGGATGATCACGTTGCTTTCCTGATAGATCAGGAACGGCGCGGAACGATCCAGGGACGCTTCTTTGATAGCGGTCCACAGTTGCAGCAGGTAGTCGAGGTCCCACTGCATTTCTTCGCTGCTGCGGCCCAGGCCTGCAGTGCGAACGATCAGGCCCATGTCGGCTGGTGCGATCAGGCCGTTAAGCGCTTCACGCAGTTCGTTGCGCTCTTCGCCTTCGATGCGACGGGAAATGCCGCCGGCACGTGGGTTGTTCGGCATCAGGACCAGGTAACGGCCGGCCAGGCTGATGAAGGTGGTCAGGGCCGCGCCCTTGTTGCCACGTTCTTCTTTTTCTACCTGGACGATGACTTCCTGGCCTTCGCTCAGGACGTCCTTGATGTTCACGCGGCCTTCAGGGGCTTTCTTGAAGTATTCGCGGGAGATTTCTTTGAGGGGCAGGAAACCGTGGCGCTCGGAGCCGAAATCGACAAAGGCAGCCTCAAGGCTTGGTTCGATGCGAGTAATACGGCCTTTGTAGATGTTGGCCTTCTTTTGCTCGCGTGCACCGGACTCGATGTCCAGGTCGTAAAGGCGTTGGCCATCTACCAGTGCAACACGCAACTCTTCGGGTTGAGTTGCGTTAATCAGCATTCTTTTCATGTTGTACCGTCGGTTTCCGGGCTGCCGGAAACGGCGTTCGGCACACACGACTTCTCACGGTCGGTGTCAGGTGCGTCAAGAGTGGTTGGCCACTCCAGTGTCCAGCAAAAACCAGCCAATTGGGCCGGTATCGCGACGGACGCGTCCTGCTTGTTAGCGGTGGTGACAAAGGCACCACTTCAACAAAAGCTAAGGTCAGGAGGAGGAATCAACCGGCGACTGTGGACGAGATGAAGCGTCTAAATATAAGCCTAGTGCTACACAGTCCGACGGTTGTGCATCTCCACCCTACACGTATCCCTGATAATTCGGGTGCTGCCGCGCGCAGAATCCGCAGCGGGTTGGCATTTACCGTGTTCTCCAATGGGGAGTCCACGCTCATGGCTAAACAAGACTAGGTGTGGGCGGTTGCGCTCTCACTCAGCTCTTAACAGGCGTTGTTTCCGAAGTATTCGCCGTGGTCTGGTCCAAGACTGACTGCACTTTGTGAACTGGCCGTAAATATCGGCGCAGAACGCGAGTATTCACTCTGCTTTCTGCACTCGCTTCAGGCCTCATGTCACCTGCGCTTGTTACAATCTTGAGCCTTCCAGGGTGGCGAAAGCCCCGTAGGACGGCCTCGCGTCCTGATGAATTGCGATGGTCAGGGCCGGCAGTTTGCCGCAAGTCCTCTGTCCAGGCCGCTTTTGGCGGCGTTCGCGACTATAGCAGCAATGATTAAGTGCTTCAATTCCATAAAAAATTGTTATCATCGCCGCCATGACGACTACCGCCCCCCAGACCCCCAGCGTCCAGCTGCTTGAGGTCTCGCCGGAATATGCCGGCCAACGCATCGACAATTTTCTCCTGGCCAGGCTCAAAGGCGTGCCCAAGACCTTGATTTACCGCATCTTGCGTAAAGGTGAAGTGCGGGTGAACAAGGGTCGGATCAAGCCCGAGTACAAGTTGCAGGCGGGCGATATCGTCCGTGTGCCGCCGGTTCGCGTGCCCGAGCGTGACGAGCCTGTGCCCTTGGCCCAGGGTCTGTTGCAACGCCTGGAAGCCTCGATTGTCTTCGAAGACAATAAGCTGATCGTGATCAACAAGCCCTGTGGTATTGCAGTTCACGGCGGCAGCGGCCTGAATTTCGGTGTGATCGAAGCCTTTCGTCAGTTGCGCCCGGATGCCAAGGAGTTGGAGCTGGTCCATCGCCTCGACCGCGACACCTCTGGCCTGCTGATGATCGCCAAGAAACGCAGCATGTTGCGCCACCTGCACACCGCCCTGCGTGGCGATGGCGTGGACAAGCGCTACATGGCGCTGGTGCGCGGCAACTGGGCCAGTTCCATCAAGAGCGTCCGCGCGCCGTTGCAGAAGAGCAACCTGCGCTCCGGCGAGCGCATGGTCGAAGTGGACGAGGAGGGCAAAGAAGCCCTGACTCTGTTCAAGGTGCTGCGCCGCTTCGGTGACTTCGCCACCCTGGTCGAGGCTAAGCCGGTGACCGGGCGTACCCATCAGATTCGCGTGCACACCTTGCACGCCGGCCATTGCATTGCCGGCGATACCAAGTACGGCGACGAGGATTTCTCCAAGGAAATCCGCGACCTGGGCGGCAAGCGCCTGTTCCTGCACGCCTACATGCTCACCGTGCCACTGCCTGATGGTGGCGAGTTGAAACTGCAGGCGCCGGTCGATGAGATGTGGGCCAAGACCGTGGAGCGTTTGAGTGTCGCACCTTGATTACAAACTGCTGATTTTCGATTGGGACGGCACCCTGGCCAACTCCATTGGCCGGATTGTCGAGTCGATGCATGCGGCGTCGACCCGCTCGGGCTATGCGCTGTGCACCGATCACGCGGTCAAGGGCATCATCGGCCTGGGCCTGCCTGAGGCGATTCGTACCTTGTACCCCGAGATCAGTGACGCCGAGCTGGTCTCCTTCCGTGATCACTATGCCGATCACTACATCGCCCTGGAGGCCACGCCTTCGCCGTTGTTCGACGGTGTGGTGCAGTCTCTGGATGCGTTCCGCGCCGAGGGTTATCAGCTGGCGGTCGCCACCGGCAAGGCGCGTCGCGGGCTGGATCGGGTGCTCAAGGCTCACGGTTGGGAAGATTATTTCGATATCACCCGCGCCGCCGATGAAACTGCCAGCAAGCCTCACCCTCTGATGCTGGAGCAGATCCTGGCCCATTGCGGCGTGTCGCCACGCCAGGCTTTGATGGTGGGGGATGCTTCCTTCGACTTGATGATGGCGCGCAATGCAGGCATGGACAGCGTGGCGGTCAGTTATGGCGCCCAGGCTGCCGAGGCCTTGCAGCAATATGAGCCGCGTCTGACGATCGATCATTTTTCCGAATTGCAGGCCTGGCTCAGCCGGGCTCAATAAGTCTTTGCTGGGGTTGATGGCATGAGTGACGAGTGGAAAGCGCCCGAAAAGGCTGAAAGCAGCGACGACAAAAGCTGGAAGCTGCTGGAGAAAACCCTCCTGGCCAGCGTCCAGGAACAACGCCGTGCACGGCGTTGGGGGATTTTCTTCAAGTTGCTGACGTTCGTCTGGCTTATCGCCATGCTCGCATTGTTCAGCCCGCTGATGGACATGGAAAAAAGCGCAACCCGTGGCGCCAACTACACCGCGCTGATCGAAGTGCGCGGGGTGATTGCCGACAAGGAGTCCGCCAGCGCCGACAACATCGTCAGCAGCCTGCGTGCCGCATTTGAAGACCCCAAGGTCAAGGGGGTGATCCTGCGCATCAACAGCCCAGGCGGCAGCCCAGTGCAGTCCGGCTATGTGTACGACGAGATTCGCCGCCTGCGTGGCCTGCACCCGGATACCAAGCTGTATGCGGTGATTTCCGATCTGGGGGCTTCGGGTGCCTATTACATCGCCAGTGCTGCTGACCAGATCTACGCTGACAAGGCCAGTCTGGTGGGTTCCATCGGTGTGACGGCGGCCGGCTACGGCTTTGTCGGCACCATGGAGAAGCTCGGTGTGGAGCGCCGCACCTATACGTCGGGTGAGCACAAGTCGTTCCTGGATCCGTTCCAGCCGCAGAAGGCTGACGAGACTCAGTTCTGGCAGGGCGTACTCGACACCACGCATCGTCAGTTCATTGCCAGCGTGAAGCAGGGGCGTGGCGATCGTCTGAAGGACAAAGACCATCCGGAGTTGTTCTCCGGCCTGGTGTGGTCGGGCGAACAAGCGTTGCCGCTGGGCCTGATCGACGGCCTGGGCAGTGCCAGTTCGGTGGCGCGGGATGTGATTGGCGAGAAAGAGTTGGTGGACTTCACCGTCGAAGAGTCGCCATTTGACCGGTTCTCCAAGCGGCTGGGCGCCAGCGTGGCGGAGAAGCTGGCCTTTTACATGGGCTTCCAAGGCCCATCCCTGCGCTGAAATCCTGAGGCTGACATAGCTCAAAATGTGGGGGCGGGCTTGCTCGCGAAGACGCTGGATCAGGCGCAGATGTATTGACTGATGCGCCGCCTTCGCGAGCAAGCCCGCTCCCACATTTGGTTATGCGGTGTACTTAGGGGATCTGTACGCCTTCGGCCAGCAGCATACCCACCAGTCGGATCAGTGGCAGGCCTACCAGGCTCGTCGCATCCGGCCCCTCTGTGCTCTGGAACAGGCTCACACCCAACCCTTCAGCCTTGAAACTGCCCGCACAGTCATACGGCTGCTCAATCCGCAGGTAACGCTCGATGCGTTCCGCGTCCAGTTCACGCATGTGCACGGTAAAAGGTACGCAGTCGACCTGGCATTGACCGGTTTTGCTGTTGAGCAGTGCCAGGCCAGTCAGGAAGCTCACACGCTTGCCACTCGCGGCCAGCAGTTGTTCGCGAGCGTTTTCGAAGGTGTGCGGTTTGCCGATGATCCGGCCATCGAGCGCCGCGACCTGGTCGGAGCCTATAATCAGGTGCCCTGGGTGGCTGGCGGCGAGGGCGCGGGCTTTCTGTTCGGCCAGGCGCTTGACCAGTTCCACGGCGGGCTCATTTTCACGGTGGCTTTCGTCGATATCCGGTGAGCTGCAGATGAACGGCAGGTGCAGGCGGCTCAGCAATTCCCGGCGATAAACCGAGCTGGATGCGAGTAATAAAGGCAGCATGGGCGTCTCCTCAGGGCAGCCGGGGATTCTAGCGGGGCGACCGGCTGACGCACAGGGCTGAATTTCCTTTGACATGGCTGGGTGCATCCCTATAATGCTGCGCCTATGTTGAATGACCCGATTCCACCTCACGTTGACCCGCGCAAATTGGCTGATCGTGGCACTTCCCTTCAAGGTGAGTTGCTGCTGGCCGATTTGGAGAGACTCTGCGACCCGCTTTCCGACACTGTCGGTACGGTGCAGGCCAAATTCGTTTTTGAACGAGATGAACGTAAGTCTGTGGTAATCCACAGCTTTATCGACACCGAGGTCAAAATGGTTTGCCAGCGTTGTCTTGAGCTGGTCACCCTGCCGATCCACAGCGAGTGCAGTTATGCTGTGGTGAAGGAGGGTGCGAATACCCAGTCGTTGCCGAAAGGTTATGACGTGCTGGAACTGGGCGAAGATCCTTTGGATCTGCATGCACTGATCGAGGAGGAGCTTCTGCTCGCCTTGCCCATTGTGCCTGCTCATCATCCGGAAGAATGCCAGCAGCCGGCGGGTCTCGATGACGAGCCCGAACCGAGCGAGGACGAGGTAACGCGGTCCAACCCGTTCAGTGTATTGGCGCAGTTAAAGCGTGACCCAAACGTTTAGGAGTTAATCAATTATGGCTGTTCAGCAGAACAAAAAATCCCGCTCTGCCCGTGACATGCGTCGTTCGCACGACGCCCTGACGGCGAGCACTCTGTCTGTAGAAAAAACCACCGGTGAAATTCACCTGCGTCACCACGTATCGCCAGAAGGCGTATACCGTGGTCGTAAAGTGATCGACAAGGGCGCTGACGAGTAATCACTTGTCTGCTCTAGTCATCGCGATAGACGCAATGGGCGGGGACTTCGGTCCCCGCAGCATTGTTCAGGCCTGCGTTGCCAGCCTGACTGCAACACCCTCGCTGCACCTGACCCTTGTCGGTCAACCCTCCCTACTTGAAGAACTGATTGCCAGCCATCCGGCGGTGGATCGCGCGCGCCTGACGATTACGCCAGCCAGCGAAACCATCACCATGGATGAAAAGCCGGCGGCGGCCCTGCGTGGCAAGCCCGACTCTTCGATGCGGGTGGCGCTGGAGTTGCTGCGTGATGGCAAGGTGCAAGCCTGTGTCAGCGCCGGCAATACCGGGGCCCTGATGGCCTTGTCGCGGTTTGTGCTCAAGACGTTGCCTGGCATTGACCGGCCGGCGATGGTGGCGGCGATTCCGACGCAGAAAGGCTATTGCCAACTGCTGGACCTGGGCGCGAACGTCGATTGCAGTGCCGAGCACTTGTTCCAGTTTGCCGTGATGGGCTCGGTGGCCGCCGAAGCGCTGGGTGTTGCCCGGCCACGGGTGGCCTTGCTGAATATCGGTACCGAAGACATCAAGGGTAACCAGCAGGTCAAGCTGGCCGCCACCTTGCTGCAAGGTGCGCGTGGCTTGAACTACATCGGTTTTGTCGAGGGTGACGGCTTGTATCGCGGTGAGGCGGATGTAGTGGTGTGCGACGGGTTCGTCGGCAATATCCTGCTCAAGTCCAGCGAAGGCTTGGCGACCATGATCGCTACGCGTATTGAGGCGTTGTTCAAGCAGAACCTGGCGTCGCGTCTGGTGGGCGCCCTGGCGTTGCCGTTGATGCGTCGCCTGCAGGCTGACCTCGCCCCGGCACGGCATAACGGTGCGAGTTTCCTGGGGTTGCAGGGCATTGTGGTGAAAAGCCATGGCTCGGCAGGTGTGGAAGGCTTTCAAAGTGCGATTGCGCGGGCCCTGATCGAGATCCAGGAAAACCTGCCGCAACGCTTGCACGGCCGTCTTGAGGACCTGTTGCCTTAGGCGAATCGGCCCGAGAGTGCTTAAATGTGACCGGCCAGTTCAATTGACCATCCAATCTGTCAGTTTCGTGCGCTCCCACCGTAGGAGTGTGCATTTTTGACGACCAGATCATTAGGGGCTTGTTACATGTCTACATCCCTCGCATTCGTCTTTCCAGGGCAGGGTTCGCAGTCCCTCGGCATGTTGGCCGAGCTGGGCGCGCAGTACCCGCTGATCCTGGACACCTTTAAAGAAGCTTCCGACGCCCTCGGTTACGACCTGTGGGCGCTGACCCAGCAAGGGCCGGAAGAGCAGCTCAATCAAACCGATAAAACCCAACCGGCCATCCTGACCGCTTCGATCGCCCTGTGGCGCTTGTGGCTGGCGGAAGGTGGCGCGCGTCCGGCATTCGTTGCCGGTCACAGCCTGGGCGAATACAGCGCTCTGGTGGCGGCGGGCAGCCTGACCCTCGGTGAGGCCGTCAAGCTGGTCGAGCGCCGTGGCCAACTGATGCAAGAAGCCGTTCCGGCCGGGCAGGGCGGCATGGCCGCTATCCTGGGCCTGGACGACGCCGTGGTGATCGAAGCCTGCGCCGAAGCGGCCCAGGGCGAAGTGGTCAGTGCGGTGAACTTCAACTCGCCTGGCCAGGTGGTGATCGCCGGTGCCAAGGCTGCGGTCGAGCGTGCCATTGAAGGCTGCAAGGCCCGTGGCGCCAAGCGTGCGTTGCCGCTGCCGGTGAGCGTGCCGTCGCACTGCGAACTGATGCGCCCGGCGGCCGAGCGTTTTGCCGAGTCCATCGCCGCCATCAACTGGCAGGCGCCGCAGATCCCGTTGGTGCAGAACGTCAGCGCCGCCGTGGCTGCCGACCTCGACACCCTCAAGCGCGACCTGCTGGAACAACTCTACAAGCCCGTACGCTGGGTTGAATCGGTCCAGACCCTGGCCGCCAATGGCGCCACCGAGCTGGTCGAGTGCGGTCCGGGCAAAGTCCTGGCCGGCCTGAACAAGCGCTGCGCCGACGGCGTGTCGACTGCCAACCTCAATACCCCGGATGCCTTCGCTGCCGCTCGCGCGGCACTGGCCTAATCCCCGAACTAAGGAGAAGCCTGCATGAGTCTGCAAGGTAAAGTTGCACTGGTTACCGGCGCAAGCCGTGGCATTGGTCAGGCGATCGCCCTGGAACTGGGCCGTCAGGGCGCCGTTGTGATCGGCACCGCCACGTCCGCTTCGGGCGCCGCGCGTATCGCCGCGACCCTGAAGGAAAATGGCGTGCAAGGCACCGGCCTTGAGCTGAATGTGACCAGTGATGAGTCCGTGGCTGCCGTACTGGCCGAGATCACCGCACAGTTCGGTGCGCCGGCGATTCTGGTGAACAACGCCGGTATCACCCGCGACAACCTGATGATGCGCATGAAAGACGACGAGTGGTACGACGTGGTCGATACCAACTTGAACAGTCTGTTTCGCCTGTCCAAGGGCGTTTTGCGCGGCATGACCAAGGCGCGCTGGGGCCGAATTATCAATATTGGCTCCGTAGTGGGTGCCATGGGCAACGCAGGCCAAGTAAACTACGCCTCCGCCAAAGCCGGTCTGGAAGGTTTCAGCCGTGCCTTGGCACGTGAAGTCGGCTCGCGGTCGATTACGGTCAACTCGGTGGCCCCAGGGTTCATCGACACCGATATGACCCGTGAGCTGCCGGAAGCACAGCGTGAAGCCTTGCTGACGCAGATTCCGCTGGGCCGTCTGGGCCAGGCCCAAGAGATCGCGAATGTGGTCACTTTCCTGGCATCCGACGGTGCGGCATACGTGACTGGGGCTACAATCCCGGTGAACGGCGGGATGTACATGAGTTAAATTGTGACGGATCGCTTCAAAAAAATGTCATACGAGCTGTCTAAAATCCGTTATAAAGCTGCAACTTAATTTATAGGCAGGTGGCCGACCGGGTACAGGGTGAAGCTTTCAGTTGAAAAGCTGAAAAGGCTTTCTATACACTTACCCACTGGCCAGCTGCCTGAATTTGTCCATTAGGAGTTAAACAAGGTATGAGCACCATCGAAGAGCGCGTCAAGAAAATCGTCGCCGAGCAACTGGGCGTTAAAGAAGAAGAAGTGGTCAACACTGCTTCCTTCGTAGAAGACCTGGGTGCCGATTCCCTTGACACCGTTGAGCTGGTGATGGCTCTGGAAGAGGAATTCGAGACCGAAATCCCGGACGAAGAAGCTGAAAAAATCACTACTGTTCAAGCTGCTATCGACTACGTTACTAGCCACCAGGCGTAATAGTTTGTAGTCGTCGCTTGCTGTCAGGGAAAAACCGCACTGCTGTAACGGCGTGCGGTTTTTTCTTTAGCCCTGATGAAAAACAAGCGCTGAAGCAAAAGTGTCGTCATTAGAAAAAGGAGAGTGCTGTGTCGCGTAGACGCGTCGTAGTCACCGGTATGGGTATGTTGTCGCCACTGGGCACGGATGTGCCGAGCAGTTGGCAGGGCATTCTGGCTGGCCACAGTGGTATTGGTCTGATCGAACACACGGACCTTTCTGCCTATTCCACCCGTTTTGGCGGCTCGGTAAAGGGTTTCAATGTCGAGGAATATCTCTCGGTCAAAGAATCCCGCAAACTCGACCTGTTCATTCAATACGGCCTGGCAGCCGGTTTTCAGGCAGTGCGTAACGCCGGCCTGGAAGTCACCGACGCCAACCGTGACCGCATCGGCGTGGCCATGGGTTCGGGTATTGGCGGTTTGACCAATATCGAAGAAACCAGCCGCACGTTGCACGATTCCGGCCCCCGTCGAATTTCACCGTTCTTCGTTCCGGGCTCGATCATCAACATGATTTCCGGTTTCCTGTCGATCCACTTGGGCGCACAGGGGCCTAACTACGCCATCGCCACGGCGTGCACCACCGGCACGCACTGCATCGGCATGGCTGCGCGCAACATCGCTTATGACGAAGCCGACGTGATGATCGCCGGTGGTGCCGAGATGGCGGCCTGCGGTCTCGGCATGGGCGGCTTCGGCGCGTCCCGGGCGCTGTCGACGCGCAACGATGAGCCGACCCGCGCCAGCCGTCCATGGGACAAAGGCCGTGACGGTTTTGTGCTGTCCGACGGTGCCGGTGCCCTGGTGCTGGAAGAGTTGGAACACGCCAAGGCGCGTGGCGCCACTATCTACGCCGAGCTGATCGGCTTCGGCATGAGCGGCGATGCTTACCACATGACTTCGCCACCGTCCGACGGTGCCGGTGCTGCGCGTTGCATCACCAATGCCCTGCGCGATGCGAAGGTCAATGCGGACCAGGTGCAGTACATCAACGCCCATGGCACGTCGACTCCGACTGGCGACTTGGCGGAAGCCGAAGCCATCAAGTCAGTGTTCGGCGCACACGCCTACAACCTGGCGGTCAGCTCCACCAAGTCCATGACCGGCCACTTGTTGGGTGCGGCGGGCGCGGTCGAAGCGATCTTCAGCGTCATGGCCATCAAGGATCAGGTCGCTCCGCCGACCATCAACCTGGATGAGCCGGACGAAGGCTGCGACCTGAACTTCGTGCCTCACGAAGCGCAACCGATGCCGATCGACGTGGTGATCTCCAACTCGTTCGGTTTTGGTGGCACCAACGGTTCCCTGGTGTTCCGCCGGTTCGCCGAGTGATGCACAGCTGGGTCGACGGTCAACCAGCGGACAGCGTGCCCCTGAAAGATCGCGGCCTGGCGTATGGCGATGGGTTGTTCGAGACCATCGCCGTCAGGGCCGGGCAGCCGGTGCTGTTCGACCGTCACCTGCAACGCCTCGATGAGGGTTGCAGGCGTCTCGCCTTGGTTGCGGACCCAGTGGTGATCCGCAGCGAAGTGCTGGCCTATGCCGCCGCCCTCGGCGACGGTGTCCTCAAGTTGATCCTCACCCGTGGCGATAGCCTGCGCGGTTATGGCATCAACCCTGGCGCGCCGGTGCGCCGTATCTTGCAGGGCAACCCGCCCGCTACCTATCCCCTCGCCCATGCAGTCGACGGCATCCGTCTGTTTGCGTGTGCGACCCGCTTGGCCGAGCAGCCGTTGCTGGCCGGTCTCAAGCACCTCAATCGCCTCGAACAGGTGATCGCCCGCGCCGAATGGCAGGACGCCGAGCACGCTGAAGGCTTGATGTTGGATGTGTCCGGCCGTGTCATTGAAGGCGTATTCAGCAACCTGTTCCTGGTGCGCAACGGCTTGTTACTAACCGCTGATCTGACCCGTTGCGGCGTTGCCGGGGTGATGCGTGCGGAGATTCTGGCCCAGGCACATACCCTCGGCCTCCCGGTGGCCGTGGCCGACATCGATCTTGAGCAGTTGCAGCAGGCTGACGAAGTCTTCGTGTGCAACAGCGTTTATGGCATTTGGCCGGTGCGCGGTTGCGCTGGGATGAGCTGGCCGGTTGGGCCGCTCACCCGTAAACTGCAGGGCATTGTTCGCGCGCTATTGGAAATTTGAGTTGATACGAAAACTGGTTGTACTGCTGCTGATCGGTCTGTTCTCGGCGGCGTTGCTGTTGGGCTATGGCGCCTGGAAATACGACGCGGCCCTGAAGCAGCCCTTGAACCTGACCCAAGAGCAACTGCTCGACGTACCGGCCGGGGCGACCCCCTCCGGTACCTTCAATCGCCTGGAAGCCGAGGGTGTGCTGGATGGCGCCTTCTGGTTGCGCCTGTACTGGCGCTTCAACCTCGACGGCCAGCCCCTGCACAGCGGCGAATACCGCATGACCCCTGGCATGACGGCGCAAGGCCTGATCGGCCTGTGGCAGCGTGGCGAAGTGGTGCAATACAGCCTGACGCTGGTGGAAGGCTGGAACTTCCGCCAGGTGCGCTCAGCGTTGGCCAAGCATGAAAAAATCGTGCAGACCCTCTCGGGCCTCAGTGACAGCGAAGTCATGGACAAGCTCGGCCACCCCGGCGTGTTTCCCGAAGGACGGTTCTTCCCTGATACCTACCGCTTCGTGCGTGGCATGACTGACGTCGACTTCCTGAAAAAAGCCTACAACCGCCTGGATGATGTCCTCGCGCAGGAGTGGAGCAAGCGCGCTCCCGATGCGCCGTACACCGACCCTTATCAAGCATTGATCATGGCCTCCCTGGTGGAGAAAGAAACGGGCGTGCCTGACGAGCGTGGGCAGATCGCCGGCGTCTTTGTGCGTCGCCTGAAGGTTGGCATGCTGTTGCAGACTGATCCAACGGTGATCTACGGCCTGGGCGAGCGCTACAACGGCAAGTTGACCCGTGCGCACCTCAAGGAAGCCAACCCCTACAACAACTATATGATTGCCGGCCTGCCGCCGACGCCTATCGCCATGGTCGGCCGCGAGGCGATCCATGCCGCGCTGAACCCGGTGCCGGGCAGCAGCCTGTATTTCGTTGCCCGAGGCGATGGCAGCCATATTTTCTCCGATGACCTGGATGCGCATAATGCCGCCGTGCGGGAGTTCCAACTCAAGCGCCGCGCCGATTACCGCTCCAGCCCGGCGCCGGTGGTGAAGCCTGCGGAAGACGTCGCGCCATCGCCCGATGCGTCTGCTGATAAACCGGCCGAAGCTGCGCCGGACACCGCCGCACCGCAAAGCCCGCAATAATTCTGACTAAGGACTGCCTGTGACTGGCTTGTTTATTACCCTGGAAGGCCCCGAAGGCGCTGGCAAAAGCACCAACCGCGATTACCTGGCTGAGCGCTTGCGCGCCGAAGGTATCGAAGTGGTGCTGACGCGCGAGCCCGGCGGCACACCGCTGGCCGAGCGTATCCGCGAAGTGCTGCTGGCGCCGGGTGAAGAGCAGATGAGCCCGGATACCGAGCTGCTGCTGGTATTCGCCGCCCGTGCCCAGCACCTGGCCGAAGTTATTCGCCCGGCCCTGGCGCGGGGTGCCGTGGTGATCTGTGACCGGTTCACCGACTCTACCTATGCCTACCAGGGCGGTGGTCGGGGCCTGTCCCTGGAGCGCATTGCCACCCTGGAAACCTTCGTTCAAGGCGACCTGCGCCCTGACCTGACCCTGGTCTTCGACCTGCCGGTGGAAGTCGGCCTGGCCCGCGCGAGCGCCCGTGGTCGCTTGGACCGTTTCGAGCTGGAAGGCCAGACCTTCTTCGACGCGGTACGCACCGCCTTCCTCAAACGTGCCGCGGCCGAACCTGCGCGCTACTACCTTCTGGACGCCGCCCAACCGCTGGCCCAGGTGCAGCAGGCCATCGACGCGCTGTTGCCGACACTGCTGGAGCGCGCCCGTGGCTGAAGCCTACCCGTGGCAGGACAGCCTGTGGCAACAACTGGCCGGCCGCGCGCAGCACGCCCACGCCTACCTGTTGCATGGGCCGGTCGGGATCGGCAAGCGTGACCTGGCCGAGCGCCTCATGGCCAGCCTGCTGTGCCAGCGCCCGGTCAACCTGGAAGCCTGCGGCGAGTGCAAGTCCTGCCTGCTGCTCAAGGCCGGCAGCCATCCGGATAACTACCTGTTGGAGCCCGAGGAAGCCGACAAGGCGATCAAGGTCGACCAGGTGCGCGACCTCGTCAGCTTCGTGGTGCAGACCGCGCAGATGGGCGGGCGCAAGGTCGTGTTGATCGAGCCGGTGGAGGCGATGAATATCAACGCCGCCAACGCTTTGCTCAAGAGCCTGGAAGAGCCGTCTGGCGATACCGTGCTGTTGCTGGTCAGCCACCAGTCCAGCCGTTTGTTGCCGACCATTCGCAGCCGTTGCGTACAGCAGGCGTGTCCGCTGCCGAGCGAGGCCATGAGCCTCGAATGGCTCGCGCAGGCGTTGCCGGACTGTGGTCAGGACGAAAGGGTCGAACTGCTGACCCTGGCGGCCGGTTCGCCATTGGCGGCGGTCAAGCTGCAAGCCCAGGGCGTGCGTGAGCAACGCGCGCTGGTGGTGGAAGGCGTGAAGAAACTCATCAAGCAGGAAGTCTCCGCCACTCAACTGGCCGAAAGCGCCTGGAAGGACATTCCCCTGCTGCTGCTGTTTGACTGGTTCTGCGACTGGTCGAGCCTGATCCTGCGCTACCAGCTGACCCAGGATGAAAACGGCCTGGGCCTGCCGGACATGCGCAAGGTGGTGCAATACCTGGCGCAAAAAAGTGCCCAGGACAAGGTGCTGACGATCCAGGACTGGATCCTCGCCCAGCGCCAGAAGGTACTCGGCAAGGCCAACCTTAACCGTGTGCTGTTGCTTGAGGCGCTGCTGGTGCAGTGGGTTGGCTTGCTCGGCCGCCGTTAAATTCTGTGGCCGACAGGTGTATCGTCGGCCAGACACTTTTCGTGACTGAAGTTGTAGATCCCTATGCTCGTAGATTCCCATTGCCACCTCGACCGCCTCGACCTGGCCCAGCACAGCGGCTCCCTTGATGCCGCCCTCGAAGCTGCACGCCAGCGCGGAGTAGGGCACTTCCTGTGCATCGGCGTCAGCGCCGAAAACGCAGCCGACGTCAAGGCCCTGGCTGATCGCTACGCCGATGTGGATTGCTCGGTGGGCATTCACCCGCTGGACCTCAAGCCCGGTGAAGCCCCAGCGCTTGATTGGCTGCTGACTGAGCTCAATCACCCCCGCGTGGTGGCCATCGGCGAAACCGGCCTGGATTACCACTACGAGCCCGAAGCCGCCGAGTTGCAGCAGGCTTCGTTCCGCCTGCACCTGCAAGCCGCCCAGCAGACCGGCAAACCGGTGATCGTCCACACCCGTGGCGCCCGTGCCGACACTCTGACCCTGTTGCGCGAAGCTGCGCTGCCCCAGGCTGGCGTGTTGCATTGCTTCACCGAGGACTGGGACATGGCAAAGGCTGCCCTGGACCTGGGGTTCTACATTTCCCTGTCGGGCATCGTCACCTTCCGCAATGCCGACGCCCTGCGCGATGTTGCGCGCCAGGTGCCGGTGGACCGCTTGCTGGTGGAAACCGACTCGCCATACCTCGCGCCCATTCCTCATCGTGGCAAGCCGAACCTGCCCGAGTACGTGCGTGATGTGGCGGATTACCTGGCGATGCTGCGGGGGGAGTCCTATGAGCGCTTTGCCGAGCAGACCACCGAGAACTTCAAGCGTCTGTTCCCGCTGGCTCACGTCGCTGGCTGACGCGGCCAAAACGCAGGCAAAAAAAACCCGGGTTCTGGGGGGTGAATCCGGGCTAAGACCATTAGGAGTAAAACAAGGGTACGCGGTCCGTTGGTACCCAGGTCGGCGCGTCACTTGGGGGAGATGTCACGCCGACAGTTCAAGTATTGATCAGTATCCGATTCAGTCCAGTCGCGGCTGGTCGTTTTTTAAACAGATTTGGAATACGCGCGCTTCGCTTGAGTTCTCATTGGGCCGGTGCACGGTGGCAGTTGTTGCGTATTATTTCTGACTAAGATTCATAAAAACGTTGGCGCGCTGAAAGTAAAGTGCGTTTGCGGTTCACATAGGCATTGCCCAGCGACCGTTCAGTCGGGATAATCCCTCGCACCGGGTAAATCGTATCGCCGCGTATCCGTGGCCTGCGTCACCCTCCCTATTTTGACCTTTGCAGACCTCTTCCTCATGCACAAAGAACCCCGTAAGGTCCGTGAGTTTCGCCGCCGTGAGCAGGAAATTCTCGACACCGCACTCAAGCTGTTCCTCGAACAGGGTGAAGACAGCGTCACCGTCGAGATGATCGCGGATGCCGTGGGTATCGGCAAAGGCACGATCTACAAGCACTTCAAGTCCAAGGCCGAGATCTATCTGCGCCTGATGCTCGACTACGAGCGCGACCTGAACGAACTGCTGCATTCGGCCGACGTGGACAAGGACAAGGAAGCCCTGTCCCGCGCCTACTTCGAGTTTCGCATGCGTGACCCGCAGCGCTATCGCCTGTTCGACCGCCTGGAAGAGAAGGTGGTCAAGGGCCATCAGGTGCCGGAGATGGTCGAGGAACTGCACAAGATCCGGGCGTCGAACTTCGAACGCCTGACCCTGTTGATCAAGGGTCGCATCAGCGAAGGCAAGCTGGAAGACGTGCCGCCGTATTTCCACTATTGCGCGGCCTGGGCGTTGGTGCACGGCGCCGTGGCGCTGTACCACTCGCCATTCTGGAGCAATGTGCTGGAAGATCAGGAAGGCTTCTTCCAGTTCCTGATGGACATCGGTGTGCGCATGGGCAACAAGCGCAAGCACAGCACCGAGCAGCCGCCGCTGGAATCGCCTTCCACGTAATGATTTGCTGCCACGCGTAGTACCCCAGGAATATACTCAGGCAAGGACTCTTGCTAAAAGCTGATTTATCAGTCAGCTTTTAGCGCGCCCGAATCATCCTCTGCCGGAGTGATCCATGATCGTTGATCGTCAAGGCAGGCGTTTTCGCAATTTGCGGATCAGCCTGACCTCAGCCTGCAATTACGCGTGTACCTACTGCGTGCCGAATGGCAAGCGGCTGGTGGCTGCCCAGGACGAACTCTCGGCCGAGGCCATGGCCCGTGGCGTGGCTTATCTGATCGAGGCCGCCGGCATCGACCGCCTGCGCATCACCGGCGGTGAACCGCTGGTCAGCCCCAAGCTGGAAGCCTTCATGGGCGCCGTCGGGCAGATGGGCCTCAGTGACATCAGCCTGACCACCAATGGCCAACTGCTCGCGCGCAAACTGCCGCTGCTGGTGGACGCCGGGATCAAACGCATCAACGTCTCCCTCGATACCCTGGATGCGGACGCCTTCCGCAGCATCGCCCGTGGCGGCGACCTGGCCACCGTGCTCGACGGCATGGACCAGGCCCGCGCCGCCGGAATCAAGATCAAGGTCAACATGGTGCCGTTGCGCGGCCAGAACCTCGACCAGGTGATGCCGCTGCTCGAGTACTGCCTGGAGCGGGGTTATGAACTGCGCTTTATCGAGCTGATGCGCATGGGCCACCTGGCCAAGGACTCCAACGCGTTTCTGCAGCAGTTTGTCAGCCTGCAACAACTGCTCGGCCTGATCGGCGAACAGCATGAGTACCTGCAAGCCAGCGCGCCCATTGACGCGACGGCGGTGCGTTATGAAATACCCGGCAAGGGCTATTTCGGAGTCATTGCCAACGAAAGCGTGCCGTTTTGCCGGACCTGCTCGCGGTTGCGGTTGTCGTCCACGGGTTGGTTGCATGGTTGCCTATCGTCGAGTAACCGCCACTATGTCGGCGATCTGCTGGACAAGCCTCGCCATCAAGCATTGCCGGCGCTGCAGGGCCTGTTGATGAAGGCCTTGGGCGACAAGCAGGAAGTCGCCTTCTCCGGTGGCGCGACCATCATGAAGATTATTGGCGGCTGACGCCGAGTTTTAAGCTTCAAGCTAGCAGCTACAAGCTTGAGGCTTGAGGCTGCTCGTCTGGCCCAGAACCTGCATCTCACGCCCATTCGCCGGTTTTCCGTCACCGGCTTCTGGAGGATTAGGATGCGTAGTCTGGTTTTGTTGCTGGCGTCGTTGACGCTGAGTGGTTGCATGACCGTCAGCGATATGGCCGAAGGCACCCGCTATCAGATGAGCGATGCCGGTTTGCTGGATCACAGCGATACCCGTCGCACCGCCTCGGTTCGCATACAGCCGGATTCTTTCGTGTTTATCGCCCAGGGCGCCTTTGTGCCGCCGGGCAGCGCTTATCCGCGTCCAAACGTGGTGGCCGAGGAAGCCTTCAACGGCTTTATCGAATATTTCCCGATGGTGCGCCGCGCCCGTCAGCCGGAAGGCTTGGAGCAGGCAATGTCCGAAGCCCGCGCGGCTGGCGCTCACTACCTGCTGTACTGCCGTTTCGCCAAGGCGGATGACCGGATCGGCAACGCCGATGAGTGGGCCGACCAGGAAGCCCTCGACCGCGTCGGGCTGGACAGCGGCGTCATCCAGATCATGTTGATCGAGACCAGCACCCAGTATTTGATCGATACTGCACGTATTCGCAGTCGTGGCGGTTTGCTGACGTTCCACGACAACAAGCCACAAGATCTGATTGCCCGCCCGCTGCGCCAGTACGCCCGCAGCCTGCTGGGCATGAGTGATCAATAGGCACCAGGAGAACCCCATGACCGATTCCGCCAAGGCCAACGATCTGTTGGCCCAACTGCCCAAGGGCAAGGGACCGGCGCCGGTACATCTGTGGAACCCGGACTTCTGCGGCAACATCGACATGCGCATAGCCCGCGACGGTACCTGGTTTTACCAGGGCACGCCGATCGGGCGTAAACCGATGGTCAAACTGTTCTCCAACATCATCCGCCGCGATGGCGATGATTACTTCCTGGTCACTCCCGTGGAAAAGGTCGGCATCAGCGTCGATGATGCGCCGTTCGTGGCGGTAACGCTGGAGGTCGAAGGGCAGGGCGAAAGCCAGGTACTGCGCTTTACCACCAACGTGGACGATCAGATCGAAGCGGGCCTTGAACACCCCTTGCGAGTGGTGATCGACCCAGTCACGCAGGAACCTGCGCCCTATCTGCGGGTGCGCACCAACCTCGAAGCCCTGGTGCATCGCAACGCGTTCTACCAATTGGTGGAGCTGGCGGTGAGCCGTCCGATCAACGGTCAGAACTGGCTAGGCGTCTGGAGCGGCGGCGAGTTTTTCCGTATCGGCCTGGAACCCTGACGCCGGTTTTTTCATCTCCCTGAAATAATTCGCTTGCTGCAAACGGGCGCTTTCGGTTATCAATTTGTACATGATTAGACATGTTCGATTTGATAAGAAAAAACGCGTCGTCGACGAGCTCATCCGCCGTATCGAGGGTGGGGTGATGGTCGATGGTTTCCTGTTGCCGGGCGAGCATCAGTTGGCCGAAGAGTTTGCGGTCAGCCGCGGCACCCTGCGCGAAGCCCTCGCCGAACTCAAACGGCGCAACTACATCGCGACCCAGAGCGGCGTCGGCTCCATCGTCACCTTTGACGGCATGGTGCTCGACCAACGCAGCGGTTGGGCCCAGGCCCTGGCTGACACAGGGGCGCGAGTGAACACCGACATCCTGCGCCTGGAAGCGGTAACCCGCCCGGACCTGCTCAGCCGTTTCGGCCGCGACCAGTTCATCGCCCTTGATCGCTGTCGCCGCACCACCGACGGCACGGCGGTGTCCCTGGAGCGCTCGTTGATGCCGGCGTCCGGCGGCCTGGAAAGCCTGCCTAAAGTCGGCCTGATCGATAACTCCCTGACCATCACCCTGGCCGCCTACGGTTACGTCGGCGCCGAAGGTGACCAATGGATCGGCGCCGAACCCCTCAGCGACGAAGACGCCGAGTTGCTCGGCCGTCCTGCAGGCACGGTGTTTCTCAAGGCCTCACGGACCACCTACGACCGTCGCGAACGTTTCATGGAGCATGTCGAAAGCTTGCTCGACCCGCTGCACTTTCGCCTGCACCTCCAGTTTGGAAACTCGAAATGACCCCGCACACTCGCGCCCTCGGCGCTTTCTACGGCCTGGCGTTGGGCGATGCCCTGGGCATGCCGACCCAGTCTTTGAACCGCGAACAGGTCCGCGCACGTTTCGGCGCCATCACCGGCTTGGAAGATGCCGACGCCGACCAGCCGATCGCGCCGAACATGCCTGCCGGTTCCATCACTGATGACACGGAGCAGGCGATCCTGGTGGGTGAATTGCTGGTGGAGGGGCAGGGCGTCATCGAACCAACGGTGCTCGCCCAGCGTTTGATCGATTGGGAAGCAGTGATGCGCGCCAAGGGCTCGCAGGATTTGCTCGGCCCCTCCACCAAGCGCGCCATCGACATGATCCTCGCCGGTCACACGCCGGAAGAGTCTGGCCGCTACGGCACCACCAACGGCGCTGCGATGCGCATCACCCCGGTGGGGATCGCCGCTGACGTCAGCGACCCGGCGCGGTTTATCCAGGCGGTGATCCAGGCCTGCCAGGTCACCCATAACACCACCCTGGGGATTTCCAGCGCGGCGGCGGTGGCGGCGGTGGTCTCGGCCGGCATTAACGGCGCAGACCTGGGTGAAGCGCTGAACATCGGCACCCAGATTGCCCAGCAGGCCGAAGTCCACGGTCACTGGATCGCCGGCGGGCGTATTTCCACGCGCATCAGTTGGGCACGCACTTTGAGCGTCGGTAGTGGCGACAAGGCTCTGTTCGCCGACCTGCTGTACGAATTGATCGGTACTTCCGTCGCGTCCCAGGAGTCGGTGGTGGTGTCGTTTGCCCTGGCCCAGCAAGTAGCGGTGGGTGAGATGAATGCTTTTGAGGCCCTGTGCCTGGCCGCCAGTCTTGGCGGCGACACTGACACCATTGCCGCCATTCTCGGCGCCATGCTGGGTGCGTGCCTGGGCCTGCAGTGCTGGCCTGAGGCGATGATCGAACAGGTCAAGCAGGTCAATGGCCTGGAGTTGCAGCCGCTGGTGCAAGGGCTACTTACATTGAGATAAGCACCCAACTCCCCTGTAGGAGCGAGCTTGCTCGCGAAGGCGGCCGACGGTCACGTGGCAAGCCAGGCGAAACGCGTCGCCCTGAAGTTTTCGCGAGCAAGCTCGCTCCTACAGTGATTTATCGAGTCAGGATGACCGGTTAACGCTTTGATTTTCTGCCACAACCACAACAATACAGGCACCAGGAGCACCCCCTCATGAGCAGCACCTCTTCCGGCCAAAGTGCCGGGCAATTGGAAACACGCGGCATCGAACCGGTCCCTGAAGGCGAGTGCAACGGGCACCCGCTGCAACTGTTCTGGGTGTGGTTCGCCGCTAACATCAGCATCCTCGGCTTGCCGCTCGGCGCCACGTTGGTGGCGTTTCGCGGCCTGGCGATCTGGCAGGCGGTCATCGTCGCGATCCTCGGCGCTGCCGGTTCGTTCGCGGTGGTGGGCATCATCTCCATCGCTGGCCGCCGTGGGCGTGCGCCGAGCCTGACGCTGTCCCGCGCCATCTTCGGTGTGCGCGGCAATATCGGGCCGACGCTGGTGTCGCTGATGTCGCGCCTGGGCTGGGAAACGGTCAACACCACCACGGCCGCCTTTGTGCTGCTGTCGTTGTGCTCGATCCTGTTCGGTTCGCCGGTGGAGGCGAAAAGCGCGCCGGTGCTGACCCTGATCTTCATAGCCATCTTCGTGTTGCTGACCTTGTCGGTTTCCGGCCTGGGCCACGCCACTTTGCTGGTGATTCAGAAGTGGGCCACCTACGTCTTCGGCGCCTTGAACATTCTGGTCGGCGGTTTCCTCTGCGCCACCATCGATTGGAGCGCGGTGTTCAACGCGACCCCGGCGCCGTTGAGCGCGATGATCATCGGCGTCGGTACTATGGCTGCCGGTACGGGTATCGGTTGGGCAAATGCTGGCGCCGACATGTCGCGCTACCAACATCGCAGCGTCACGGCTGTGCGCCTGGTGGCCTCGGCCGCGTTTGGCGCGGGCATTCCGCTGGTGTTGCTGATCACCCTCGGCGGCCTGCTGTCGGTGGGCAACAACGACCTGGCCTCGGCCACCGACCCGATCGTCGCGATCCGCGACATGCTGCCGACCTGGATGGCGGTGCCGTACCTGATCACCGCGTTTGGTGGCTTGCTGCTGTCCAACAACCTGTCGGTGTACTCGGCGGGCCTGACCACGCTGACGCTGGGGCTGAAGGTCAAGCGCGTGCATGCGGTGATCGTCGACATCGTGGCGATCTTCGCCGGCTCGATCTACTTCATGCTGATCGCGGACAGTTTCTACGGGCCGTTCATCACCTTCATCTCGTTGCTTGCCGTGCCGATCACGGCGTGGGTCGGCATCTTCGTGGTCGACCTGATCCACCGTCACTACTACAGCCCCAAGGACCTGCTGGACGTGAGCCCAAGCAGCGCCTACTGGTATCGCGGCGGTGTGGAGTGGCGTGCGTTCGGCGCCTGGGCGGTGGCGATCGTGCTGGGTTTCAGCTTCACCACCATCGGCACCACCGCCGAAAACATCTGGTTCGCCGGGCCTTTGTCCGACTCCTGGCTGGGCCACAATGGTCTGGGCTGGATCGTCACCTTCGTGGTGGCCGGCGGGATTTATGCAGTACTGGGTGGCGCAGCTGACCGTCGCCCGGCTTTGGTAGAGCGTCCTAATGTCTAGATTGCTGCACACAGGCCAGGTCATCGTCGACCTGGTCATGGCCCTCGACACCTTGCCCGCCACTGGCGGCGACGTGCTGGCGCAATCGGCCAGCTTCGAAGCCGGGGGTGGCTTCAATGTGATGGCGGCCGCGCGGCGCAATGGGTTGCCGGTGGTTTACCTCGGCCGTCATGGCAATGGGCGCTTTGGTGACCTGGCCCGTGCGGCGATGCAGGTCGAAGGGGTCGAAATGGCCCAGGCGCCCAGCACCGATAAAGACACGGGTTTGTGTGTCTCACTGACCGAAGCCACCACCGAGCGCACGTTCATTTCCCATCTCGGCGCTGAAGGTGACTTGAGTGCCGAGGACCTGGCGCGCGTGGTCCCGCAACCGGACGACTACGTGTATGTCAGCGGCTACAGCCTGTTGCTGGAAGGCAAGGTGCAGGCATTGCTCGACTGGCTGCTGGCGCTGCCGCGAGCGATCACCGTGGTGTTCGATCCGGGCCCGTTGGTCAAGGCGCCGGATTCCGCGCTGATGGTGGCGTTGCTACCGCGTATCGATATCTGGACCAGTAATGGCCCGGAGGCCTTGGCCTTTACCGGGGCGGGTACGGTGGCGGATGCGCTGGTCGATCTCAATCGTCACCTGCCCGTGGATGCCTTGCTGGTGGTGCGGGATGGACCGAATGGTTGCTGGGTCAGCCGCAATGGCCAGGCGCAGCATGTGCCGGGGTTCAAGGTAAAGGCGGTGGACAGCAATGGCGCGGGGGATGCCCATGCGGGGGTGTTTATTGCAGGGTTGGCGAATGGCCTGGCACCCACTCAAGCGGCACGTCGTGCCAATGCGGCAGCGGCGTTGGCGGTGACACGCTGGGGGCCAGCAACCTCACCCGGCACTGCCGAAGTGGATGCTCTACTCGCTGGCTGAATGCGGACAAAACTGTGGGAGCGGGCTTGCTCGCGAAGCCGGAGTGTCAGGCAAAGATTTGCCACTGATCCACCGCATTCGCGAGCAAGCCCGCTCCCACATTTAGTTTTGTATGAGGGCTGCTAGAGCGTTTCAGACTCCAACTTACGCGCCTCATCCACCCCCGACGCCGTCAGCTTGATTGGCAGATTCAACGCGTACTCACCGGCAGCGTCAGTGGTCACATGCCCATCCTTGATCAACCCACGGTCCTGCAGGAACGCCAAGACACTGGCCACCTCTTTTTCGCCGCGGTAGTTATCCAGCACCTCCTTGCCCAAGCCATTCGGGTGGGCGTGCAGCAGGCGAGTGAGGACTTCTTTCTCAAGGTTTCTATCGACGTTCATGCGTACCTCTTCACTGGGAAATGATCGGGTGTTCGTCTTGCGTTCGATGGGTCAAGGCGCAGGTTGTTTCGGCGCACCTGGGACGTTGGAATCATCGCCCTTGTTGATGTTGGGCTGGTTGATCGCCGGGCCCATTTTGCCGTTACCGACGGCGGCAGGCGCTTGACGCTGGGTATCGTTGCCTTGGGTGCGCGGGTCAGCGCCGGGCTCAATGACCGCGCCACCATTGGTGTCCATGCCAGTACCCATGGATTTCTGCGACTCGGTGGTGGCATTCGGCGTTGGATCGGTGGGCCCGGTGGTCGAGCTGGCGGCAAAGGCGCTCAGCGACGCAGCAGACAACAGGCCTGTGAGGGCGAGGGCAGCAAACTTGGAATTTTTCATGAGGGTGTCTCCATATGATTAATGTCCTTACCCTCTATTGGTCCGGCTGCGTCCGGCGTTCGTGCCTTGATGGCGACGAACGGTCTTAGCTTACCTGTAAGATTTTGTGAGAGCGCCACCACCTGTACGGTGAAATTGCACTGCAATCAGTCATCAAACCGCCTTAGTATGTCTGCTTTGAAATTGCCAAGGCTCGCCCATGACCATCGAGATTCGCCCCGCCGTGCCCAGCGATGCTGCGCAGATCCTGACGTTTATCACCGAGCTGGCCGAGTACGAGAAGGCCCGGCATGAAGTGATCGCCAGTGTGGTGGACATCGAGCGCAGCCTGTTCAGCGAAGGCGCCACTGCCCATGGCCTGATCTGCCTGCGCGACGGCTTGCCGATTGGCTTTGCGGTGTTCTTTTTCAGCTATTCCACCTGGTTGGGCAGCAACTGCCTGTACCTGGAAGACCTCTACATCAACCCGGAACAGCGTGGCGGCGGGGCGGGCAAGAAGCTGCTGCGCCACCTGGCGAAGATCGCCTTCGATAACGGTTGCGGGCGCTTTGAGTGGAGCGTGCTGGACTGGAACGAACCGGCGATTGCCTTCTACAAATCCATCGGCGCCCAGCCGCAGGAAGAGTGGGTGCGTTATCGCATGGAAGGCGACGCACTGCGTGACTTCGCCCTCGGCTGACGGAGAAGGCCCTACAAATAACCGGCGACGATTCGCCGGTTTTTTGTTTTTATGCTCACTATATGGGATGCAAATTTATATATTGAGATATTTCAAATGATAGGTTTATAGTCGGCTGCATCAGCACTCACTACCAAAAATAAAACAGGTGAAGCGATGCAGGCACAACCCTTGTCACTCCCCGCCGTGCCCGAGCCAACCTATGGCGAACGGCTCAGAGGCAAAGTGGTGATCATCACCGGCGCCGCCCAGGGCATTGGCGAGGCGATCGTCGCGTGTTTCCAGGCCCAGCAAGCGCGGTTGATCATTGCGGATATCCAGGGCGAAAAGGTCGAGAAGGTCGCCGCCCACTGGCGTGAACGCGGCGCCGACATTTACGCGCAGGCCGTCGACATCACCTCCAAGGATCAATGGCAAGCGCTGGTCAACCTGGCCATCGAGCGCTTCGGTCGCGTGGATGTGCTGGTCAACTGCGCCGGTGTCAACGTGTTCCGCGACCCGCTGGAAATGACCGACGAAGACTGGCGCCGCTGCTTCGCCATCGATCTCGACGGTGCCTGGTTCGGCTGCCGCGCGGTGTTGCCGCACATGATCAAGCAAGGCATCGGCAACATCATCAACATTGCGTCCACCCATTCCAGCCACATCATCCCCGGCTGCTTTCCCTACCCCGTGGCCAAGCACGGCCTGCTCGGCCTGACCCGCGCCCTCGGCATCGAATACGCGCCCAAAGGCATCCGCGTGAATGCCATCGCGCCGGGTTACATCGAAACCCAGCTCAACGTCGACTACTGGAACGGATTTCCCGACCCCCACGCCGAGCGCCAGCGCGCGTTCGACCTGCACCCGCCCAAGCGCATCGGCCAGCCGGTCGAGGTGGCGATGACGGCGCTGTTCCTGGCGACCGACGAGGCGCCCTTTATCAATGCAACCTGCCTGATGATCGATGGCGGGCGTTCTGTGATGTACCACGACTAAAGCGTTTTCCAATAACAAGAAGGAGGTGGTCCATGTTCAAGAAGACTCTAGGCACCCTGGCGCTGGCAATGACGTTCAGCAGCGTGGCGCTCGCCGAGGAAGTGAAGATCGGCTTCCTGGTCAAGCAGGCCGAAGAACCCTGGTTCCAGACCGAATGGGCCTTCGCCGAAAAAGCCGGCAAGGACCAAGGTTTCACCGTGATCAAGATCGCCGTGCCGGACGGTGAAAAAACCTTGTCGGCCATCGACACCCTGGCCGCCAACGGCGCCAAGGGCTTCGTGATCTGCCCGCCGGATGTGTCCCTCGGCCCGGCAATCATGGCCAAGGCCAAGCTCAATAACCTCAAGGTGCTGGCGGTGGATGACCGTTTTGTCGACGCCAAGGGCAAACCCATGGAAGACGTGCCTTACGTCGGCCTGGATGCCTACAAGATCGGCCAGAAACAAGGCGAAGCCATGGCCGCCGAAGCCAAGCATCGCAACTGGGATTGGAAGGACACCTACGTCGTCATCAACACCTTCGACGAACTGGAAACCGGCAAGAAACGCACCGACGGTTCGGTCGAAGGCCTCAAGGCTGCCGGCTTGCCCGCCGACCACATCCTGTTCAGCGCGCAGAAAACCCTCGACGTGCCCGGCAGCATGGATGCCACCAACTCGGCCTTGGTGAAACTGCCCAGCGGCGCGAAAAACCTGATCATTGGCGGGATGAACGACAGCACCGTACTGGGCGGCGTGCGCGCCACCGAAAGCGCCGGTTTCAAGGCGGCGAACGTGATCGGCGTGGGCATCAACGGCACCGATGCGATTGAAGAGCTGAAGAAAACCGACACTGGCTTTTACGGCTCGATGCTGCTGAGCCCTGACGCCTCCGGCTACAAAACCGCCAGCGCCATGTTCGAGTGGGTCACCAAAGGCACCGAGCCTGCCAAGTTCACCGCGTTGGACAACGTGACCCTGATCACCCGCGCCAACTTCAAGGAAGAGCTGAGCAAAATCGGGCTGTGGAAATGACCGGCGCGGCCCTGCGTTTCAACGGCATCGGCAAGGAATTTCCCGGTGTGAAAGCCCTGGCGCAGATCAGCTTTGAAGCGCGGCCGCGCGAGGTGCATGCGTTGATGGGCGAGAACGGCGCGGGCAAGTCGACGCTGCTGAAGATTCTCGGTGGCGCTTACTTGCCGAGCAGTGGTTCGCTGCAGATCGGCGAGCAAACCATGGACTTCAAGTCCGCCGCCGACAGCATTGCCAGCGGCGTGGCGGTGATCCACCAGGAGCTGCATCTGGTGCCGGAAATGACCGTCGCCGAAAACCTGTTCCTTGGGCATTTGCCGACGCGCTTCGGGGTGGTCAACCGCAGTCAATTGCGCAAGCAAGCGTTGGCCTGTCTCAAAGGCCTGGCCGATGAAATCGATCCGGACGAAAAGCTCGGCCGCCTGTCCCTCGGCCAGCGCCAACTGGTGGAAATTGCCAAGGCGTTGTCCCGTGGCGCCCATGTGATTGCCTTCGATGAGCCCACCAGCAGCTTGTCGGCGCGGGAGATCGACCGCTTGATGGCGATCATCACCCGCCTGCGTGACGAGGGCAAAGTCGTGCTCTATGTGTCGCACCGTATGGAAGAAGTTTTCCGTATCTGCAACGCGGTGACGGTGTTCAAGGATGGCCGCTATGTGCGCACTTTCGACGACATGAACGCGCTGACCCACGACCAACTGGTGACCTGCATGGTCGGTCGCGATATCCAGGATATCTATGATTATCGGCCACGGGAACAGGGCGACGTGGCGCTGAAGGTTGACGGCTTGCTCGGCCCAGGCCTGCGTGAGCCGGTCAGCCTGCAGGTGCAGAAGGGCGAGATTCTTGGCCTGTTCGGATTGGTCGGGGCAGGGCGCACGGAGCTGTTTCGGCTGCTGAGCGGTTTGACTCGCAGCACCGCCGGTAGCCTTGAACTCTGCGGGCAAACATTGCAATTGCGTTCACCCCGCGACGCGATTGCTGCCGGCGTGCTGCTGTGCCCGGAAGACCGCAAGAAGGAGGGCATCATTCCGCTGTCCAGCGTGGCCGAGAACATCAACATCAGCGCGCGCGGTGCCCATTCCACCTTCGGTTGGCTGTTGCGCGACGGCTGGGAAACCACCAACGCCGACCGGCAGATCAAGGCGATGAAGGTCAAGACGCCCAACGCCGAACAGAAAATCATGTACCTCTCCGGCGGCAACCAGCAGAAGGCCATTCTCGGCCGCTGGCTGTCGATGCCGATGAAGGTGCTGCTGTTGGACGAGCCGACCCGTGGTATCGACATCGGCGCCAAGTCGGAGATCTACCAGATCATCCACAACCTCGCCGCCAGCGGTATTGCGGTGATCGTGGTGTCCAGCGACCTGATGGAAGTGATGGGCATCAGCGACCGCATCCTGGTGATGAGCGAAGGCGCCCTGACCGGCGAACTCACCCGCGACCAGGCGGACGAAGCACGGCTGTTGCAACTGGCTCTCCCGCGTTCGCGGGCTTGAAGAATTCGAGGTGAATGATGTCTGAGGTAAAAACTGCAAAGAGCTTCTGGCCGGGTTTCAACCAGCGCAAGTTCCTCGATGACTGGGTGATGCTGCTCGCCGCGTTGAGCATCTTTGTGCTCAGTGCGTTGTTTATCGATAACTTCCTTTCGCCGCTGAACATGCGCGGGTTGGGCCTGGCGATTTCTACCGTGGGTATTGCAGCGTGCACCATGCTGTTCTGCCTGGCGTCGGGGCACTTCGACTTGTCGGTGGGCTCGGTGATTGCCTGTGCCGGTGTGGTCGCGGGCATTGTGATCCGCGACACCGATAGCGTGGTGCTCGGCGTGTCCGCTGCGTTGGCCATGGGCCTGGTGGTGGGGCTGATCAACGGCATCGTCATCGCCAAGCTGCGTATCAACGCATTGATCGCGACCTTGGCGACCATGCAAATCGTACGCGGCCTGGCGTACATCTTTTCCAACGGCAAGGCCGTCGGCGTGATGGACGAAGGCTTCTTCGTGTTCGGCAACGGCCAGCTGATGGGTGTGCCGGTGCCGATCATCATCACTGTGCTGTGCTTTGTGTTCTTTGGCTGGCTGCTCAACTACACCACCTACGGGCGCAACACCATGGCCATCGGCGGTAACCAGGAAGCGGCGTTGCTGGCTGGCGTAAATGTTGATCGCACCAAGATCATCATCTTTGCCGTGCACGGTCTGATCGGCGCCCTGGCCGGGGTGATCCTCGCCTCGCGCATGACCTCGGGCCAGCCGATGATTGGCCAGGGGTTTGAGCTGACCGTGATCTCGGCGTGTGTATTGGGCGGGGTGTCGTTGAGTGGCGGCATTGGCATGATCCGTCACGTGATTGCCGGGGTGCTGATTTTGGCGATCATCGAGAATGCGATGAACCTGAAGAACATCGACACCTTTTACCAGTATGTGATCCGGGGTTCGATCCTGTTGCTGGCCGTCATCATCGACCGCATGAAACAACGCTAGGAAGAACACCGCCTAACCCCTGTGGGAGCGGGCTTGCTCGCGAAGGCGGTGGTTCAGTAAGTACATCTTTGACTGACACACCGCCATCGCGAGCAAGCCCGCTCCCACATTTGGATCTCCACTGTATTGAGGTCCGTGATTTGCCATAATGGCGCCGTTTTCGTACTCCCCAATAGGCCCGATATGCAGGAAAACGCCCACACCCCCGTCAAAGACGCCGCGCCCACCGGCACCCAGACCCTGCTGCGTGGCCTGGGCGTGGTGCAAGCGGTGGCGGCAGGTGCGCGGGATCTGAAAGAGATCGCCAAGCGCATCGGCACCACCCGCAGCACCACCCACCGCCTGGCCAGTTGCCTGGTGGAAGAGCGTTACCTGCGCGTGGTGCCGCAGGTCGGTTACCTGTTGGGACCGAAGTTGATCGAACTGGGTTTTCAGGCACGCGAAGAGCTGCCGCTGGTGACCTTGGCCATTCCGTATCTGGATGAGTTGTCGGCGCTGACCGGCGACACCATCCACTTGGCCATCCGTGAATACGACGACGTGCTGTACCTGCACAAGAACCCCGGCCGTAATGGCCCGGAAATGCGCTCACGGGTCGGTCATCGCATGCCGCTGGCACGCACCGGGATCGGCAAGGCATTGCTGCTGGATGACACGGTTGCGGAGTGGCAACGTCTGTACGAAGTCAGCCTGCCAGCGGGTGGGAAAAGCCTGCAATGGCCGCAGCACCCAGAACAGTCATGGGCACAGTTCGAGCAGCGTATGCATGAATACGTGGTGGGCGGTTATGCGTTCGACCTGGAAGACAACGAACCGTCGATCCGTTGCGTGGCGGCACCGGTGCGCGATGCCAGCCGGCGCATCGTCGCCGGCATCAGCATCGCCAGTACCGTGCCCTACATGCCGCTGGAGAAAATGGCCGAGCTGATTCCTGTGGTCAAACAGGTCGCAGCCCGGCTGTCAGCGGAGTTGGGCGCGAAGGCCTGATCAGGCCTTCAACGTCGCCATGTCGATGACAAAGCGGTACTTCACATCGCCGGCGATCATGCGGCTGTAGGCTTCGTTGATGTGGCGGATGTCGAGCATTTCGATGTCGCAGGTGATGCCGTGCTCGGCGCAGAAATCCAGGACTTCCTGGGTTTCGGCAATGCCGCCGATCAAGGAACCGGCCAGTACTTTGCGGCCCAGCACCAGCTTGGCGGCATTGACGGGCGGGTCCACCGGTTCGATCAGGCCGACCAGGATGTGTACGCCGTCAAAGCGCAGCACGTCGAGGTAGGGGTTCAGATCGTGCTGCACCGGGATAGTGTCCAGCAGGAAGTCGAAGCTGCCGGCGGCGGCTTTCATCTGGGCTTCGTCGGTGGACACGATCACATGATCGGCGCCCTGGCGACGGCCTTCTTCGGCCTTGCTCGCCGAGCGGGTAAACAAGGTCACTTCCGCGCCCATGGCCTTGGCAAACTTGATGCCCATATGGCCCAGGCCGCCCATGCCGAGCACGCCGACTTTATCGCCGGCCTTCACGCCGTAGTGCTTGAGCGGCGAGTAGGTGGTGATGCCAGCACACAGGATCGGCGCGGCGCTGGCCAGGTCAAGCTTGGCCGGGATCTTCACCACGAAATGTTCGCTGACCACGATGCTGTCGGAGTAACCGCCCATGGTGTTGCTGCCGTCAACGCGGTCCGGGGTGGCGTAGGTCATGGTCGGGCCTTCGAGGCAGTATTGCTCCAGGTCCGCTTGGCACGCGTCGCAGTGACGGCACGAATCGACCATGCAGCCCACGCCGACCAGATCACCGATTTTGTGCGCGGTGACGTTGGCGCCAACGGCGGTGACCTTGCCGACGATCTCGTGGCCGGGCATCAGCGGGTACACGGCGATGCCCCATTCGTTGCGCGCCTGATGGATGTCGGAGTGGCACACGCCGCAGTACAGGATCTCGATCGCCACGTCATCGACTCGCGGGCTGCGGCGCTGGAACGACATGGGGGCGAGGGGAGTGGTGGCCGACTGGGCGGCGTAACCGATGGCGGTGTACATGAGGGAAACCTCGCTAAAACAATCACTGGGGAGGCGGCGCATTCTCCGCGCCGGGCCGGGAAGCGGCCATGGCGATTGCTCCGAGTCTCATGCCTATTCGTCCGGGAGTGCCCCGCGTTTGGATCCTTGTGACGCCAGACCTGCGATGATGCTCTCATCCCCTTTTCGCGAAGTTTTTTGCCATGTTGCTCACCCGCCATCTCGACGCCAACGCCACGCTGGTTGCCTTGATTGAAGGGCTCACGCCCTGCGACGGTTTCTCGCCAACGAACCTGCCCGGCGTGCAAGTGCTGCGCGCCAGTTGTGACGTGGCGCGTGGGCCGCAGATCTACGAACCCAGCCTGATGTTCGTGGCCCAGGGCAGCAAAGTTGCCTACCTCGGCCCGCGTACGCTGGAGTATGGCGCCGGGCATTACCTGATCCAGGCGATGCCGGTGCCGTTCGAGTGCGAGACGTTTGCCATGGCGTCCGATGCGCCGTTGTACGGCGTCACGGTGGGCATTGATCGCGTGGTGCTGGGTGAACTGGTCATGGCCATGGGGATGCAGGCCGGACCGCCACCGACCGCGCAAACCCTGGAGTCGATGAGTTCGGTGATGCTTGATGACGCGATGCGCGGTGCCGTCGAGCGACTATTGGAGTGTCTGCACGATCCGCTGGAAAGCCGGATCATGGGCCCGGCGCGGGTCAGGGAAGTGTTGTTCACCGCATTGCGTGGCCCGCAAGCGGATGTATTGCGGGCGCTGGTGGAACAACAGGGACAGTTTTCGCGGATTGCCACGTCGCTGAACCACCTGCATGCCCATTACGCCGAGCCGCTGAATATCGAGACACTGGCGGGGTACGCGCACATGAGTGCGTCGACGTTTCATGAGCATTTCAAGCGCTGTACGTTGTTGTCGCCGGTGCAGTACCTGAAGCGTCTGCGCTTGCTCAAGGCCCAGCAACTGCTGCTGGTGGAGGGCATGGGCGTGGCGCAGGCGGCGCATAGCGTGGGGTATCAGAGTACGTCGCAGTTCAGTCGGGAGTACAAGCGCTACTTCCTGCGCAATCCCGGCGAAGAAAGAGCCGCATAATTCCACCAGGCACAACACCGTAAATGTGGGAGCGGGCTTGCTCGCGAATACGGTGGGTCAGCTAACACATTCCTCAACTGACAGGCCGCCTTCGCGAGCAAGCCCGCTCCCACATTTGATTTGTGTTTGGCATAAAAAAGGCTCCCTGTCTGGGAGCCTTTTTGTTCAAGCCGCGAGCTTACATATTCGGGTAAGTCGGCCCACCCGCGCCTTCCGGCGTGACCCAGGTGATGTTCTGCGAAGGATCCTTGATGTCACAGGTCTTGCAGTGCACGCAGTTCTGGGCGTTGATCTGGAAGCGCTTCTCGCCGTCTTCCTTGGTGATCACTTCATACACGCCAGCCGGGCAGTAGCGCTGCGCCGGTTCATCGTAGAGCGGCAGGTTGGTGCCGATCGGGATGCTCGGGTCTTTCAGCTTCAGGTGGCAGGGCTGTTCTTCTTCATGGTTGGTGCTGGAGAGGAACACCGAGCTCAGCTTGTCGAAGCTCAGCTTGCCGTCGGGTTTCGGATAGTCGATTTTCTTGCTGTCCTTGGCCAGCTTGAGGCAGGCGTAGTCCGGCTTGGTGTCGTGCAGGGTGAACGGCATCTTGCCGCCCAGGATGTTCTGGTCGAACCAGTTGAAGCCGGCGCCGATGATCGGGCCGAACTTGTGCATTGCCGGGCCGAAGTTGCGGCTGGCGAACAGTTCTTCGTAGAGCCAGCTGGACTTGAAGCTGTCGACGTAAGCGGTCAGTTCATCACCGCCTTCGGATTCGGCGAACAGGCGGTCGGCCACGGCGTCGGCGGCGAGCATGCCGGACTTCATCGCGGTGTGGCTGCCCTTGATCTTGGCGAAGTTCAGGGTGCCGAGATCGCAACCGATCAGCGCGCCGCCCTTGAAGACCATCTTCGGTAGCGAGTTCAGGCCGCCTTTGCAGATGGCACGGGCGCCGTAGCTGATGCGTTTGCCGCCTTCCAGGTACTGGGCCAGCACTGGGTGGTGCTTGAGGCGCTGGAACTCATCGAACGGCGACAGGAAGGTGTTGCTGTAGGACAGGTCGACGATCAAACCGACCACCACCTGGTTGTTTTCCAGGTGATAGAGGAACGAGCCGCCGGTGTTTTCGGCGCTCATGATGTCCAGCGGCCAACCGGCGGTGTGCACCACCAGGCCAGGTTGGTGCTTGGCGGGGTCGATTTCCCAGATTTCCTTCAGGCCGATGCCGTAGTGCTGGGCGTCGGCGTCGCTGTCCAGGTTGAAACGCTGGATCAGCTGCTTGCCGATGTGGCCACGGCAACCTTCGGCGAACAGCGTGTACTTGCCACGCAGTTCCATGCCGGGGGTGTAGACGCCTTCTTTCGGGTTGCCTTCGCGATCGACGCCGAGGTCACCGGTGATGATCCCGCGCACCACGCCGTTTTCGTCGAACAGCGCTTCCTGGGCGGCGAAGCCTGGGTAGACTTCCACGCCCAGGTTCTCGGCCTGCTGGGCCAGCCAGCGGCACAGGTTGCCCAGGGAGATGATGTAGTTGCCTTCGTTGTGCATGGTCTTGGGCACAAAGAAGTCAGGCACCTTGGTGGAGGCTTCGGGGCTGCGCAGTACATAGATGTCATCGCGCACCACCGGAGTGTTGAGCGGGGCGCCGAGTTCTTTCCAGTCCGGGAACAGTTCGTTCAGGGCGCGTGGTTCGAACACGGCACCGGAGAGGATATGCGCGCCGACTTCGGAGCCTTTCTCGACCACGCAGACGCTGATTTCCTTACCGGCTTCGGCGGCCTTCTGCTTCAGTCGGCAGGCGGCAGACAGTCCCGCCGGGCCAGCGCCGACGATGACCACGTCGAATTCCATGTATTCGCGTTCCACAGGCTATCTCCTACTCAAGGCTCAACAGGCTTTTTTTTCTAATGGGTGGAGGTTCGGTGTCGTCTTGCGGCAACGGCAAGACCCACCTTTCTCTCTAGGTGGCGCATTATATCTACACCACTGCTAGCGTCCAATACAAACGTTTGTTTGAATTGCCCGCAGGCTAGGTAAATCAAAGTGGTGCGGCTTATGACTGGCTATTTTGCCGTATTGACCAGAATAGGTGTTCCGGTCAATATACGGTCGGTTTTGCGCTAACCGTAGGCAGACTGCAGGTTTCAAGAGCACGTCCAAAAGCAAGACAGGTGGCGCGCGTCCAGACAATGGCGCGCAGTTTACACGCTGCGATAAAGAATGACCTCTCAGTCACCACTGACGAACGGTCATCATTTCCCGTGAGCAAGGTCACCGCCTGCGTTTTTGGAGGTGCCCTTGTGTGCCGATGAGCATCAACCGCCAGGTTCGCCTAGGCGACTTTCTTTTCACCGGAGAGTAACGAGGAATCCATGAAGGTTCTTGTAGCTGTCAAACGCGTTGTCGATTACAACGTGAAAGTTCGCGTCAAGGCGGACAATTCCGGCGTCGACCTTGCTAACGTCAAGATGTCGATGAACCCTTTCTGCGAAATCGCTGTGGAAGAAGCCGTCCGCCTGAAAGAGAAAGGCGTGGCGACTGAAATCGTCGTGGTTTCCATCGGCCCTACCACTGCTCAAGAGCAGCTGCGTACCGCCCTGGCACTGGGTGCCGACCGCGCCATCCTGGTCGAGTCCGCTGAAGAGCTGACCTCCCTGGCCGTGGCCAAGCTGCTCAAAGCTGTTGTCGACAAGGAACAGCCTCAGCTGGTGATCCTCGGCAAACAGGCCATCGACAGCGACAACAATCAGACTGGCCAGATGCTGGCTGCACTGACCGGTTACGGCCAGGGCACCTTCGCTTCCAAAGTCGAAGTGAGCGGCGACAGCGTAGCTGTAACCCGTGAAATCGACGGCGGCGCGCAGACCGTTTCCCTGAAGCTGCCGGCCATCGTCACCACCGACCTGCGTTTGAACGAGCCGCGCTACGCGTCCCTGCCGAACATCATGAAAGCCAAGAAGAAGCCGCTTGAGTCGGTCACTCCTGAAGCTTTGGGCGTTTCCACCGCCTCCACCAACAAGACCGTCAAGGTTGAAGCACCGGCTGCACGCAGCGCGGGCATCAAGGTCAAGTCGGTGGCCGAACTGGTCGAGAAACTGAAAAACGAAGCGAAGGTAATCTGATCATGACTATCTTGGTAATCGCTGAACACGACAACAAGGTAGTGGCCCCGGCCACCCTGAACACCGTGGCTGCCGCTGCGAAAATCGGTGGTGATATCCACGTGCTGGTTGCAGGTCAGGGCGCTGGCGCCGTGGCTGAGGCTGCTGCGAAAATCGCTGGTGTGAGCAAAGTCCTGCTGGCCGACAACGCCGCGTACGCTCACCAACTGCCGGAAAACGTTGCCCCTCTGGTTGCAGAGCTGGGCGCTGGCTACAGCCACATCCTGGCTGCTGCGACCTCCAACGGCAAAAACATCCTGCCGCGCGTTGCCGCGCAGCTGGACGTCGACCAGATCTCCGAGATCATCTCGGTTGAAAGCGCCGACACCTTCAAGCGCCCGATCTACGCCGGTAACGCCATCGCTACCGTACAGTCCAACGCTTCGGTCAAAGTCATCACCGTGCGTGCTACCGGTTTCGACCCGGTTGCCGCCGAAGGTGGTTCGGCTGCCGTTGAAGCCGTTGCGGCTGCCCACGACGCTGGCACTTCCAGCTTCGTAGGCGAAGAGCTGGCCAAGTCGGATCGTCCTGAGCTGACCGCTGCCAAGATCGTCGTTTCCGGCGGCCGTGGCATGCAGAACGGTGACAACTTCAAGCACCTGTACGCCCTGGCCGACAAGCTGGGCGCTGCGGTCGGCGCTTCGCGTGCGGCCGTCGACGCAGGGTTCGTACCCAACGACATGCAGGTCGGCCAGACCGGCAAGATCGTTGCGCCACAGCTGTACATCGCCGTCGGTATCTCCGGCGCGATCCAGCACTTGGCCGGTATGAAAGACTCCAAAGTGATCGTTGCGATCAACAAAGACGAAGAAGCACCGATCTTCCAGGTGGCCGATTACGGCCTGGTGGCGGACTTGTTCGAAGCTGTACCTGAGCTGGAGAAGCTGGTCTAAACCAGCGGCTTCACTTATAAAGAGCCCGGTCCTTGTGACCGGGCTTTTTTTTGACTTGGAGACACACGCCATGGAATTGCGCCCTTGGGCGGTACTGCTGGGCCTCACATTGCTGCCGACGCTGTCGCTGGCCGCCGGCAAATGCGATCGCCTGGTGATCACCGGCAGCCCGGATGCGCCGCCGTTGCTCTGGCGCGACCCGCAAGACCCCACGCACCTGATCGGCGCCACCGCCGATGTGTTGCAACAAGTGGGCAAGGACCTCGGCTTGAAAATCGACCTGCTCTACGGTGGCAAGCGCTCCCTGGCCCTGGAGGAAGTGCGCAGCGGGCGCATGGACATCCTCGCCGACGCACCGCTGAACCTGGGTGAGCTGGAAACCCTCGATTACATCCACCCAGCCTTGGTGCAGCTCGACTACCTGGTGTGGACGCGCAAGGACTCGACGCTGGCCTATGCCACGGCCGCCGACCTGCACGGGCACAAAGGCGCGGTGTCGGAGCGTGCGCGCTTGAGCGCGGCCTTCGAAACCTTCGCCGGTGAGCAACTGAGCCTGCAACGCCTGCCGTCGCTGACGCCGGCGTTCCAGAAACTGCTGCTGGGTGAAGTCGACTACGTGCTCGCCGGGCGTTACTCCGGCATGGCGATGGCGCAGACCTTGGGCATGAGCAACGACCTGGTTGCCCGCGATATCCCCATCGACCAGCCGGGCCTGTACCTGGCGATTTCCCACAACTCGGCCTGCAATGATCCGTGGCTGCGCGGACAGCTGGCCAAAAAGATGACAGAATTGCCCGCGTCCGGTGTGGCGCAAGCTGCGTTGCAGAGCAATCTGGAGCGCTGGAAAGCGCAATTGCAGCAACCCGTCGGCACCCCAACAAAGTAGGGATTTTCAGTGACTCTTCGACCTCTTTTCGCGGCCCTCGCCGTTGTCGCTCTGGCGGGATGTGCAGCCGATCCTGCGCCGAATGAACAAATGCGCCTCACCCAGCAAGCCCTGGAGCAAGCCAGCGCCGTGGGGGCCAACGCGGATGAATCGCCTGAATTGAAACTGGCTGAAGCCAAGTTCGCCCGGGCCAAGTCGAGCATGGCCGACCAATCCTACAAAAACGCCCGTATGCGTTTCGAGCAAGCCGAACTGGATGCACGCCTGGCCGAAGCCAAGGTGCTGACGCGCAAGAGCCAGGAACAGTTGAACGTGCTCAACGCCCGCATCACCCGTCTGCGCAAGCAATTGCAGTTGGGAGAAGCCCAATGAGCCCGATGATCCGCGGTTTGAGCTGTGCGGTACTGTTGGGCACCGCCGTGTTGAGCGGTTGCGCCAGCCATCCCGACAGCGAGCAGGCCTTGCAACAGGCGGGCAACGACTTCCAGCAGGTCAAGGAAGACGCCAACGTGTTGCGCTTTGCGCCCAAGGACGTGATTCGCGCCGGTGAATCCCTGGCCCGCGCCGACCGTTTGTCCAGCTACTGGGGCAGTGGTGGCGACGTGGTGCATTACGCTTATCTGAGCCAGCGTTACAGCGCCATCGCCCGTGAACACACCGAGCAGGCGCTCAACCAAGAGCGGGGTGTAAAGCTCGAACTGGAGCGCCAGCGCCTGCAATTGGCCCTGCGTGAAAACAAGCTGATCAGCGTGCAGCAGCAGGGCAAATGGCTTGAAGAACAGATCGCCAGCCTGGCCACTACCCAGACCGATCGTGGCTTGGTGATGACCCTGGGCGATGTACTGTTCGATACTGGTGAGGCAGAGCTGAAAAACTCGGCCAACCGCACGGTGCTGAAAATCGTACAGTTCCTGCAACTCAACCCCAAGCGCGTGGTGCGAATCGAGGGGTATGCCGACAACACCGGCGGCGAGCGCGAAAACCTCAAACTGTCGCGTGACCGTGCACAGTCGGTGGCGGATGTGCTGGTAGACCTGGGGATCGACGAAAAACGCATCCAGGTCGAGGGTTATGGCGACCAGTACCCGGTGGAGGCCAATGCGTCCGAGCGGGGCAGGGCGCAGAATCGACGGGTGGAAATTGTGTTCTCGGATGAGAAAGGTCAATTGGGCGCCGCTCGCTAGACGCTTGACACCGATCAAACTGTGGGAGCTGGCTTGCTCGCGAAGGCGGTGTACCAGTCAGTACTTCATTGGCTGACACACCGTCTTCGCGAGCAAGCCCGCTCCCACATTTGTTTGGTGTAGACCCCTACAGTTTTTACTGTCACTCCAACGCGCGCTCGACTATTGTGGCAACTGTCCCCGTACACTTCTAAACTGTGCCGGTATGTTTCACACAAAAATAAAATACCCGTGAAATCGAGTGCTGCGTCATGACCAATCTGTTGCTTTACCAACGTATCGCCCAGCAACTGGCTGAGGATATCCGGCGCGGTGTCTATCAACCGGGCGAGCGCGTGCCTTCGGTGCGCAAGATGAGCTCGCAGTTGAACGTGAGCCACGCCACGGTGTTGCAGGCCTACGCCAACCTGGAAGACCAGGGCCTGATCCGGGCGCGGCCGCAGTCCGGCTATTACGTGCACCAGACGCCAGCACTCACCGCGCCGACGCCGGATATTGCACGGGTTGAGCGTCCGGGGTTGGTCACCCGCAGCAGCATCATCCAGCAGGTATTGGGCGAGTCGCGCCGCGAAGGCGTGTTCCCACTGGGCGCCGCCGTGCCAAGCGTGGACTACTTGCCGGTACGCGCGCTGCATCAGCAACTGGCCAAGGTCACGCGCTTCCAAAGCCCACGGGCATTCAGCTACATGTTCAGCCCCGGTTTCGAACCGCTGCGCCGTCAGGTGGCGATCCGCATGCGCGATGCGGGCGTGGTGGTGGACCCCTCCGAAGTGGTGATCACCCACGGTTGCGTCGATGCCTTGCAGATGTCGCTGCGGGTACTGACGCGGCCGGGCGACCTGATTGCCGCAGAGTCACCGACCTATTACGGCTTGCTGCAACTGGCTGATCTGTTGGGTCTCAAGGTCATTGAGATCCCCAGCGACCCGTCCACTGGCATGAGCCTGGAAGCCCTGCAACTGGCGGCCAACCAATGGTCGATCAAGGCACTGGTGCTGACCACGCGGCTGAGCAACCCGCTGGGCGGCACCATGCCCGAAGAACGGCAGAAACAGTTGCTGCGCCTGGCATCGGACTTCGATATCCAGATTGTCGAGGACGATATCTACGGCGAGCTGATGTTCGAACTGGGCCGCACCAAGGCCTTGAAGGCCTATGACCGCCTGGATCGGGTGATCTATTGCTCCAGCTTTTCCAAGACGCTGTCTCCCGGCGTGCGTATCGGATGGATGATTGCCGGCAAGTACCAGCAGGAGATCCAGCGCTTGCAGATGTTCAGTACCCACTCCGCTTGCAGTGTTACGCAGATGGGCGTCGCCGCGTACCTGGAGAACGGCGGTTACGACCGGCACCTGCGTTACATCCGCCAGGAGTACCGCAAGAACCTCAGCGCCTTCCAACTGGCCGTGCAGCAATATTTCCCGGAAGGCACCCAGATGACGCGTCCGACCGGCGGCTTCATCCTGTGGGTCAGTTTACCTGGGCGCGTCAATACCCAGGAACTGCACGTACGTGCACTGCAACAGGGCATCAGCATCGCACCGGGGCTGATCTTCAGTAACACCGAGCAGTTCAACCACTGTATTCGCCTCAACTGCGGCACGCCGTGGAACCGCGAGGCAGAGCGGGCGCTGATGACATTGGGGATGCTGGCGAGCCAGCTCTGCCAGGAAACCGCCGCCGGACTGTGACGCTCAGAAAGGGGACAAATCCTATAGCACGCTAATCACCGCGCTTGTCATGCCGCGCACAACAAGCGAGCATATGGCCCTCTGCCGTTAATGCTGTAGGCAATATGACTTCGATTGTTCGCGCGGTTTTGGTGATTGGCCTGTTAGGCCTGTGCAACGTCGGCACAGCGCTGGCGGCAGCCCCTGTGAGCGAAACCAAGCCCGCGGCCAGTACTGAGCAGAAGACCCCCGCGAAGAAACCGGCGCCCGTCAAAAAAACACCTGCCGTGAAGAAACCGGTGGCTACCGTCAAAAAACGTGCGGCCAGTAAGTCCAAGGCATCTCGCGAAGTGACGCAGACGCAATTGCCACCGGCACAGTTGGACCTGTCGCTGCCGTCCGACATGGTCAGGCACTTGCAGCCCATCGGCACCATGCCCAAACCCAAAAGTGTGCCCCTGCTGCCACCCATGTTCGGCGAGAAGCCCACCGACAACAGCGCCTTCCAGATCAACGGCCGCTTGCTCAGCAATGAAATGAAGCTGCAGTTGCGCAACGAAGAACGGCGCGAAGTGGAAGGCGCGGCGTTGGAATTCGAATTCAAGCAGTAAACTTTTCCCACAAAGGTGACGTCGATCGCCGACCATGTGTCGGAGACTGGTCAGTCACTTTTGTTTTCTGCGAAAAACCCCTGTTAGACCATTTTAAAACGGCTGTTTTAGGGCGTACTCTAGCCCGGCCATCCACATTGAGTCGTCGAGGACCTGCTGGTCATGAATTGCCGTGAAGGCTGTGGCGCATGCTGCATCGCCCCCTCCATCAGTTCGCCATTACCCGGAATGCCGCAGGGCAAACCGGCAGGCGTTCGCTGCGTGCACCTGTCGGTCGAACTGCTATGCCAGATTTTCGGCCAACCGGAGCGACCGGCGGTGTGCAGTGATTTCAAGGCGGATCTCGAGGTCTGCGGCACCGACCAGGCCGATGCGATCCGTTTGATCGGTTGGTGGGAGCAGATGACGGCGGCTTGATGGGCTTTACTATCGGAACTTTTTTTCGGAACTTCGACAATAAGGAATACAACAATGGGTTCGCTGAAACGAATGGCTGTGTTGTGCGGTTTTACGGTGTTGTTTGCTGCCACTGCCCAGGCTGAGGATTGGCAAGTCGCCAAGGACGAAGACGGTATCAAGGTGTCCCTGAGCGAAATTGCCGGCTCCAAATACAAGGCGTATCGCGGTGTGACCGTGATCAAGGCGCCGGTGGCCAAGATTGTTGCGCTCCAGGAAGACGTAGCCGGTGCCTGTGCCTGGATCCACGAGTGCAAATCCCAGAAGCTGGTCGACAAGAAAGGCGACGAGAGTTGGACCTACACCCAATTCAAGGCCCCGTTCCCCGTGACGGATCGTGATTCCTACCTGCACATCACCACCACCAAGGCGGCCGACGGCACACTGACCCGTAAGCTGGAAGGCGTGCCGACCTACAAGCCCGAAGAAAAAGGCTACGTACGTGTCGCCCAGGTCGACGGTTTCTGGAAACTGGTGCCTAAAGGCGACAACCAGACCGAAGTCACCTACCAAGTACACACCGAGCCAGGCGGCAGCGTGCCCTCGTGGCTGGCCAACAAGTTCGTGGTGGACGCGCCGTTCAACACCTTGAAAGCCTTGAAACAACACGCTGAGAAGTAAGCGCAGCTGATCAGGTGTCTCCTGCCTTGGGTGGAACGTTTTCCGAGCCCCCAAGGTCCAGATAGAGGTAAGCCCACACACGGGTTTTATCGAGGAGGCACCGATGCAAAAGTGGCAGATTACCTTCGTTGATGATCACGGCGTGAAGTCCGTCGAGCAGTTCACCTGCGAGCAGAAGCCCAGCCTCGAAGATGCGGCACACATGATCCGCAACAAGCTGGTGCCCGTTGCCGCCGAACTGGACCTCAATGACCTTGAGGGCCGCAAGCCCGAGCCTACGGTCAAGATCCTCAAAGACCAGAACAGTATCCAGATCCTCGACATCTCTCCCGCCGCCTGAACATTCCCTGTCCACCCTTCAAGCACCTCTGGTGGAGGTGATAGCTTCGCGCTACTCTGCAAGTGAGATCAGCGAATGAATCGCTAGTTCTGGTCTTGTCAGCTACATGCTTGTTTTCCAGCGGTGATGTTGTTGCCGTAGTCCCCACGCCAGTAGGGCGTGGGCTTCGGGAAGCACGGAAAGTCTATCCATCAATTCGAGGAGCACTTTTCATGAGCACAGCCTATCAAGAAGACATCAGCACCAACGTTCTGCGCCGCATGAAAGAAGGCGGTTTCGACTTCTCGCGTTTTCACCCCATCGAGTTCTACGCCATTTTCCCGGATGAGGAACGGGCGCGCCGGGCGGCGGGTGAGTTTCGTGGGGAATCCCTGAATGCCCAGGTCAGTGCGCGCGACGATGGCGCCTGGTACCTGGAGCTGAGCAAGATCATGTCCGCTACCTACGATGGCATAGGAGACTTCGAGCAAGACTTTGGGGCGGTGGTCGAGCCGCTGGGCGGGATCATCGAGGGATGGGGCGTGAAGCAGGAGGTGCGTGGGTTACCCATGTAGCAGCTTGAAGTATGAGAAACGCAGCGTATCGGCTGACCTTTGGGTCGGCCGATTTTGTTTGTGCCGTGGGAAAATATTCGGAACTTGCGCGCTATTTTTGCGCACCAAAAAAAAGGCCACCCGAGAGGGTGGCTTAAAGGGAAGAGCGGTTCGCTGAAACTGTAGGACGTGTCCTGTTCAGCAGATGGGGCCGATTATCCGCAGGCTTGGCCGGGCAGTGAAATCAACTCTGACTATGCTGTTGATAGTCAAAGCCCGCATTGCGATGAAGCGTCGGGTCATGCACCGGGCATTCTGCGCACCAGGACGGTGCGGCTGGATTCTGGTTGTAATTCAACTCACTGATTTTTAAGTGTTTATGCCGCTGGCACGGGCCTTGCGATGGTTCTAGCGCCCGGGTGACAAGGAGTTCGGCATGATCCGCACTTATTACGATGAAATGTACGATGGGGCTGGCCAGGTCCGGCCGCATTACCGCGAGTTTGCCCGTTGGTTGGCCGACACCCCGGATGAACTGTTGGCCCAGCGCAGGCGTGAAGCCGATCTGCTGTTTCACCGCGCCGGAATCACCTTCACGCTGTACGGGGACGAGCAGGGCACCGAGCGCCTGATTCCCTTCGACACCATCCCGCGCAGCATTCCGGCCAGCGAGTGGCGGATTGTCGAGCGCGGCTGTATCCAGCGGGTCAAGGCGCTGAACATGTTTCTCGCCGACCTGTATCACGAACAGCGCATCATCAAGGCCGGAATCATTCCTGCTGAACAGGTGCTGGCCAACGAGCAATACCAGTTGGCGATGCAGGGGCTGGACCTGCACCGCGACCTCTATTCCCACATCTCCGGCGTCGACCTCGTACGCGATGGTGACGGCACGTACTACGTGCTCGAAGACAATTTGCGTACGCCGAGCGGCGTCAGCTACATGCTCGAAGACCGCAAGATGATGATGCGGCTGTTCCCCGAACTGTTCGCTGCCCAGCGAATCGCGCCCATCGACCACTACCCCAATCTGCTGCTGGATACCCTGAAAAGCTCAAGCCCCCTGGATAACCCCAGCGTGGTTGTACTGACGCCAGGTCGCTTCAACAGTGCGTTCTTCGAGCATGCCTTTCTCGCCCGAGAAATGGGCGTGGAACTGGTGGAAGGCGCCGATCTGTTCGTGCGTGATGATCGCGTCTTCATGCGCACCACCGACGGGCCCAAGGCCGTGGACGTAATCTATCGTCGCCTGGATGACGCGTTCCTCGACCCGTTGGCCTTCAACCCCGACTCCATGCTCGGCGTGCCGGGCCTGCTCGCGGCTTATCGCTCTGGCAATGTGGTGCTGGCTAATGCGATTGGCACCGGCGTGGCGGATGACAAGTCGGTGTACCCCTTCGTCACCGAGATGATCCGTTTTTACCTGGATGAAGAGCCGATCCTGAAGAATGTTCCGACCTTCCAGTGCCGTAAGCCCGACGAATTGTCCCACGTGCTGGCCAACCTGCCGGACCTGGTGGTGAAGGAAACCCAAGGCTCCGGCGGCTACGGCATGCTGGTGGGCCCCGCGTCCACAGCCGCGGAAATCGAAGCCTTCCGCGCCCGTATCAAGGCCAAGCCCCACGCCTATATCGCCCAGCCGACCTTGTGTTTATCCACGTGCCCGACCTTTGTCGAAAACGGCATCGCGCCGCGTCATATCGACCTGCGCCCGTTCGTGTTGTCCGGCAAGGAAACCCGTGTAGTCCCCGGTGGCTTGACCCGCGTGGCGTTGCGTGAGGGCTCGCTGGTGGTCAACTCGTCCCAGGGCGGCGGCACTAAAGACACCTGGGTGGTCGAGGACTGATGCCATGTTGAGTAGAACTGCTTCAGATCTGTACTGGATGTCGCGCTACCTGGAACGTGCGGAAAACCTCGCACGCATGCTTGATGTCAGCTATTCGCTGTCGCTGATGCCCCAGGACGGACGCGGCGATGGCCTGCATGAACTGGCCATGCCGCTGTTGATCACCGGTACCCTGGAGGATTACCACGAACGCCACGGCGAACTGCACGCCGAGCGCCTGTTGCACTTCTTCGCACTGGATGCCGCCAACCCAGCCAGCATCTACAGTTGTCTCGGCGCCGCGCGGGCCAGCGCCCATGCGGTGCGTGGGCGAATTACCGCCGACATGTGGGAAAACATCAACGCCACCTGGCTGGATATTCGCGACATCGCCCAGCAGGGCTTGAGCCGCTATGGCATGAGCCGGTTTTGCGAGTGGGTCAAAGAGCGTTCCCATCTGTTTCGCGGCGCCACCTACGGCACCATCATGCGTAACGATGCGTTTCGCTTCATTCGCCTGGGCACTTTTATCGAGCGTGCCGACAACACGCTACGGCTGCTGGACGCCCGCTATGAAATGGCCGGCGACCGTGCTGAAGCCGTCACCGATGGCACCGCCCACGCCTACTACCAGTGGAGCGCGTTGTTGCGCGCTTTGTCGTCGTTCGAGGCCTACACCGAGATCTACCGCGATGCACCCGGCGCCCGGCAAGTCGCGGAGTTGTTGCTGTTGCGCGCCGATGTGCCGCGCTCGCTGCGCGCGTGCAGTGAAGAGATCGACCAGATCCTCGCCAGCCTGCCGGGCCTGAACGGCCGACCGGCCCAGCGCCTGGCCGCCGAGCTGGACGCGCGCCTGCGCTTCACCGCCATCGATGAAATCCTCGAGGAAGGCCTGCACGCCTGGCTGACCGACTTTATCCCCTTGGTCCGCCAGTTGGGCGACGCCATCTACAGTTCCTACCTGGAGGCGGCATGAGACTCTCCATCAGCCACGAAACCACCTACCACTACGAAGACCAGGTACGCGCCAGCATCCAGTACCTGCGCCTGACGCCCCACGACAGCGAACGCCAGCACGTACTCAGCTGGCAGCTCGACCTGCCGCGCCCGGTGCGGGCGCAGGTGGACCCGTTCGGCAACATCCTGCATGTGCTGACCCTGGATGAACCCCATGACGCCATCATCATCGGCGCCCGTGGTCAGGTGGATATCGACGAGTTGCGCGAGGCCGAACATGAGCATCAATCCGCATTCCCGTTTCTGCGTTGCACCCGCCTGACCGAACCTGACGAAGCCTTACGCGGTTTTGCCGACCAGCAATGTCATCAACGTCGCGATCGCACCGCGTTGATCGACCTGATGCACGCGCTCAACCAGGCGATGGTCTACACGCCCGGCGCCACCGAAGTCGACACCTGCGCCGCCCAGGCCTTCGCCGGCCGTGCGGGCGTGTGCCAGGACCACACGCATGCGTTCCTGGCGTGCGCGCGCAGCCTGGGGATTCCTGCGCGGTATGTGTCGGGGTATTTGTACTCAGAAGACAGCACGCACCTGGCCAGCCACGCCTGGGCTGAAGCCTGGCTGGATGACGCGTGGTACAGCTTTGATGTGACCAACCAGCTTGCGCGGCCGGAGCGGCATCTGAAGCTGGCGGTGGGCTTGGATTACCTGGATGCCTGCCCGGTGCGTGGGATGCGTCGGGGCGGTGGGCATGAGCAGATGCATGCCAAGGTGTTCGTGGCGCCGACGCCGGTGATCTCCGTCCAGCAGCAATGACCTGCTTTGTGGTGAGTTAGCTTGTTGTGGCGAGCGGGCTTGCCCCGCGTTGGGCTGCGAAGCGGCCCCCAAACTGGGCGCCGGGGAACCATCTGACACACCGCATTCTGCTTTACTGGGGCTGCTTCGCAGCCCAACGCGGGGCAAGCCCGCTCGCCACAAGGGTTCCTCACCCGATGTTTAAGGTTGCCGTTTACGCCCCGCCATATGCTTCAAATACCCCACCAACAAATCCAGCTCGCCGTCCGGCAACACACTGGCAACAAACGCCGGCATTTTCGCCTGCGGCCAATGCCTCACGCTCTGCGGGTCACGGATGTAGCGCTTGAGGAAATCACCGCCAAAATACTCGGTGGGGTTGTAAGGAATGTTCAAATCCGGTCCCACCTGCGCATCGCCGGCGCCATTGAGCCGATGACAGGCCAGGCAGTTCTTCTGGAACAGTGCAAACCCCTGGTTGATCGGGTCATCGGCCGCCAATTTCGGGTCGGGCAACAAGGCGGGAAAACGCTCTGCCACGGTCTTCAATTGCTTGATTGCGGAGATCTGGAACGGCCACTGCTCAGGGCTGATGTGCCCGGCTTGCGGGTCGGTCCACACCAGGTAGAACGGCCCCGCACTCGGTTTGCCGTCCGCCAATGCGGGCCATGGCTGGGCAGGATCTTCCACCGCCAGCCAGGCGCGTGATCCGTGGGTTTCCAGCAGCGGCGCAGCAGTGAGTTCGGCAGCGAAACCATCCAGGGCAACGGCCTGCAAGTGGCTTTCAGGTTTCAGCCCCGGTAGGAGCGCGGCCAAGGGCACTGCGCGATAACTCATGGTGCGCTTGTAGGAAACGTCATCGACAATCTGCACCGTTTGCGCCTGCGGGTGCTTGAGCAGGTCAGCGGTCTGCCACGTCTTGCGGGTGTGGTCGAGTTCGATGGTCAATTGTGCTGCCGAAGCGGGAAGTGCGATCAGCAAGGCGAGGAGGGCGAAGATCGGTTTCAAGAGGGAGGCCCGGTGTAAGGTGGCGATGGTGCTCACGATACCGGAAATCGGCGCGCAAAAAGGCAGCCCCTGCAGGACCGCTATGCGCAATGTCCCGGCAGGTGCTGCCAAAAGCTGCAAACCCGGTGCTGTGAAGGCACGGAATGTGGGCGTTCGGGGGTCACCCAATGACCTTGGTCAAATTGGGCAAGATCAGAATCAGTGTGGTGGCGAACAGAATGAGTCCCGCCTGACGTACTTTCGAATGTTTGAACATGGCTGACTGCCTTTTGTTGTTATTCCTGAGCGTCAAATGCGTGCCGGTTTTATTTCAGTATGGCGAGATGACGTGTCGCTTTTCTTACAGCCGCTCCAGCAAAACCCGGCAGTGGCTTCCTACTGATTCAACCTTAGAGCCCTCGTTCTTCGTGGCTTAGACTCATTTCATATCAGCTAATGAATATTTCAGCTTAAAAAGGCATGAGGCATATCGCCATCTTGGCGCCAATGCCTTGGCTAGACAGCTAAAACGATTAACCCGGCGATTAGCTTAGGAGCCTACCGTTCGTCCGAGCGAGGGGGTCAAAAGCAATGAGCGCATCCGTCATTGAAACCGTGTCAATCGGGCCTAAGGTAGAGGCACACATGCACAGCGGTTCGAGGACGTCATGAGTCAAGCTTTGATCTTTGATGCGATACGCACGCCCCGTGGCAAAGGCAAGGCCGACGGTGCCTTGCACAGCGTCAAGCCGGTAAACCTGGTGGCCGGTTTGCTCACTGCGCTGGCCCGGCGCAGTGACCTAGACACCCACCAAGTGGACGACATCGTGCTTGGCTGCGTGACTCCGATTGGCGAGCAGGGCGCCGACATCGCCAAGACCGCGGCCTTGGTAGCGGACTGGGACATCAGCGTCGCCGGTGTGCAGATCAACCGCTTCTGCGCGTCGGGCCTGGAAGCCGTCAACCTGGGCGCGATGAAGGTGCGTTCCGGCTTCGAAGACCTGGTGGTGGTTGGCGGCGTCGAGTCCATGTCCCGCGTGCCCATGGGCAGTGACGGTGGCGCGTGGGTGCTCGATCCGCAGACTAATATGCACAGCCACTTCACTCCCCAGGGCATCGGCGCGGACCTGATCGCCACCCTGGAAGGTTTCACCCGTGAAGACGTCGACACTTTCGCCCTACATTCCCAACAGAAAGCGGCCAGGGCGCGTTCGGACGGTTCCTTCAACAAATCGCTGATCGCGGTGCAGGACCAGAACGGCATCGTGCTGCTGGACCATGACGAATTCATTCGGAGCGACTCGACCCTGGAGGGCCTGGGCAAGCTCAAGCCCAGCTTTGAAATGATGGGGCAGATGGGCTTCGACGCCACCGCGTTGCGGGTCTACAGCCATGTGGAGCGCATCCACCATGTGCACACACCGGGCAACAGCTCCGGCATCGTCGATGGTGCCGCGTTGATGTTGATCGGCTCTGAGGCCAAGGGCCGCGAGCTGGGCCTGCAACCCCGTGCGCGTATCGTCGCCACGGCGGTCACCAGTACTGACCCGACCATCATGCTCACCGGCCCCGCGCCCGCCACGCGCAAGGCCCTGGCCAAGGCCGGGTTGCGCGTTGAAGACATCGACCTGTTCGAAGTCAACGAAGCCTTTGCTTCGGTGGTGCTCAAGTTCATCAAGGACATGGGCATCGACGCGGCGCGGGTCAACGTGAATGGCGGCTCCATCGCCATGGGCCATCCGTTGGGTGCCACTGGTTGCGCCATCCTCGGCACCTTGCTCGACGAACTGGAAGTGCGCCAGCAGCGCTACGGCCTGGCCACACTGTGTGTCGGTGGTGGCATGGGCATCGCCACCATTATCGAACGCCTCTGAGTCCAAGGAATTTGTCATGACCCAAGCCATTCGTTACGAAAGAGGCCAGGACGGCATCGTGGTGCTGACCCTCGACATGCCCGGCCAGAGCGCCAACACCATGAACGGCGCGTACCGCGAGGCCATGGCGGCCACGGTGGAGCGCCTGGAGGCGGAAAAGGACAGCTTTGCCGGGGTGGTGATTACCTCGGCCAAGAAGACATTTTTTGCCGGCGGCGACCTCAATGAACTGATCGCGGTCGACAAGGCCCACGCCAAGGATTTCTACGACGGCGTGCTAGTACTGAAAGCGCAACTACGCCGGCTGGAAACCCTCGGCAAACCGTTAGTGGCCGCCATCAATGGCGCGGCTTTGGGGGGCGGCTGGGAGATTTGCCTGGCATGCCATTATCGCGTGGCGCTGGACGACAAATCGGTGCAGCTTGGACTGCCGGAAGTTACCTTGGGCTTGCTGCCAGGCGGCGGCGGGGTGGTGCGTATGGTGCGCATGCTGGGGTTGGAAAAGGCCTTGCCGTATCTGCTCGAAGGCAAGAAGGTACGGCCGCAACAGGCGTTGCAAGCCGGGCTGGTGAATGAGCTGGCGGCGGATCGCGATGAACTGCTGGCCAAGTCCCGCGCCTGGGTCCTGGCTAATCCGGATGCCAAGCAACCGTGGGACCACAAGGCCTACCAGATCCCCGGCGGTACACCGTCAAGTCCAAAAGTTGCGCAGATGCTGGCGATTGCGCCTTCGATTTTGCGCAGTAAGACCCAGGGCTGTTTCCCCGCGCCGGAGAAGATCCTCTGCGCCGCCGTCGAGGGCGCACAGGTAGATTTCGACACCGCGCACCTGATCGAAACCCGCTATTTCACCGAGCTGGTGACGGGGCAGGTGGCGAAGAACATGATCGGCACCTTTTGGTTCCAGCTCAATGAGATCAACGCGGGCAGTTCTCGGCCGAAAGGTTTTGCGCCTTACGTCACGCGCAAAGTCGGCGTGCTAGGTGCTGGGATGATGGGGGCGGGCATCGCGTATGTCAGCGCCAGTGCGGGCATTGAGGTGGTGCTCAAGGACATCAACCTGGCAGCCGCACAGAAGGGCAAGGCGCATTCGGCGGCGCTGCTGGACAAGAAAGTCAGCCGTGGGCAAATGACCGCCGAGCAGCGAGAAACTACCTTGGCGCGGATTCTTCCTACGGCCAGCGATGACGACCTGGCTGGTTGCGACCTGATCATCGAAGCGGTGTTCGAAGACCGCGAACTCAAGGCCAAGGTCTCAGCCTCCGCGCAACACGTGGTCGGCACCGACGCCGTGATTGCCTCCAACACCTCCACCTTGCCCATCAGTGGGCTGGCCACGGCGGTGCCGGATCAAGCCAAGTTCATCGGCCTGCATTTCTTCAGCCCGGTGGACAAGATGCCCCTGGTGGAAATCATCAAGGGCACGCGTACCAGCGACGAAACCCTGGCCCGTGGTTTCGATTTCGTCCTGCAAATCAAGAAAACCCCGATTGTGGTCAACGACAGCCGTGGCTTCTTCACCTCGCGGGTGTTTGGCACCTTTACCAACGAAGGCATCGCCATGCTGGGTGAGGGCGTGGCCGCGCCGATGATCGAGACCGAAGCGCGCAAAGCCGGCATGCCGGTGGGGCCGTTGGCGGTGTCGGATGAAGTTTCCCTCAGCCTGATGAGCCATATCAGGCAGCAGACGGCGAAGGATCTGCAGGCGGAAGGCAAGGCTGCGCCGACACATCCGGCGACGGCGGTCATCGATCTGTTGGTCAACGAATACAAACGCGTGGGCAAGGCGGCGGGGGGCGGTTTCTATGAATATCCCAATGGCGGGCAGAAATACCTGTGGCCAGAGCTGAAAAGCCGCTTTGAACGGCCCGACCAACGTATCTCGCCACAGGATGTGCGCGACCGCCTGCTGTTTATCCAGGCCATCGAGACCGTGCGTTGTGTGGAGGAGGGCGTGTTGATGTCCACGGCAGATGCGAACGTGGGGTCGATCTTCGGCATTGGGTTCGCGGCCTGGAGCGGCGGCGCATTGCAGTTCATCAACCAATATGGACTGCACGACTTCATTGCCCGCGCCCGCTACCTGGCCGAGCAATATGGCGAACGCTTCACGCCGCCGGCGTTATTGCTCGAAAAAGCGGCGCAAGGTGACACGTTCAGGTGATTAAAGGGGGCTTGCCTTGAAGGGGTATTTCAAGGCAGGCTCTGGGGTGTGCAATATTCCCATCACCGTGTCAGGTATTTTTTATGTCGCTACGCGTCTGTATCCTGGAAACCGATATCCTGCGTCCAGGCTTGATCGATCAATACCAAGGGTACGGGCAGATGTTCAAGCGCCTGTTCGCCAAGCAGCCCATACCCGCCGAGTTTGTCGTGTACAACGTGGTAAATGGCGAATACCCGTCGGACGATGAAGCGTTCGATGCCTACCTGGTGACCGGCAGCAAGGCCGACTCCTTTGGCACCGACCCGTGGATCCAGACCCTCAAGACCTACCTGCTTGAACGTTACGAGCGCGGCGACAAGCTGCTCGGCATCTGCTTCGGGCACCAACTGCTGGCACTGTTGCTCGGCGGCAAGACCGAACGCGCCGGCCAGGGCTGGGGCATGGGCATCCACGACTACAAGCTCGATGCCAAGACGCCGTGGATGAGCCCCGAAGTGGAAGAACTGACGCTACTGATCAGCCACCAGGACCAGGTCACCACACTGCCGGAGAATGCCACGGTCATCGCCTCCAGCGCGTTTTGCCCGTTCGCCGCGTACCACATCGGCGAGCAAGTCCTGTGCTTCCAGGGGCACCCGGAATTTATCCATGACTATTCCCGCGAGTTGCTGGAGATTCTTCAGACGACGTTGGGCGAAAAAGTCTACACGAACGGCGTGGCCAGCCTTGAGCGCGACCACCACGGCGCCACCGTGGCGGAATGGATGATGCGTTTCGTCGCGCATAAGCCAGAGGCCCAGGTTTAAAGCCAGCCCGAACGCTTGAAACTGGCCCACAGGCTGGTGCAACCCACCGCAATAAACCCGAGCACCGCAAAATAGCCGTAGTGCCATTGCAGCTCGGGCATGTTCTGGAAGTTCATCCCGTAAATCCCCGCCACTGCGGTGGGGAACGCGAGGATCGCCGCCCATGCGGCGAACTTGCGCTGCACCACACTTTGGCGCGACGCCTCCAGCAGCACACCGATCTCGATGGTCTGGCTGGCGATATCGCGCAGAGTGGTCAGGTCTTCCATCTGCCGCGTTACGTGGATCTGCACATCACGGAAGTACGGGCGCATGTTCTTGTCGATAAACGGAAAGCTAAGCTTCTGCAGCTCCTGGCTGATCTCCACCATCGGCGCCACATAACGCTTGAGCCGCAACACGTCGCGACGCAGGCCGTGGATCTTCTGGATATCACGCTCGCTCAACGAGCTGCACAGCACATTGCGCTCCAGCTCATCGATCTCGGCATGGATCGCTTCACTCACCGGCTGGTAATTCTCGGTGACGAAATCCAGCAGCGCATACAGTACGAAATCTTCCCCATGCTCCAACAACAGTGGCCGCGCCTCACAACGCTGGCGCACAAAGCCGTAGGACGCCGAGTGACCGTTGCGTGCAGTAATGATGTAGCCGTTGCCGGCGAAGATATGAGTCTCGATAAACTCCAGCTTGCCGTTCTCGCGCACCGGTGAATAAGTGACGATAAACAGCGCATCACCGAAGGTTTCCAGCTTGGGTCGGCTGTGTTTTTCCAGGGCGTCTTCAATGGCCAGTTCATGCAGGTTGAACTGGCGTTGCAGGTTGGCCAGTTCCTGGGCGTCGGGTTCTTCCAGGCCAATCCACACAAAGTGATCGGGTTTGGCGGCCCAGGCCGCGCCTTCATCGAGGGTGATATCCGTGACTTTCTTACCGGCGCTATAGACGGCGGCCGCAACAACTCTACCCATGGTGCTGATCGCTTCTTATTGGGAGGACAGGTGTTGGGCAGCTTAGCTGGAAGGGAGTTCTATTGTTGCGGGACTTTGCAATTCGCGGTCCATCTCGGCGATGCACTCATCCATCTGCGCATGACACGCCTGCATCAACGCCGGTATGTCATCCACAGTCATCCCAATGGTAGGAATCGGCGGCAACGACCGTATGAGCACATCCCCACTGTTCCAGCGATTGAGCTGCATATGCGTCACGTAAGTGCTGACACACACCTGCACAATCGGCACGCCGGCCGCAATCGCCATATGAAAAGCGCCTTTCTTGAACGGCAGCAAACCCTTGCCTAGATTCCGCGTGCCCTCCGCGAATACCCAGATCGATGTGTCTTCATGCTGCAAAGTGTGCGTCGTGGTAAGCATCGCGCGGCGAGCCTTGTGTGCATTGCCTCGGTCGATCAGCACGTTGCCCGCCAGCCAGAACAACTGGCCGAACAGCGGCACCCATTTCAGGCTTTTCTTGGCGACACACACAGTGCGGTAGGGCACCACGTTGCCGAACACAAACAAGTCATAGTTGGACTGGTGGTTGGCGAGGATCACGCAGGTGCCGGGCTTGTTGCGCAGCGAGTCCACATCGGCCTTCACATTCAGCCGCAGGATCCACATGGCCGGCAGCGCGTAAAGTCGCGCACAAAGGCGACTGTTGTCCGGATTGAACGGTCGACACAGACCGACCAGCACGCCCAGCACACCGGCGAGCATAAAGTGCAGGCCCATCAACAACATACGCAACAGAAAAAGCATCGACACGGCCTATCCGGACAAAAGGTGGCGCAGTGTACGGATGTGCACTGTATTCGGCAATTACCCCTGTAGAGGTAGGAGATAGCCGATGTTTAAGCGCATGTTTCAACATCTACCGGCACGGGCAGGCTAGAGCGGCTAAGGATGATTCTGATTTATTTGTAAGAAAAAGCCCGACTCAAGGTCGGGCTCTGACGCATCAGGGGTAGGACTTAGCTAAGGATATGCCCTTGGTCCTGGATGATTGCATCGTCCAAGGCCTCCAGAAGCTCTTTACGCACCTTCAACTTAGTGTGCTTGTGCGCATTCATGTTCAGCTTCTTCAACTGACGTGCCGCCTCCAGCGCAGCCGCATGCAACTCCTCCGGTGCCACCACCTTGTCGAGGAAGCCGGCTTGCAACGCGCCCTGCGGGTCAAACATCTCGGCATTGATCACCGAACGATGGAACGCCGACTTACGCAGGCGATCCCGCGCCAACTCGATACCGGCGTGGTGCATGGTCATGCCGATCGCTACCTCGTTCAGGCCGATGCTGAACGGGCCTTCCACGCCAATCCGATAGTCCGCCGACAACAGCAGAAACGCGCCCTTGGCCACCGCATGCCCAGGGCACGCCACAATCACCGGGAACGGGTGCGACAACAAACGACGCGCCAGGGTCGAACCGGACGTCACCAGGCCGATCGCCTCTTTAGGACCGGCGGTCATCACCTTCAAATCATAACCACCCGACAGAATTCCCGGCGTGCCGGTGATCACCACCACCGCCCGGTCCTTCTCCGCCTGGTCCAGCGCTTCATTAAAGGCACTGACCACCGCCGGAGAAATGGCATTCACCTTGCCGTTGCTCAAGGTCAGGGTCGCGATACCGTCTTCGAGGTGGTAGGCAATCAACTCACTCATGACGCGGTTCCTTGTAGGATTTGTTATAGAAGGCTTGTTAATAGCAGTGCATGCGCAGACGTTACCCACCACGTCCGCCCCGGTAAAGCGCCGTGACTGACTACCCAGTCAGACTTTTCCCGCACACAGGCGTTGGGAAAGCCTGGGGCAGGGCGCAATCGCCGCCCCAGACCCATCCTGGCGATGCCTGAGAATGGCACAATCACCACCCCTTGCCGGGCGTTGAACGGCATAACGGGCTAACCGCATGAATATTCTGAAAAAAACCTTTGCCATCAGAAAGGCTTTCGACTACATTAGCGCGCCTCGACAGACTGAACTGGTTTGACGAGATACGGTGAAGTGTCCGAGTGGCTTAAGGAGCACGCCTGGAAAGTGTGTATACAAGAAATTGTATCGAGAGTTCGAATCTCTCCTTCACCGCCATATTAAGAAAAGCCCCGTAATTCAATGAGTTACGGGGCTTTTTCGTTTCTGGTTGTACTACTCAATTGTACTACTTATCCTACCCCGCATTTCCTCACGCCCGCTCAATCCCTCCGCTGTTCCGTTTCCCTTCGTTTCGTCTGTACATATCCTCGATACTGCCGTTAGTCTGATTCTGAGCTCTTGCCTATCTGGCACCAAGCCTAGGAGCCCGATACCATCGTGCCATTACACGACGAGAGAATCATCATGAAAGCATGGATAGCATTAGCGATTGCACTTGTTGGAATGTTGGGGAGTGGCGGTGCTCAGGCTACAGGCCGCAAGTACGATGGGAACGAGTTACTGGGGCAATGTCAGCAGTACTTAAAATTAGCAGACTCAGAGCCAAACTATGATCGAATTGGCGTTGGGATGTGTGCTGGCTTTGTGGAGGGTGTTAATAGTATGGTTTACTTCTATAGTGACGTTCTGAAGAAAGATGATAAATATTGTATGCCCGATAGTGTGACGAATGGTCAGATGGTGCGCATCGTAGTGAAGTATTTAAAAGATAACCCGAAGTTATTGAATAAGAGTAACACAGTGTTAGTGTGGTCTGCATTTAAGGATGCTTACCCTTGCAAGTAATGATTGGAGCTTAATGAATGGATATCTCATTAGCAGTTGATGTGGTGTTGTTGGTTTTAATTTTTATCGGGGGGTTGCTCATTAAAATCTATCTCCCCGGCTACATCGGAGAGAAAGCCAAAAATCTAGCCACTAAAGAAGATATAGCCGATATCACTAGTAAAATTGAGCAAGTGAAAGTCGAGTATGCGAAACAGCTTGAACTTTACAAGTCTGATGTCTGGCAGACACAACAACGATACTTACAAATACAGGAAGTAGAAAAGCTGAAGGTGGATACCTTCAAGAAAGCTGTAGTGGATGTCGCCAAAATCACTGACCTGATTAGCATCTATCAAATTCATGTATCCAATAGCGAAATGGCTGCTGCAGTTTCAGACATAGCTTTCAAACAAGGGAATGAGCAAGTGCAAAAAGCGAGTTGGGATATGCATCTTGAGTACAGAAGCAAAGCAGCGGCGCTGTATTCGACCTTTAGAGAATTGATTGTTGAGCTAGGCGGAACGTTTGCCCTGTTCTCAATCTATTTTGAGCCAGCTCTGAGCGAATCTTTAAGTAAGATTATCGTAATGACTCATGATGCTGTCGAACTCAAGATGCCTCCTGCGGAATTCCGCAAACGCTTAGAGGATGAATACAGCACGGGACTCGACTTGAATATGGCCAAAGATAATGTTGGACGGTATTACGATACGCTCTACAGCGTAAAGCCAATCACAGCAGAAAGTAACCGTTTTTTTCAGCTCATGAAAAACCACATCAAGCTGGAATCAAATGAGAAGACCGCCCCTAGCAAGAGCTAAAATTTTCACAAAAAGTATACGGAATCTCAGCCCCTGCGCCGCGAGGGGTGAGCAACTTCGACGATGGCTGAATCCCTAGCCCGAGATATAAGTTGGAAAGAGTTAGAGGCTTAGTTAAGTCGGATAACTGGAACGTGAAAAGGACCGAACAATTATCGTTCGTGAATTTTAAAGAGCAGAATCAGCAAAGCCGAATACAAATAAATAGTTGAACGCAAGTGTTCAAAACACCTGTTGCGGTATTGACAATTATTCTCATTTGTGTCATAATGTCTTTATTGGAGTTGATCAGATCACGCCGTCTTTTCAGTTGTTTAGCCAGCAGGTGCGGTTCCCTCTAATGCAACCCTTGCCCATTCCTTCTCGGCGTTGCACTGTGGTCTGATCTTCCAACAATCTCTCTCCTGAACAAAAAACCCATACTCCTAACCGGTATGGGTTTTTTATTAGCTTCACCGAACACTACTAAACATTAACCCAATTATCTAACAGAGGTAGCATCCTATGCTTACTACCCATTGTCGCGCTTGCAATTCACCACTCATTAACCGGCGTCCACAGACCACAACTTGTAATGCTGCTTGTCGTGCAAAGTATTGGAGGCAGTCGCGAGTCACTTTGATTCCAGAACGAATCATGTTCAGTGTTATCAACCATGCTGCTATTACCAAAGCTGCATCTGTTGCTGGCGTATCATTCAACAAATTTGTTGTTGATCGTGTTGTGCAAAGTGAGTGTATCTAATGCGAATATTCTTAAACGAACAAGCTGAGCATCAACTCAAGTTGATCATGGCCCACACTGGGTATACGAATGCGACACACTGTATTCAATCAATGCTAACCCAAGTGAATAATAAATTAAACCAAACCAAAAAGTTGAAAGCACATGAGTAGTCTGGATTACTTCGCTCGTGGAATTATGCGGGCATCTGCACGACGCAAAGATCAACAATCAAAACAGAGTGTAACAACCACCACTGTCAGTACCACCATTAAACAATCAAGTGACGAACAATACCAAACCGCCATCATTCAGTTGATGGTCAATCACATTCGACAAAAGAAGGAAAAACAAAATGACTGATAAAATTACCATCAAGGGCGTACCACCACAGTTTGACGAGAAACTTTTGAAGGAGCTGCAAGCAGCACGACATATTGTTTATGAGCAGACTGATGAATCCACTGCGTTCGTACGGGGAGAAATACCAGTTCAATTCTTGACCAGTGTAATTGATCATCATGATAAGGGTTACACGCTAAATCTGAAGTATCCGGTCTCTTTTGGTCATGGCAGCTATTGGTGTCGTATGGATAAGCCTGACTCCATTAAAATTGACGAATGCCAAGCGCTTGATTCTCAAGTGAAGCAAGAGTACATCGCCGACTTGGAGCGTGAACATCAGAAATACAAAGACCTACTAACTGCACAGTTGCTTCAAGCTGCACAGTTGAAAGAGAAAAAGAAAATCGAAGATGCCCACAAAAAACGAATGACTGACATTGAAAAGGAGGTGAATGACACGTTCGGTGAACTGGTAGTTCCAGACTGATCTAGCAACACCCGCTGTAAGCTCCTACAGTCACTCCTGAGCACCTCACAATGGAAAGTAATACCGCTACGGCTCCGGCAGTGTAACAACACTGTACGGGGCTTTTGTGTGCGTTGCTGAAAGGTGTCCGTGTGGTGTGAGTGTTCATCGCGAGCATGGTTGGTTCATCACCACAAAACGGGGTGGTAAATGATCCAGAAATGGGGTTGAAATAACCGCACTAGTAATGCGAAAATCGCCGCACTAGTAATTTTCTGTATTTGACCTGAAAAAGTCGTTATGACCCAATGTTTACAGGGGTTTATCACCAGCCAACCTTAGCAGTCGTTTAGTAGTTTGCTAGGAAAGGGAGGGTTTGAGAGTTCTAGTGCTGTGTCTGAGAGTATGTATTTAAGAGATTTAACCTTAGAGGGAAGGAGGAAAGGAATGAGCGAAACGAGTCAAGACAAGACAAAGAGGAAGTACCTATCACTACTCAGAGAACATCAGTGGTCACACCAGTATTCAGTGTTCTATGACGACCTTACGTTGAGCAACCGATTGCTGACTGACAAGGAACCATTTCTGCAATCCTTGCGTAAACAATTCCCTGATCAACCTTTCTTGGTTCGTATCCAGACCAAGGCTGGAAATGGCAGGGGTGACAAGACATTGCAAGCGTACCTAATGATCCTGACCACAGCCCGGTCAGATGGCTTGAAAGAAATTGTTGACGAGTCGTTTACATCAACCATGAACGTCATGAGCAAGAAGCTTGTAGGACTGAAGCCGTACACAATTGCAAGCGCAATCGAGAAACAGAAACCGCATGACCTTCATATGGTCTTTGGTGACATCCGAATCAGACGTTGGTCGTTGTTAAATAAAGCCATGCTGGTTCCGGTGTGATGACCACCACCTTACAACAGGGTTGAAATCAGGTAAGGCAACAGGATCACCTTGGCCCTTGGTGTAACAGCTTGTTATGCAAAATCCAGCTACAACCCTGATTTCTAGTGGCCTCTAGCTCTTCCCTAGTTAAGCTCGATTGCTTTCCCCTCCAATTCCCCTGACGTGCGTTGGAATGCGGATGAAAACGACGCCATTTCAAGCAAAAGGGCGTTAACACCTCTCAACTCACGTTTGCTTGGTTCGACTTTCTCAGCCTTTCGGCACTCTGAACGCGGAGGTGATACGGTCCAGATCATCCTAAGGCCGTGAGCCTTGCCCTGCATACCCACAGCCAGCCTGATGATCAAACAAGGCATCCTTATCTGATTCCTCTTGCGATGCTCTGCATGACTTGCAGGACACTACGCCATTGTGTAGGCGCCACCGGGTGTTCCAAGTAATCAAATCATCGTTAGCAGACATCACCGCGCTTCCCAATCTGAATTTCTGTACAAGGTTATGATTTTGTAAAGGATTCTATATTCAAAGTTCCCTAAGCCCTTAGCCCTTAGCCCTTAGCCCCATCACCAGCACATCGGTAGAAATCACAATCGTGGTAGTCGTGAGCAATGGCTCTAATTGACACAATGCTATTGTGAAAATAAGCCAGCCCTTTAAAAACATTGCTATAGCCTAGTGGCCTATGATCTAATTTACATATCGAGTGAGAATCACACGGAGTGCAAATTAGATGAACATTGTTGAAGCAGTGAAGACAACCGGCGAAGCAGAGACAATCTCCCGCAAGCTTTCACTCAACGCCAAGGGCAATCCTCTTTATGCGGACATCTGGCGCTTCGGCGTGAACACTGCACTCCGTATCAGTGACTTGCTCAGCCTGACCTTCGACGATGTGAAAGGCGACATCCTGACGATCAAAGAGAGCAAGACCGGTAAGACCCGGTACATTGATTTGAATAGTTCCGCCAAGGCGATCATCGAGCGTCGCAGGAAGGCACACCCAACGCACACGTTCCTATTTCAAGTGGATAGCAACCGGGCGAAGGGAAAGGCTGTCAGCCGCGTTGCAGTAGGCGCTGCATTCAAAGCCGTGGGTGATGAGATGAGTCTTCAACTAGGTACGCACTCAATGCGTAAGACTCGTGGTTGGTTGATGTACAACGGTGGTGTTTCAATCGAGATGATCTGCAAGACACTGAACCATTCCAGTCCAGCGGTAACAATGGCGTACATCGGTATCACGCGTGCAGAAGTAGCAGCGATGTACCATGAGTTTGTATTCTGATTTTAGCCAGAGCTTCTGTAAGCAACGATAAAGAATGAGTGCGTGCTGCTACTAGTATTCACCTAGCGCTTCCTGTGCGCGATCCTACGCAGGATCAGACGGCATCCCGACCACCTCGCCGGATTCTGAATTTGTTGGACTGGGTGGTCTGCCATAAGAGCTAGGGCGTTAAACTCATCAGACCTACATCCAGCACCGACTACGGATTTCAGCACCACGCGCACAGGAGAATTCGGCAGATTGCTCATTCTGAATTTCAGGGGATTGTGTGGGCGTGGTGACGTGGTCAACGGCTACCGAAACAAACAATCACTCCAAGCTCTACGAATCTTTTAACGGGGATATTAGGTCGGCTGCGTCACAGGCTTTCAGAGTGAAAGGATCGAATGGTCCAGTGACAAATATATCTAACACCGAGGAGTTTTTTACATCGACAAAAGGCTGATCAGCACGCTTGACTATTTTACCCTGTTGCTTGAGGTCGTCGGTAATCTGCTTGACCACCATGTCCATTAGGTAAACTGGATCGAATTGCACTTCTTTAGGGATTTCAACCTCCGCAACCATCAGATCACCCTCACCAACACTGTAATGGTATTCGCTGTTCACGAAGTCTTCATTCATGTCTTTCACTCGGCATCTCCTTATCTTGGGTCATGGGTGTAATAATGCCCTAAAATCACGATATCATTATCCAGCCAGTGTGCTGATAGGCAGCCCACACCTTAGTGACGACATAACACGACAGCCCAGTGAGCAATAGATGATTACGAGCTACATACCAGCGGTGTGACTCTCGACTGTTTCTAAGATGATTTAGAAGCTTTTCCCTAATCACTGGGTTTGGTTCCTTTAACACGTCGGCATTCATCCTTAGCATTGCAATGCTGGACTCAATACGCTTGAACCCACAGATGGCACTTGCCGCGAACACCAACAAGCTACCTAGTAGGAACGTCTCTTTATTGGTATCGAGTGGAGCGTATGGGTTGGTTTGGGCGAGGTAGGCACAGATTGCTAGCGTCACACCCAGAATGAAGTAGTCGAATTTAGTCGCTGCTTCGTTGTGCATCATGATGAGTTGACTCGCCGTGCTTGGCTGTCCTGACATCTTCAATCCTTGTGGTGATGAGTTTGGCTGAGATTACCCGGTAGTTTGATCCGGCACCATCACCACTCGGTAGAACCTTTCTACGCACGCTCTCACGCAGTCTCAGGCTACCCGCCGACCATCAAACGCAATCCCTACGGATTTGCCAGAACCTTGAGCACCCACCTTTGTGCAAAAGGTCGGACGGTTAAACTCTCGAAACTAATATTCATCGGATTCAGTACACGCAAGATATGGATTCGTCTTGATTTCTCGATTCTGAAAAATACAGGGTTGGGCTTTCACACAGAAAGCGTATGCCCGCAAAATGTACTGAGTATCGATCCACACCGTTTCTCACAATCCACACAGGAACGCGTGGCAATCATAATATCGTTGCGTCGTCAGCAGACAGCTCTGTTTTCAGCGAAGGGAGTTTGGAGATGGCTGCTAGTTTCTGTGCTGTGCTCGCACCCTTCGAATAAACGTCATGTGTCACTGAGCCCGTTTCATGTCCAACCAATTCCTTGGCCAAGGCATCCGGCACATCTGCCCGGACCAATTCAGTGATCACGGTATGTCGAAAGCTGTGGAAGACGTGAAGCTTGCTGAAGCCTGCTGCTGTACGCAGTCGGCCAAACGCCTTGGATATCGCGTGGGAGCGTTTGCCGTAGTGGTCGTGTGAGCTGGTGGGGATTAGGAAGGTATCAGTAGTTTCTTCGCACAGGCGGTCAATGGTAGTGGTTAGGCTCGGATGGATTGGCACCACACGCTTGCTCGCCTTGCTCTTGCTCTTCGGAAAGTCGAAGCAGCGGATGCCGTCAACAGTGATCACGCTGTCATTGTTCAATCGACATAATTCTTCGATCCTGGCCCCGGTGTACCAGCCCAATGCGATGAGGTCTGCAAGCGGTTTATCCCCGTTGTCCAGAGCTGCTTGGTGCAGCTTGAGGGTATCAGCACGCGTGTATATTTCCCTGTCTTTGCCCGCTGTCTCGGAGCCTCCGCCCTGTGGCAGATCGTGGCCAATGAATGGATTCACCTTGTCCTTGTATTCTTCACGCCAAGCCGCATCGTACTTGATCGCCCACTTCCAGAACGCAGTGCCAGCCATGAGGTACTGACCTAACGTAGCTGGAGCACGATCCAGAGATTTCAACCATTCGTCCACCGTGTCGAAGTTGAGCGGCAATCCCTCTTTCTTGAGGAAATCCGACAACCGCTCCATTTTCCCCACTTGCTGATCGACGTGTTTCGGAGCACCACCGCGACTTTCCCTAAACTCTCGATAGGTTTTCACGCGCGCGGGGGTGATGGGTGACTTTGGCTTGTGGACGGCTGGGTCTAGCGCTATCGCCTGCGCCTCTGCTGTCTCAGTCGGACTCAGGTCATAGTGCGATGAGGTCGTAAGTGTCATGAGTTCGCGCATGACATCGGCAGAATGTTGCACACGCTCTATGGCAGTAGGAGGCATTTGTGCACGACTACGTTCTAGCAGGGCGACAACGCCCGGTACTCCGAGAGCTTCCAACCGGTTTGCCGAAGCGTAGAGTTCAACGAGAGTTTTCTCCCTACCAGCTGCATTTTCCTCCGGCGTAAGCTCGTTAATTTTCTTGGAGGGATTCCTCATAACAGCCATAAAGCGTGCACCAATATGGTTGTCGATTTCTTGACCCCATTGTGCAAGCTCAGGGCGCCAGTTCTCTTTGCGAATCTGTGCCTCAGTTCTGGCTGCTGCAAATTCCGCCTTCCACTGGGTGAGATAGGGTAGGCGTGCATCCATTGCTTCCTTGCGGAGTCCCGTCTTCAATGACTGAATCAGTACCTTACAACCAATGGTTTTCTGCACATCCACAGGCACTGCCAGTCGCACGTACCATGTGGATTCACCTTTCTTTTGAATCAGGTTGTCTGCCATTGGAGTGCCGTGAAGTGGGGGGAGTGGTACAGCTGATTGTACTACTCAATTGTACTACTATGCACGCTGAAAGCCCCTAGGTATGGGCTTTGCTGGTCGAAAGGGCTGTTAAATTCGAATCTCTCCTTCACCGCCAAATTCGATGTAAACAAAACCCCTGGTTTCGAGAGAAGCCAGGGGTTTTGTTGTTTCAGGGGTTAGGCAGCAAGCTCAACGCTTCAGGCCTGCACGTACACCCAAGCCCTCATCCCCGAAGCCAATCCCACCTCCACCCGCTTGTAGTCCGCCACCTCATACGCATCCGCTGCTGCCAGTTCCTGCTCGGTAATCTGAAACACCATCCCCTCAACCCTGGCGTCTGCCTGCGTACTCGGCGCCACAATCGGATGATGTGTCTTGCCACTGCTAGCCAGCACGTCCGGGTCAGTGATTTCTACCCAGCTCTGCGAGTAACCCAGCATCGCGTCCTGCTGGCCGGTCAGTTCGCGGCCGAAGTTGGCCAGTTGTACGGATTTGTCTTGCAGCGTGCCGTAGGAAAACAACAGCACGGGGTGTTCGGTGGAGCGGTTCATTGCAGTTCCTTAAGCGAGGAGGTCTTCGTAGAAAGCACCGTAGGGTTTGCTCGGGTGGGCGATCTGGATTTCGAGGATCCATAGCCCGGCATTCGGGTAGTGCTCGAAATCACCCAGGTCGCCGCCGCGGTGGATGGCGTGGGGGAAGTCGCTGACGCGGTGGCCCTTGATGTCGAGGTTGAGTTGCCAGCCCATGGCCTGGGCTTGTGCTTCGGCGTAGCGGTAAAGCTCGAGGCCGACGACCTGGTCGTTTTTCCAGCGCGCTTGTACGCGGTCGAACAGCTCTTTGGCGGCGCTGGCGCAGGCGAGCATGTCTGGATCGTTGCCGGTGGCGAAGGTGGCGCCGGCGTCGCCTTCGTGGCCTTGCCAGACGGCGCCCATGTCGATGAAGAAGATGTCATCGTCGCCCAGCACCGGGTCGCCGTCGGAGCGTTGTTTGAAGGTCTTGAGGGTGTTGGCGCCAAAGCGCACCAGCAGTGGGTGCCAGATGCGCTGCATGTCGAGCTCGGTGAGGACTTGCTTGCCGAGGTCGCGGGCTTCGGATTCGCGCATGCCGGGACGGATGCGATGGGCCAGTTGTTCGATGGCTTGCCAGGTCATGGCCTGGGCGTAGCGCATGGAGTCGATGCTGTAGGCGGCGCCCACGGCTTCCTTGAGTTGTGCGGACACCGGTAATCTCCTTGATTTTCGTTGTGCTATTTACTATATAGCGATAGGGCGGGGTACCGAAGGGAATTTGCTAGAAATGCAGCCAGGCCAGTCCACCCAACACCACTGCCATACCGCCTGCCGCATACGACATCCGCTTCAACCATTCCCGCCGCGTCAGCAAGGTAATCGCTGCCAACGAAATCGCGATCTGAATCGCGGTCATTGCCTGGGCCCAGCGATGATGCTGGTGCAGCGCCTGTTCCGATTTTTCATCCCATTCCTTTGACGTGGCTTCAAGCTTCTCGGCCTGTTTGCGCACGTCTTCCTTCTGGTTCTTGTAGCGCTCGATTTCTTCCTTGTAATGCACCGCGTCCACACCGGGAATGTGAGTGGCCAGTTCCGCGAGGTTTTGCCGGCTGGACTTGGCCTGGTAGTAGTTCCATTGGTTGGCCGCTTCGGTCTTGAAGATGGCGGCGTTGTTCTTGTCCATCGCCGCTTCGCTTTCGGTCGAGCCGGCCTGGTAGCTGAGCATCGCGCCGAGGGTGGCCATAAGGGCGGTCATCACGGCGATACGGCTGGCGAAATTATCGCCGCGGCCGTGGGCATGTTCGGTGGTGTGCTCGATGTGTTTTTCGTGGGGGCTGGGGACTTCGAAGGCTTCGGACATGGGGGCGTCTGTGAAGGGAATGAGGGAGTCTGATTCTTTACCAATGAAGCTGTCTCAATCCTGTACGTAACGCTGGCGGGCATGTGGACGCACGGACTGAGGTGGCGGACTTCGCAGAGTGACCCTATAGCTCCAACTGAAGAGCGTTGATGCCGAATGCCTTGGCTATTTTCTCTCGCGTTGCCCGGCGAAGTTTTTTCACCGTCTCTTGTTGGGCAAACGCAGATTGGGAAATCCCCAGGCGTTCAGCGGCTTCTTTTTGCGTCAGGTTGAGGTACTCGCGCCAGGCACGGACGGGAGGTAAACCGTCGACAATCAGGCTGACAACTTGATGAGGAATAAGGTGCCCACGACCTTGCATTGCGAAATATTGGGCATAGGGAATCACTACAAAAACGGGTTTCCCTTCGGTGTCATTGATGAACTGAACGTGGGGTGATGTGCTATTCAAGATTTCCCCTTGAAGGCTTATTCAAAGCTTATTTTTTTATAAGTCTTTTATTAGTTTTTTCGGGCTTTTTCGGAATACCTCACGCCCGGCGCCTCCTGACGTTAGCGTAGGCTCCGAGGGCGATTGATCAAAAGCTGTTGCTGCATGTAATTCTCTCTTTGCAAACAACGCTCACTCTGCCCTCACTTCGTCCTCACGTTGGCTTCACTTTGCTTTCACTTTGCAAAGACCACCGGCACCGTAAACCGCGTCTTGCTTCCCTCCGGCGGGCGCGGAACAGGGGACGCACGGTTGATCATGTCCAGCGTTGCAGTGTCCAGTTCGGTAAAACCGGCCGAGCGCACGATGCTGGCGCTGAGCACCTTGCCGTTGCTGTCGATCTCGAAGCGCAGATACGCCACGCCCCGGTCGCCTCGATCGCGGGCGTTTTGCGGATAACGCTTGTACCGTTCCAGGTGGGCCAGCAGTTCGGCTTCCCATTGCACCTTTTGCGCCGGGTCGGCCGCACCGCGTGAAGATTGATTGGCGGCGGTGGTGTCGGCCGTGTGCGTGTCCAGTTTGGGCGGTGCTGTGGTGGTGGAAGGTGCCGGTTGTTCGTCCTGTTTTTTTGGCGCGGTCTCGAACTCGGCAGCGTGATTCGGTGCGGACGAGTAAGTGCCTCGGGCAGTGTCCTGAAGCGGGGACGTCGCGGTTTTCGCCATACTCGGCCGAGTTGCGGCGACTATTTTCCTGGGCACTTCCCTTGGCGGTTTTTCCGACGGCGTATTCAGCTGTTTCTGCACCACTTTATCTGGCGCCACTTGCAGGTCTTCTTCCACCACCTGGGCCACGGGGGCGGCGGCCAATTCGATCATCATCGCTGCGGGGGCGGCTTCGGCGACTGTCACGCTGGGCGTATGCAGCCACCATGCGATAAGGCCTGCATAGACGCTCAGGGTGATCAGCGTGGCAACACTCCACAGGGCCTTGCGCGGTGGATTGAGGTAGTCCGGGGCTGTCTTGGGAATCATGGGTTCATCAATAGGGATCAACGTAAAACGGGATGCCAAAAGGGCATCCCGCGATTCAACTCAACGGTAATATCAGAACTTGACGGTCAGCCCCGTGCGCAACGTTCGCCCTGGCGCGGGCATGAAGCTTTGGGCCAGTGGGTCCAGGTAATAGACGTTGGTGAGGTTCTGTACCGAGAAATCCAGCTGGGTGCCTTTGACGATTTCGAAACTGGCGAACAGGTCGTAGATCGCTGACTTGCGGTAGTACATCTGGTTCGTGGTGATGCCGTTGTTCCAGGACTTGTCCAGTTTGGCGGTGGGTGCGCTGTTGTAGACCATGCGTCCGCCGAGGACGAGGCGGTTGTCAAACCAGCGGCTGCCCAGAGTGGTGTTTACAGAGTATTTGGGTGGGTTCTGGGTGTTGGTGTAGGAGCCCGGGAAGCCGCCGTCCACACAATTGGGTGTGGAAGGGTTGTCTTCTTCGCGTAGTTTCTTCGCGATGTCCGGCGCGCAGGTCTTGGCATTCAGGTAATAGGTGGCGGAGATGTCGGTGAACACCCGGCCCATGTCATAGCTGGTTTGCAGCTCGATACCCTTGACCGTGAAGCTGTCGACGTTCTGCAGGTTGCCGGCAAAGATGTCGGTGTAGTCACGGGTGATGTAGTTTTCGATCTTGTTGTTGAAATAGGCGAGTTTGGCGGCGGCGGTGTCGCCGTCAACCAGTACGCTGTTTTGCAAGGTGCTGGCGCCGAATTCCCAATTCTTGCTGCGCTCGGGCTTGATGCCATCGGTCGGCACGGCGGCCGTGAACAGGCCCAGGGTCGACTCGAACAGGCTCGGCATGCGCACGCCTTCGTTGTAGTTGAGGTAGACGAAGCTGTTGTCGGTCAGGTTCAGCTTTGCGCCGAAGGACGGTGCGAAGGCCTGGTCCTGCCGTTCAATGGGCGGCGCGAAGGTGTAGCTGGTCGGTTTGCGGTCCGGGCCGAACGTGGCGGGGCTGGCCTTGCGGTTGTGGTCCTTGCTGCTGAATTCGCTGTAGCGTCCACCCGCCGTCAGTGTCAGGCGCTTGATCGGTGACCATTCAAGCGACGTCACCAGGCTGCTTTCTTCACGTTCGCCACTGCGGATGAAGCGGTTCTTTTGCAGGTCCGACAGCAGCACCGGCGAGTTGTCATCGGGGCCCAGGTTTTCGGTCTGGTAAGAGCCGCCGTAGGTCCAGGCGAACTTGCCGGCGCGGGTGTCGAAACGCGAGGTGTTGCTCAGGTCCACGCCCCAGCGTTTGTCCTTGGTGCGGTTGCGCAGGGCGTCCTTGTAGGTATCGCCGAGCGGGTCGGCATCGTCTTCATGGCCGTAGAGTGGCGTCACCGTTACCAAACCGTTGAAGGCTTCGCTCTGGGCTTTGGTGGCCCAGACGTTGGCGCTCAAATCGATTAGCGGGTTGTCTTCGGGCTTGTAGGTATAGCGCGCGGTGTACGCGTTGATGCGCATGCTGCCCGGGTCCCATTGCGGCACGCTGCCGCTGGTATTGCGGATGATCTGCGAGGGCATCACTTCGCCATAGTGGCCATCGGTGTAGCGGTAGGTCAGCTCCAGTTTCTGGTCCGTCGCCGGCTTGAGGATCGCCTTGAGCAGTACCGACTCCGCGTCGCTCGAGGTGTTGAACACTTCGCTGTCGGGCTTGAAGAATTTGGCGGCGGTGTTGGCCTCTTGGGTGACATAGATGTACTTCCTGGTTTTCGGGTCGTATTTACGCACTTGCTGAAACACCTGGTACTTCTTGAAGCCCTTTTTACCCGCGTAATAGTTGCCGCTTTGGCGCTGGGAATAGGCCGCGACGAAATCCACCGTCTCGCCGGTGCTGGCGAATGCCACGCTGCCGGAATGCGCAGGGGAACCGCCCAGGCCATTGCTGCCATGGTGCGGCGTGGCCTTGTAGGTGCCGGGTGCAACCACGCTGTTGCTCGACAAGTCACCCTTGAGGCGCACGCCGTAGGTTTCGCCGTCCTTGAGGATGTCTTTGGGTTGCAAGGTCTTCATCTTGACCATGCCGCCAATGGCGCCCGCCGCGTCGGCGCCGAGACTGGGGCCTTTGTCCACGCTGATTTCGCTGATCAGGTCGGGGTCGATATAGCTGCGCTGTTGCATGCCGCTGTAGCCACGGTAGGCATCGATGGCCTGCTGGCTGCCGTCGATGGTCACCGGCACTCGGCTTTGGCCCTGGATACCTCGGATGTTCACGTCCAGCGCGCCTCCATTGCGGGCATCGCCGGTTTGTACGCCGGGCACACCCTTGAGGATATCGGCGGGGGAGGAGCCACGGAAACGGTTGATGGTCTCGCCCGAGATGAACACGCTGGAGCCGGCCTTGGTGTAGACCTGCGCGGCTGCACCGGTCAAGCGGCTGGTCTCGCCGCCCTTGATGGTCACGGGACCGAGCATTTCGGAATCGTCGAGGTCGTTGATCCCTGCATTGGCGCCATCGCGACGGCTGAGAATCAAGCTGCGTTGGTTGTCGATTTTCCAGTTCACCGGTGCATTGCCGAGCAGGCGTTGCAGGGCTTGCTCCTGGGTGAAGTTGCCGCGCAAGGCTGAGGCTTGCAGTCCATCCACTAGCCCGGCTTCCAGGCCCAGTTGCAGGTTGGCCTGGCGGGCGAATGCGCTGAGTGCGGTGGTCAGCGGTTGCGCAGGAATGTCGAAGAAACGCGTCGCCTGATCACTCGGCGCGCCGCTGGCCTCTGCGGCCAATGCCTGGGACGGCTGGAAAATCGCGCTGTGGATAGCAGCACAGAGGATGGCCAATGCCAACGGTGCAGGTGATCGGTGACCCATGTTTCGTCGCCTTAGTGTTTGGTATTACGATTCATTCGCAATACAAGGAGCTACAAAGACGAACACCAGCGCGGTTTTTTTCAGGACACTGTATTTATTTTTCTACAATCGTTTTTTTGTGGCCGATGACCATGAGGAACGGCGAGTACTCGTGCACCTCACCGCCAATCGGCGCAACCAACGCCTGTAGCGCACGCCGGGTATCGCGCATGTCGTAGAGGCCGGTCACTCGCTTGTTCGCCAGGGCCGGGTCGTTGATCACGATCCAGCCCCGCTGGTAGCGCTCCAGTTGCTCGACGACCTGGGCAACGCTGACGTTCTCAAAGAATTGCGCGCCATTGATCCAGCCCGCGACCTCCGAGGGCGCCACTGACGATTGCGTGGCCTTGCCGCTTTGGCGGTCGAGCCACAGTCGTTGCCCGGCCGTGAGTCGATACGCTTTGTTCACACCCACGGTGCCGTCACGCACTTCCACGGCCAGGCCGCCTTCGCGGCGGGCCACATCGAAGGCGGTGCCCAGCACGCGTACCACGGTTTCGTCGCTGCGCACTTCGAAAGGTTTTTGCGCATCATGGACGACATCGAAAAACACCTCGCCCTGCATCAGCGTGACTTGGCGCAGAGGGCCGTTAAAGCTCACGTTGATCGCGCTTTGCGGTGCCAGCGTCAGGCGGCTGCCGTCGCTCAGGGTGATCTCGCGGGTTTCGGCGGTGGCAGTGCTGTAATCCGCGCGCCAGACAGGGTTGGCTACCAGCGCTGCGCCTACCGCGAAGGCGCTGATACACGCAGCCGCCAGCCAGGGCAGGCGTGAACGCGTCGCGCGTGGCCAGTGTTCCTGGGTCGTGGGCGCTTGTTCGTCCAGTGCATCCATGGCTCGATTGACCTGTGCCCAAGCTTCGAAATGCTCGTTGTCACTGTGCAGCCAGCGGTCGAATTCCTCGAAGCGTTCGGGTTGGGCTTGCAGGTCAAGCAACCACTGGCCGGCGTCTTCGAGGCTGCGTGCCGAGACATTCCTGGGCGGGTGGGCATCATGCATACGGGCGTTCCTTACTGTGCGCGCCCTGGGTGGCGACGCTCGAAGCCAGCTGAACGATGGCGTCCTTGACCAGGCGATGGGCGGTGGAAAGCGAAATATTGAGATGATCGGCGGTTTGCTGCAACGTGAAACCACCGAGGCGATGCATCTCTACGGCGATGCGCATTTGTTCCGGCAGGTTGGCCAGGGTCGCGGCGATGCGGCTGGCGTCGTCGCCATGTACCACCCGCTGTTCCGGCGACAACTCCTGGCCGGGACGCATCCATTGCGCGGGCATTTTCTGCTGGCGTTTCTCGGTGGCCTGGCGGCGCACGGCGTCCAGCGCCAGGTTACGTACGATTCTGTAAAGGTAGGCCAGCGGTTGCTCGACCGGGTCATCCGTGTTGCCGCAAAAGCGCAGGAACGCGTCTTGCACCACATCTTCAGCGCGTGCGTGGTCGCCCACCACAACCTTGGCGTAGTTGATCAGTGCGGGGCGATGGTCGAGGTAGAGTTGCAGCCTGGCGGCGTTGTCGGTCACAGCGAAACTCGAAAAGAGATCAGAGCCTGGAGCGCCGCGACGTTAATTTAATTGAGAGTAATTATCAATACCGAGTCGCAACGGTTGCTTGCAGGCAAGGTGGACCGCTATTGTGCTGAATCCTTTTAGTCCTTCCCCCAAGGATCTGTTGTGATGAATGCACCACGTACTGCTGTCCCGATCAAGGCTGTGATTTTCGATATGGACGGGTTGTTGCTGGACACTGAAGGCATCTACACCGAAGTTACACAGATCATCGCCGAACGCTATGGCCGCACCTACGATTGGAGTATCAAGCAGCACATCATCGGGCGCGGCGCCCAGGACCTGGCTGACTACGTGGTGAAGGCGTTGGACCTGCCGATCACGCCCGCTGAATTCCTGACGATCCGTGAACCACTCATGAGCGAGCGCTTCCCAAAAGCCCTGGGCATGCCCGGCGCTGAAGCCTTGGTGCGGCACTTGAAGGCGCACAATATCCCGATTGCCGTGGGCACCAGTTCGTCGCGCAATTCGTTTGGTCACAAGACCACCTTGCACCGCGAATGGTTTGGCCTGTTCGACACCATCGTTACCGCTGACGACCCTGAAGTCGGCGCCGCCAAGCCCGCGCCGGACATCTTCCTCACGGCCGCCCGCCGCCTGGGCGTTGCGCCCGAGGATTGCCTGGTGTTCGAGGATTCGCCGTTTGGCGTCACCGCCGCCAAAGCCGCGCACATGACCGCCATCGCCGTACCGGATGAAGCCATGGCCGACAGCAAATACCACCATGCCGACCAGATCATCCGCAAACTCGCGGACTTCGATCTGGCAGCCTACGGCCTGCCACCTCTTCGCTGAACAAACGCGGTAAAAAACTGTAGGAGCTGGCTTGCCTGCGATGGCGTCCTCAAGATCGCCATCGCAGGCAAGCCAGCTCCCACATTCGTTATGCGCTGAAGCCACCATCAATGGTCAAACTGGCCCCTGTGATGTATCCGGCTTCCGGCCCAGCCAGGTAGGCCACAAAGCTGGCGATCTCTTCCACATGCCCATACCGACCCACCGCCATCAACCCAATCAAACTCTCGGCAAAATCACTGTCCGCCGGGTTCATATCGGTATCCACCGGCCCAGGCTGCACATTGTTGATCGTGATGCCCCGTGGCCCCAGGTCCCGCGCCAGGCCCTTGGTCAACCCGACCAGCGCCGCCTTGCTCATGGCATACGGGCCACCACCGCCAAACGGCATGCGCTCGGCATTGGTGCTGCCAATGTTGATCACCCGACCCCCTTCACCCATATGCTTGGCCGCTTCCTGGGTCGCGATAAACACGCTGCGTACGTTGATCGCCAGGGTCTGGTCAAAATCTTCCAGCTTGAAATCTTCCAGCGGCGCGATGGCCAGCACACCGGCGTTGTTCACCAGGATATCCAGGCGGCCAAAAGCTTCGACCGTGGCGTTGACCGCGTTGCGGATGGCGCCGGCATCGGCGCTGTCGGCGTGGATCGCCAGGGCTTTGCCGCCTTCGCTGATCACGCTGTTCTGCAATTCTTCAGCCTTGGCGGCCGAGCTGACGTAGGTAAAGGCAACCGCTGCGCCCTGCGCCGCGAGGCGCTTGACGATAGCGGCGCCGATGCCGCGAGAACCGCCTTGAATCAAGGCGACTTTGCCGCTGAGGTTCTGTGTGGTCATGTCGATCTCCTAGCTGTTCAAGGCGGGGTGCCTTGTTGTTGGAACCGAGTATCGACCTCGCCAGCCCCTCCCGGTAGACCGTGATTGCTATAGTCTGTGTAAACCAAAAGTTTAGAGTGGGTCGATATGGAAAGCTTTGGCAGTATCGAATGCTTCGTACGCAGCGCCGAGGGTGGCAGCTTCGCTGAAGCGGCGCGGCACCTGAGCCTGACCCCTGCAGCCGTCGGCAAAAGTGTCGCCAAGCTGGAGGCGCGCCTGGGTGTCAGGTTGTTCCAGCGTAGCACTCGGCGTCTCACTCTGACCGAAGCCGGAAAACTGTTTCTGGAAGAGGTCAGCGGCAGCCTCACCACCATCCAGAATGCCATGGCCAACCTCGCCAGCGCCGAAGGACGGCCGGTGGGAACCCTGAAAGTGAGTATGGGCACGGTGGTCGGGTGCTTGTACATCGTGCCGCTGCTGGGTGAGTTTTTAAAACGCTTTCCTGATATCAGCCCCGACTGGCACTTCGACAATCGCCAGGTTGACCTGATTGGCCAGGGGTTCGATGCGGCGCTGGGTGGCGGTTTTGAACTGCCCCAAGGGGTGGTCGCGCGCAAGCTCGCGCCGGCCCATCGGGTGTTGGTGGCGTCGCCCGATTACCTGGCAGCGCGTGCTGCGATAGCGCAGCCGGCAGACCTTGAGTCCTTTGACGGTATTTTGATTCGCTCACCGCAAACCGGTCGCGTGCGTTCCTGGCAACTCACTGGTCGCAACGGCGCACATGGCCCGCTGAACCTCAAGGCACGCATGACCATGAGCGATTCGCAGGCGGCCTGCGTCGCTGCCGACCAAGCGTTGGGCGTCGCTCTGGTGAGCATGCCGTTCGCCGTGCCCTGGCTCGCGAGCTGCAAGTTGGTACGCGTGCTGCCCGACTGGTACGTCGACGACGGCAACATCTCCATCTACTATGCCGAACACAAGCTGCTACCTGGCAAGACCCGCGCGTTCGTGGATTTCATCATCGAGCAATTTGCCGAACAGCATCTCAGTAACCGATTCAACGCAACCTTGTAGGCGCCCACGTTCCAATGTGGGAGCCGGGCTTGCCCGCGATGGCCGCGACTCGGTCTAACGGCCGAACTTGCTCGGCCAGCCAATCACCTTCTTCGCCCTCGGCGTTGCATAGGTCCTGATCTTCGACGTCGACAACCCCAACCGCACCAGCGACTCCGCGATGGTTACAGCAGCGGTTACACCGTCTACCACCGGCACACCGGTGCGCTGGCGAATCTGCTCATCCAGCCCCGCCATGCCGCCGCAGCCCAGGCAGATCACCTCGGCCTTGTCGTCGCTGATGGCCAGTTCGGCCTGGCGCACGATGGCCTCCATCGCCGCCAATGGATCCTCTTCCAACTCCAGCACCGCCATCCCACTGGCCCGTACCGAGGCGCAACGCTGGTACAGGCCGGCCAGTTTAAGGCGGTCTTCGATCAAGGGCACGGTGCGGTCCAGGGTGGTCACCACCGAGTAGGCGTGGCCCAGAAACATTGCGGTGCTGGCGGCGGCTTCGGTGATATCCACCACCGGCACGTTGAGCAGTTCCTGCAAGCCTTCACGGCCGTGCTCGCCGTAGCCGGCCTGGATCACCGCGTCGAACGGCTGGTCGTAGGCCATCACCCGGTCCATCACCGCGATGGCCGCCAGGTAGCTTTCAAAGTTGCCCTCCACCGACTCCGCGCCGAAGTAGGGCGTGAGCCCGACAATCTCAGTGCCCGGCGCAGCCACCGCCCGTGCCTGCTGGGCGATGGTTTCAGTGATGGATTCGGTGGTGTTGACGTTGACCACGAGGATACGCATGGAATGTCCTTGATTAATGACTGACGTTATCGACTGCAATGCTTTCGCCGCTGACATCGGCGTAGAACGGCTGACGCTTGGCGATCAGCAGGTACAGCACCCCTGCAATACCGGCGCCAAACATCCAAGAAAAGGGCGAGACGCTGGCGAAACCGGGCAGCAGCGCCAGGAGAATGGCAATCACGGCTGCGGGAATGAAGGCCGCTACTGCGCGTAAATTGACCCCACGGCTGTAGTAATAGACGCCATTCGGGTCTTCGCTATATAGCTGCAATACGTCCACCCGGCTTTTACGGATCAACCAGTAATCCACCATGATCACCCCATACAGCGGCCCCAGCAGGGCGCCCAGGCCGGAAAGGAAATAGACGATCACCAACGGGCTGTTGTAGAGGTTCCACGGCAGGATCAGTACCGCCACGGTGGCGCTGATCAATCCGGCACGGCGGAAGTTCAGGTACTTGGGCGCCAGGTTGCTCAGCACAAAGGCCGGTGCGACGAAGTTGGCCATGATGTTCACTGCCACGGTGACGATCAGGAACGCCAGGCAACCGAGCACCAGGAAAAAGGTGCTGGGAATCGCCGCGATGATTTCAGTGGGGCTTTCGATCACCCGGCCATTGAGCTGGAATTGCCCGCCACACAGCAGCACGGTGATCACGGCAAACACCAGGATATTCACCGGCAGGCCCCAGAAGTTGCCAACCTGGATGGTTTTGCGGCACGGCGAAGAGCGGGCGAAGTCGCAGAAATTGAGGATCAGCGTGCCGTAGATCGCCAGCCACAGCGCGCCACCGGCAAAGATATTGCGCCACATCTCGCCACCGCTCAGCGGTTCGCGGATCGACCACGCGATGTTCCCAGCGGTTTGGAAATACATCCAACCAGCCAACGACGCCACCGTCAGCAGAATCACTGGCCCGGCGAAGCCTTCGTAGCGGCGCACCATCTCCATGCCGTAGGCCAGGATTACCAATTGCACCAGCCAGATCGCCACAAAACAGGCCCAGCCGAGGGACGACAGGCCGAGGATCGAGTTGTGGTCATATTCGGCAAAACCTGGATGAATTGCCGTGAGCAGCACGCGGAAAACTACCGAGGCCAGGTAGGTCTGGATACCGAACCAGGCAATCGCAATCACCGCGCGAATCAACGCCGGAATCTGCGCGCCATGAATGCCGAAGCTGATACGGCTGATCACCGGAAAGGGCACGCCGGTCTTCTGCCCCATGTATCCCGACAGGTTCATGAAGAAGTACACCAGCGCCGCGCCAATCCCTAAGGACAGCAGGATCTGCCAGCCGCCCAGGCCCAAGGCATACAAGCCAATGGCGAAGGAATAGTTGGCGATGTTGTGCACGTCATTGGTCCACAGTGCAAAGATGCTGTAGCGCCCCCAGCGCCGGCCTTCGACTTTGGTGGGCGCCAGGTCCTTGTTGTGCAGTCGTGGGCTGAGTACCAGCGGACCGGGCTCGATGGCTTCGGGCTTCAGGGAGGAGGGCAGATCCAGTGCGATGTTATTCGAGAGGCTTGTACGCATTCCGGCAGGCTCCAGCACATCGGCAGCCAAGCCGCAGATGGCAAAGTGTATGTAGGTTTTGTATTTATTGTATACAAAGCGCATTTCACCTTAAGCCACTTGCGTGCCAGTTTTTGATCTATGAAAACTGTGGGTAATTTCGTTTTTATAGGAACAGGAAATAAGTAGCTGAATTCAAAGCGATATAAATTGACCGTTTGAACAGCTATTTATTTTGTTGGGTGAAGTGTGTGCAAAATAGCGAGGGTGTTGAGGCGGGGAAGAATGTAACTTTTCGGTGCGTAATTTTATAAGTGCACACAAGAATGGCACTAATGGTGACATTCTTGTGTACAGATAGAGGGTCATGCCTTGCTGATGATATTCCCCGCGTGCAGCCCGCATTCCTTCTGCGTGGCTTCTTCCCACCACCAGCGGCCTTCGCGTTCGTGCTGGTTCGGCAGCACCGGGCGGGTGCAGGGTTCGCAGCCGATGCTGATAAAGCCGCGCTCATGCAGGCTGTTGTACGGCAACTCCAGCATACGGATGTAACCCCAGACTTCCTCACTGGTCATCTGCGCCAGCGGGTTGAACTTGTACAGGGTGCGTTCCGGGGTGGAGAAGGCTGTGTCGATTTCCAGCGCCGCCACCTGGCTGCGGGTGCCCGGGCTCTGGTCACGGCGCTGGCCGGTGGCCCAGGCGCTGACGCCGGAGAGCTTGCGGCGCAGCGGTTCGATCTTGCGTACACCACAGCATTCGCCATGGCCGTCCTTGTAGAAGCTGAAAAGGCCCTTTTCTTTGACGAAGGGTTCCAGCTTGCTCTGGTCTGGCGAGATCAGTTCGATGTCGATTTTGTAGAACTCGCGCACCTGCTCGATGAACCGGTAGGTCTCCGGGTGCAGGCGGCCGGTGTCGAGGCTGAACACCTTGACGTTCTTGTTCAGCTTCCAGGCCATGTCCACCAGCACCACGTCCTCGGCGCCGCTGAAGGAAATCCACAGGTCATCACCGAACTGGCTGAACGCCAGTTTGAGAATATCCTGGGCAGATTTGTTGGCGTAAGTCGCGGCGAGTTCAGCGACGTCGAAGGCTTGGTTCATCAGGACGGTTCCTACAGGTCAGTGGCGCTGAGCGCTCTATAGGGGAGCGATGGTATCAAAATCCGCTCTGCGTTGCGGCGGCGAGCTTGAATCGCTAGAGTTCGGCAGTCCTTTTGCTCGCTCAACCGACAACATCAACAATGGGAGTGTCTTGTGGAAATTGCCTGTCTCGACCTGGAAGGGGTGCTGGTTCCGGAAATCTGGATCGCCTTCGCCGAAAAAACCGGTATTGAATCCCTGCGGGCCACCACTCGGGACATTCCCGACTACGACGTGCTGATGAAGCAGCGCCTGCGCATCCTCGACGAACACGGGCTCAAGCTCGCGGATATCCAGGCAGTGATCGCTACCCTCAAGCCGCTGGATGGCGCCATCGAGTTCGTCAACTGGCTGCGCGAGCGCTTCCAGGTGGTGATCCTGTCCGACACCTTCTATGAATTCTCCCAGCCGCTCATGCGCCAACTGGGTTTCCCGACCTTGCTGTGCCACCGCCTGATCACCGACGAAACCGATCGCGTGGTCAGTTACCAACTGCGCCAGAAAGACCCGAAGCGCCAGTCGGTATTGGCCTTCAAGACCCTCTACTACCGGGTGATCGCCGCAGGTGATTCCTACAACGACACCACCATGTTGGGCGAAGCCGACCGTGGGATTCTGTTCCATGCGCCGGAGAATGTGATTCGCGAGTTCCCGCAGTTCCCGGCGGTGCATACCTTTGAGGACTTGAAGAAAGAGTTCATAAAAGCGTCGAATCGGGCGTTGAGCCTGTAAGCTTTTCAGTGCGGCGGATGGCCTCTTCGCAGGCAAGCCAGCTCCCACCTTTAGGCGGTGTGAACCCGATCAACTGTGGGAGCCGGGCTTGCCCGCGATGGGGCCGGCCCAGGCGCTACAACCCTTCCAGTGTTTGTAACAACACCCGCACCTTCGTCAGCGACTCCTGATACTCCGCCTCCCATTGCGAATCCGCCACAATCCCGCCGCCGCCCCAGCAGCACACCTGCCCATCCTTGACCAGCAAACTGCGAATGGCGATGGAGCTGTCCATCTCGCCCCGCACGTCCAGATACACCAGCGACCCGCAGTACAACCCGCGTCGCGTCGGTTCAAGTTCGTCGATGATCTGCATCGCGCGGATCTTCGGCGCGCCGGTGATGGAGCCGCCGGGGAAGCTGCCGGCGATCAGGTCGAGGGCGTCTTTGCCGTCGGCCAATTCGCCGATGACGCTACTCACCAGGTGGTGCACGTTGGGGTAGCTCTCCAGGCTGAACAGCTCCGGCACGCTCACCGAGCCGGTGCGGCAGGTGCGGCCGAGGTCGTTGCGTAGCAGGTCGACGATCATCAGGTTTTCGGCGTGATCCTTGGGGCTGGCCAGCAGTTCGGCGGCGTTGGCGGCGTCTTCTTCGGCCGTCAGGCCGCGGGGGCGGGTGCCTTTGATCGGGCGGGTTTCGACGCGGCGCTCGCTGATATGCACAAAACGCTCGGGCGACAGGCTCAGCACCGCGCCGTCGTCCGGCAGGCTCTGGAATCCGGAGAATGGCGTCGGGCAGGCTTCGCGCAGGGCGCAGTAGGCAACCCAGGGGTCGCCCGCGCACGACGCTCGGAAGCGCTGGGCAAAGTTGACCTGGTAACAGTCGCCGGCCTGGATGTAGTCCTGGATGCGTACGATAGCCTGGTGATAGGCCTCGGCGGTGAGGTCCGCAGCCATGGGGCCGTCAAGCTTGAAGGTCGCCGCGTTGTTGGCTACCGGCTGGCCGAACAGAGTGATCAAGCGTTGTTGCTCGCTCTCGGCCAGTGCCGGATGAAACACAAGCTGGCTGGTCTGCGCCTGATGATCACTGATCAACGCCCAGGCATATAGCCCGAACCGTGCGTCTGGCAGGTGCAAATCGTCTGCGGCAAGGTGCGGCATCTGCTCAAGATGGCGACCAAAGTCATAGCTCAGGTAACCGATCAGCCCACCCGCGAACGGCAGCTCATAGCCAGCAGGCAGATCCGCCTTGCCCAACTGCGTAAGATTTGCCCGCAAGCGTTGCAGGAAATCAACACCGCTTTCGTCGGGCGATACCGTCAATGTCGCTTGTGGCCAGGCGCTCAGCAGGTCATAACGCCCGCGCTCGGCTGCCGGTCGCCCGCTATCCAGCAGCACCGCGCCAGGGGCGTTACGAATCGCCGTGAAGTACTCGGCGGGGTTGGCCCGATAGGGCAACGGGTGTACGGAACAGGTCGACATGCGGGGTGGATCAGCCAATGGTGCGGGGGAGGGGATTGTAGTCCCCTGTCGGTTCTGGTCCTAGAGGGGATGTCGGGGATAAGCAGATTGAGGGTCTATCTTGAGGGATCGGTTGCTGGTTAGAAAGCCATCGCAGGCAAGCCAGCTCCCACATGGGAATGCGATCAATCTGTGGGAGCTGGCTTGCCTGCGATGAGGCCGTCAGCCCTCAACCGGTGGAATATGCCCAAACATTTCCTGCACGAACTTCACCCGCTCCTCCGGCGTTTCCGTCACGCCAGCGGCTTTCAGTGCTTCCAGCCGTGCTTCCACCGCATGCGTTCGCAGGGTCAAACCGCAGTCGTTGGCAATCTGAATATTCAGCCCTGGCCGCGCATTCAACTCAAGAATCAGTGGGCCTTTCTCCTGGTCCAGCACCATGTCCACGCCGATATAACCCAGCCCGCACAACTCATAGCAACCCGCCGCGAGCTTCATGAAACCGTCCCAGTTGGGCAGTTGCACGCCATCCACCGCGTTGGTGGTATCGGGGTGTTTGGTGATGATGTTGTTCAACCACGTGCCGCGCAAAGTCAGGCCAGTAGCAAGGTCCACGCCTACGCCGATGGCACCCTGGTGCAGGTTGGCCTTTCCGCCCGACTGACGCGTCGGCAAGCGCAGCATGGCCATCACCGGGTAGCCCATCAGCACAATGATGCGGATGTCCGGCACGCCCTCATAGCTGATGCTCTTGAAGATCAGGTCAGGCACCACGCGGTACTCGATCAGCGCGCGGTCACGGTGACCGCCGAGCGAGTACAGGCCGGTGAGGATGCTGGAGATCTGATGCTCGATCTCTTCATGGCTGATGATCTTGCCGGACACCGTGCGATAGCGCCCTTCAAAGCGGTCCGCCACCACCAGGATGCCGTCACCGCCGGCGCCCTGGGCCGGTTTGATCACGAAATCGCTGCGCCCGCCGATGATGTCGTCGAGCTTGTCGATTTCCTTCTCGGTGGAAATCACCCCGTACATCTCCGGCACATGAATGCCGGCGGCCAGGGCACGCTCCTTGGTGATGATCTTGTCATCCACGATCGGATACAGGCTGCGCTTGTTGTACTTGAGCACGTAGTCGGCATTACGCCGGTTGATGCCCATGATCCCCCGAGCTTCCAGGGCTTTCCAGGTCTTCCAGAAGCCGAACATTACTGGTCAGCCTTCTTGAGAAAAGCCTTGAAACGCACCAGCTCGGTCAGGCGATAGCCGCGATAACGACCCATGGCCAGCATGAAACCCACCAGGATCAGCAGGATCGCCGGGAAGGTGAACACGAAGTAGATCAGCTCCGGCACGCTCATGATGATGTGCGCCAGCGATGCGGCGAACAGCGTGCCAATCGCGACTTTCAGCGCGTGGTTGGCGCCGCGTTCTTCCCAGGTGATCGACAGGCGTTCGATGGTCATGGTCAGGATCACCATCGGGAACAGCGCCACCGACAGCCCGCGCTCCAGCCCCAGTTTATGGCTGAACAGGCTGATGGCCGCGATCAGCACCACCACGAAGGTCAGCACCACCGACAACCTCGGCAGCATCTGCAACTTCAGGTGTTCCAGGTACGACCTGAGGGACAGCCCCAGCGCCGTGATAATCGTAAACAGCACAATCCCGAAGCCCAGCTGCGTCTCGCGGAACGCCAGGGCGATCAGCACCGGCGTGAACGTGCCCAGGGTCTGCAGGCCGATCAGGTTGCGCAGGATCAAAATCACCAGCACGCCAATCGGGATCATCACCATGATCATGAAGGTCTGCTGGGTTTGCAGCGGCAGGCCGTACAGCGAGTATTCGAGGAAGTTGGCGTCGGTGTTTTCGTCCGTCAGCTTGGCCAGGCGAATCGCGTTCATTTCGCTGTTGTTCAGGCTGAACGTCACCATGGCCTTCTTGCCGCCATCCACCGTGATCAGGTTTTCATCGCCGGTCCACCAGAGCAGGCGATCAGCAGGCAAACCTTGTTCGCCGGTTTCCGGGTTGAAGTACAGCCAGTCATTGCCATTGAAGCTGCGCAGCCAGAGTTCCGGGGTTTGCGGCTGGTCGGCCACCAGGCGGATGGTGTGGACCTTTTCCACTGGTACGTGGGCGATGGACAGCAGCAACTCGACGATCTTGGCCTTGTGCGGCGTGGACGGGTCGCCGGCCAGCAGCAGCTTCACATTGTCGTCATTGAGGTTGTTGGTGCGCTTGATCGCTTCGCTGATAAAGGTCTCGACGTCGGCCGAGTGCTGGCGGATCGGCGCCAGCAAGGCTTCGGCGGCGATTTTTTCGGGGCCTTCCACGGCAATGCTGTCGCGGAAGGTCGGGCCCTTGACCTTGACCTTTTCACCGCTGTAACGCTTGGTGAGGACCAGGCGGTAATACAGGGTCTGGTTGCCCTTGGCGCGGCGTGCTGACCAGGTCACCTTGCGGTTGCCGTCGGTGCGGTTGACGCTCACGCCGTAGTTGTTCGAGATAAAGCTCTCGTTGAGGCTGACGAAGTCGCGGCTCAAAGGCGGCACGAACATCTGGATCTTCACCGGGTCTTTCGGGTTGGCGACGAACTCGACCTTGGCGTCGATGTTCCACAAGTCGTCGGTGGCGTCCTCGGTGACGGGGATCCCCAGCACGAAGATCTGGTAGGCGGTGACCGAAATACCCAGCACCACCAGGATGGCGATCAGGATTTTCAGGTGCAGGGTCAGAGAGCGCATTCGGTTTACTCGGCGGTATGAGCGTCGGCGGCGCAGGCGGGTTTGCCTGCTGCGTATTTAAGACTGGGGTCGACCAGCGCATCAAAGCGTTTCAACGCTTCGGAGCCGATCAGCAGCGGGTATTGGAATGCGCTGCGGTCAGTCAAGTTCACTTCGATGCTGCGTAAAGCGGTGCCCATGCAGATATCCAGGGCAATCACCGGACGGGCGGTGTAGTTCTTGTCCTCATCGGGGTCGTAGTCACCGGCGCGGCGCTTGATCTTGCTGACGCGGGCCAGAGGGCGTTCGATGGGGTGGGAATGGGCGGTGTCGATGGCCAGGTAAAAGCGCACCCAGGATTCGCCGTTGCGCTTGAAGCGCTTGATATCACGGGCACTGAGGGAGGCGGTCTTGGCGCCGGTGTCCAGTTTGGCGGCGACTTCCAGGTCGATCCCGGCCAACTGGGCGTATTCGTTGAGGCCGTACACGGTCTTCTCGGCGGCGACGCCAAGGCCCGGTGCAGCCAGCAGGCAAATCAATAGAAGGAAGGGCTTGAGTCTCATAAATCCCGAGGCGGTGCAGTGCGATGTTCAATTCAAGGCGACTGGCATTACTGCGCAAGCTCCCTCGTGCGCCGTTTCATCTCGCGATGTCAGGCAAAAGTGGCGGGCATTCTAACATGATGCTTTTTTGGCGCCAGCGCTGGCAGGCGGCCATGCCCTGCAAGGGTGCATCGGCGGTTATTAGACGATTGTCGACAATATGGATTTATTCTTTGACTATCCAGGGCTGATTGGCTAGTTTTTGCGGCATTGCTTTTAAAGGTGTCGACAATATGCTGGATCAGCTGGAATCCCCAGTGGTGGCGCAAGACGATTCCCAGACCATGTCCGAGAACGTCTTCCGGCGTATCCAGGCCGCCATCGTCAAGGGCGAGATCGCCCCCGGCAGCAAGATCTCCGAGCCGGAACTGGCGCGCACCTATGGCATCAGCCGCGGTCCGCTGCGCGAGGCGATCCATCGGCTGGAAGGCCAGCGCCTGCTGGTGCGCGTGCCGCATGTCGGCGCCCGGGTGGTTTCATTGAGCCATGCTGAGCTGATCGAGCTCTATGAAATCCGCGAATCCCTCGAAGGCATGGCCTGTCGCCTGGCCGCCGAGCGCATGACCGACGCGGAAATCGAAGAGCTGCGCCAGGTGCTGCACACCCATGAACGCGACGAAGCCTTCCAGGCCGGCCTCGGCTATTACCAGCAGGAAGGCGACTTCGATTTTCATTACCGGATCATTCAAGGCGCCGGTAACCGTACCCTGACTCAAATGCTCTGCGGCGAGCTGTACCAATTGGTGCGCATGTACCGCATCCAGTTCTCCGCCACCCCCAATCGTCCACGCCAGGCCTTTGCCGAGCACCACCGCATTCTTGACGCGATTGCCGATCGCGACGGTGAACTGGCCGAACTGTTGATGCGCCGACATATCGGCGCATCCAAACGCAACATTGCCCGTCACTTCCCGGACGGCACTGCCCAATCACGAGGTGAATGATGAGTTCCAATAACAAGACGACTCCCGGTCAGCGTTTCCGTGACGCGGTCGCCAGCGAGCATCCTTTGCAGGTGGTCGGTGCGATCAACGCCAACCACGCGCTGCTGGCCAAGCGTGCCGGTTTCAAGGCGATCTACCTGTCGGGTGGCGGTGTGGCTGCCGGTTCCCTCGGCGTGCCTGACCTTGGCATCACCGGCCTGGATGACGTGCTGACCGACGTGCGCCGCATCACCGACGTCTGCGACCTGCCGCTGCTGGTGGACGTGGACACCGGTTTCGGCTCCTCGGCGTTCAACGTGGCGCGCACGGTCAAGTCGATGATCAAGTTCGGCGCGGCCGCGATCCATATCGAAGACCAGGTCGGTGCCAAGCGCTGCGGTCACCGTCCGAACAAGGAAATCGTGTCCCAGCAGGAAATGGTCGACCGCATCAAAGCTGCCGTGGATGCGCGCACCGATGACAGCTTCGTGATCATGGCGCGCACCGATGCCCTGGCTGTGGAGGGTCTGGAGTCCGCCCTGGAACGTGCGGCCGCCTGCATCGAAGCCGGCGCCGACATGGTGTTCCCGGAAGCCATCACTGAACTTGAGATGTACAAGCTGTTCGCCTCCCGTGTGAAAGCGCCGATCCTGGCCAACATCACCGAGTTCGGCGCCACGCCGCTGTACACCACCGAACAGTTGAGATCTGCCGATGTTTCCATCGTGCTGTACCCGCTTTCGGCCTTCCGCGCCATGAACAAGGCCGCCGAAAACGTCTACACCGCGATCCGCCGCGACGGCACCCAGCAAAACGTCATCGACACCATGCAGACCCGCATGGAGCTTTACGATCGCATCGACTACCACACCTTCGAGCAGAAGCTCGACGCGCTGTTCGCAGCCAAGAAGTAAAGAACAGCCTCCCTAATAAATTCAAGATTGGAGAACCGACATGGCTGAAGCAAAAGTACTGAGTGGTGCCGGCCTGCGTGGCCAGGTGGCCGGGCAGACCGCATTGTCCACCGTGGGCCAAGCGGGCGCCGGCCTGACCTATCGCGGCTATGACGTGCGCGAACTGGCCGCCGATGCGCAGTTTGAAGAAGTCGCCTACCTGCTGCTGTACGGCGAATTGCCGACCAAGGCCGAACTGGCCGCCTACAGCGCCAAGCTGAGCAAGCTGCGCGACCTACCGCAAGCGCTGAAAGAAGTGCTGGAACGCATCCCCGCCGACGCTCACCCGATGGACGTGATGCGCACCGGTTGTTCGTTCCTGGGCAATATCGAGCCCGAGCAAGACTTCAGCGTGCAGCGCGACGTCACCGATCGGCTGCTCGCCGCCTTCCCGGCGATCATGTGCTACTGGTATCGCTTCAGCCATGACGGCAAGCGCATCGATTGTGTGACCGACGAGCCTTCCATCGGCGGCCACTTCCTGCACTTGTTGCACGGCAAGAAGCCGAGCGAACTGCACGTCAAGGTGATGAACGTCTCGCTGATCCTCTACGCCGAGCACGAATTCAACGCCTCGACCTTCACCGCCCGGGTGTGTGCCTCGACCCTGTCCGACCTGTATTCCTGCGTCACCGCCGCCATCGGCTCCCTGCGTGGCCCGCTGCACGGCGGCGCCAACGAAGCAGCGATGGAAATGATCGAGCGTTTCTCGTCCGCTGAAGAGGCGGTCGAGGGCACCCTAGGCATGCTGGCGCGCAAGGACAAGATCATGGGCTTCGGCCACGCGATCTACAAAGACAGCGATCCGCGTAATGAAGTGATCAAGGGCTGGTCGAAAAAACTCGCTGACGAAGTAGGCGACAAGGTGCTGTTCCCGGTCTCCGAAGCCATCGACAAGACCATGTGGGAGCAGAAGAAACTGTTCCCCAACGCCGACTTCTACCATGCCTCGGCATACCACTTCATGGGCATCCCGACCAAGCTGTTCACCCCGATCTTCGTGTGCTCGCGCCTGACTGGCTGGGCCGCGCATGTGTTCGAGCAGCGCGCCAACAACCGCATCATCCGTCCAAGCGCCGAATACACCGGCGTAGAGCAGCGCAAGTTCGTGCCAATCGAACGTCGCTGAATGGGAACACCTCGATCCCTGTAGGAGCCGGCTTGCCGGCGATGGCGGTCTCAAGGGCCTCATCGCCGGCAAGCCGGCTCCTACAGGGGAGGGGGGAAACCCTGAATACCTACCGTGACTGAGTCCTGACGATGAACACTGAATTTCGCAAACCGCTCCCCGGCAGCCGCCTGGACTACTTCGACGCCCGTGCGGCCGTCGAGGCAATCACCCCCGGCGCCTACGCCACCTTGCCTTACACCTCCCGCGTGCTCGCCGAAAACCTGGTGCGTCGCTGCGACCCGGCCACCCTCAACGCGTCCCTGAGCCAACTGATCGAACGCAAACGCGACCTCGACTTTCCATGGTTCCCGGCGCGTGTTGTGTGCCACGACATTCTCGGCCAGACCGCGCTGGTCGACCTCGCCGGCCTGCGCGATGCCATCGCCCAGCAAGGCGGCGACCCGGCCCAGGTCAACCCGGTGGTGCCGACTCAACTGATCGTCGACCACTCCCTGGCCGTCGAAGCCGGTGGTTTCGACCCGGACGCGTTCGAGAAAAACCGTGCCATCGAAGACCGTCGCAATGAAGACCGTTTCCACTTTATCGAGTGGACCAAGAAGGCCTTCAAGAACGTCGATGTGATCCCGCCGGGCAACGGCATCATGCACCAGATCAACCTGGAGAAAATGTCCCCGGTGATCCAGGTGCGCGACGGCGTGGCGTTCCCGGACACCTGCGTCGGTACCGACAGCCACACCCCGCACGTGGACGCGCTGGGCGTGATCGCCATCGGCGTCGGCGGCCTGGAAGCGGAAAGCGTAATGCTCGGCCGCGCCTCCTGGATGCGCCTGCCGGAAAGCGTCGGCGTGGAACTCACCGGCAAGCTGCTGCCGGGCATCACCGCCACCGACATGGTGCTGGCGCTGACCGAGTTCCTGCGTAAGCAGAAAGTGGTCGGCGCCTGGCTGGAGTTCTTCGGCGAAGGCGCTTCGGCACTGACCCTGGGCGACCGCGCGACCATCTCCAACATGGCCCCGGAATACGGAGCCACCGCGGCGATGTTCTATATCGACCAGCAAACTATCGCTTACCTGAAACTCACCGGCCGCGAAGACGAACAAGTCACCCTGGTTGAGCAATACGCCCGCCACACAGGCCTGTGGGCGGATGACCTCAAAGGCGCGCAATACGAGCGCGGCCTTACCTTCGACCTGTCCAGCGTCGTGCGCAACATGGCCGGCCCGAGCAACCCGCATGCCCGCGTTGCCACCAGCGACCTGGCGTCCAAAGGCATCTCCGGCCAGTGGGACGAAGTGCCGGGGCAAATGCCCGACGGCGCAGTGATCATTGCGGCCATCACCAGTTGCACCAACACCAGCAACCCGCGCAACGTGATTGCCGCCGGCCTGTTGGCGCGCAATGCCAACAAGCTGGGGCTGACGCGCAAGCCGTGGGTCAAATCGTCCCTGGCACCCGGTTCGAAAACCGTGGCCATGTACCTCGAAGAAGCGGGCCTAGGCCACGAGTTGGAGAAGCTCGGTTTCGGCGTGGTGGCCTTCGCCTGCACCACCTGCAACGGCATGTCCGGCGCGTTGGACCCGGTGATCCAGCAGGAAATCATCGACCGCGACCTGTACGCCACCGCCGTGCTCTCGGGCAACCGCAACTTCGACGGGCGTATTCACCCGTATGCCAAGCAAGCCTTCCTGGCTTCGCCACCATTGGTCGTGGCCTATGCAATTGCCGGCACCATCCGTTTCGACATCGAGAAAGACGTGCTCGGCCTCGATGCCAACGGCAAGGAAATCCGCCTGCAGGACATCTGGCCGAGTGATGAAGAGATCGATGCGGTGGTCAAGGCTTCCGTGAAGCCCGAGCAGTTCCGCGCGGTGTATATCCCGATGTTCGCGATTCACGAAGACACCGGCCCGAAAGTCGCGCCGCTGTACGACTGGCGCCCGCAAAGCACCTACATCCGCCGTCCGCCGTATTGGGAAGGCGCGCTGGCCGGTGCACGTCCGCTCAAGGGCATGCGCCCGCTGGCGGTGCTGCCGGACAACATCACCACCGACCACCTGTCGCCGTCCAACGCAATCATGCTCGACAGCGCCGCCGGCGAATACCTGGCGAAAATGGGCTTGCCGGAGGTCGACTTCAACTCCTATGCGACTCACCGTGGCGACCACTTGACTGCGCAGCGCGCGACCTTCGCCAACCCGAAACTGTTCAACGAAATGGTGGTTGAAAACGGCAAGGTCAAGCAGGGTTCCCTGGCGCGCATCGAGCCGGAAGGCCAGGTCACGCGGATGTGGGAAGCCATCGAGACCTACATGGAACGCAAGCAGCCGCTGATCATTATTGCCGGCGCCGACTACGGCCAAGGCTCGTCCCGCGACTGGGCGGCCAAAGGCGTGCGCCTGGCCGGTGTGGAAGCGATTGCGGCCGAAGGTTTCGAGCGCATCCACCGCACCAACCTGGTGGGCATGGGCGTGTTGCCGCTGGAGTTCCTGCCGGGCACCGACCGCCACACCCTGAAGATCGATGGCAGCGAGACCTATGATGTGGTTGGCGCGCGTACTCCGCGGGCGCAGTTGACCCTGGTGATCAACCGCAAGAATGGCGAACGTGTCGAGGTGCCGGTGACCTGCCGCCTGGACACCGCCGAAGAAGTGTCGATCTATGAGGCGGGCGGCGTGTTGCAACGTTTCGCCCAAGACTTCCTGGAATCGGCGGCGACGGCCTGAGAGGACACCATGGCACACGTAGCGCAAATCAAGATCCCCGCCACCTACATGCGTGGCGGCACCAGCAAGGGCGTGTTTTTCAGCCTCAAGGACCTGCCCCAGTCGGCGCAGGTGCCGGGCGCCGCACGCGACGCCTTGCTGTTGCGGGTGATCGGCAGTCCCGATCCCTACGACAAACAAATCGATGGCATGGGCGGCGCCACTTCCAGCACCAGCAAGACGGTGATCCTGGCCAAAAGTACCCACGCCGAGCATGACGTGGACTACCTGTTCGGCCAGGTTTCCATCGACAAACCGTTCGTGGATTGGAGTGGCAACTGCGGCAACCTGTCGGCGGCGGTCGGATCCTTTGCCATCAGCGCCGGCCTGGTCGACCCGGCCCGCGTCCCGCACAACGGCGTGGCCGTGGTGCGGGTGTGGCAGGCCAATATCGGCAAGACCATCATCGCTCATGTGCCAATCACCGACGGTGCGGTGCAGGAAACCGGTGATTTTGAACTGGACGGCGTGACCTTCCCAGCCGCCGAAGTGCAGTTGGAGTTCATGGACCCGGCGGCGGAAGAAGAGGGCGGCGGTGGTTCGATGTTCCCCACCGGCAACCTGGTCGACGACCTGGAAGTGCCCGGCGTCGGCACCTTCAAGGCCACGCTGATCAACGCCGGCATCCCGACCATCTTCATCAACGCCGAAGATCTCGGCTACAGCGGCACCGAGCTGCAAGGCGCGATCAATAGCGACCCGAAAGCCCTGGCGATGTTCGAGACGGTGCGAGCTTATGGCGCGTTGCGTATGGGCCTGATCAAGCACCTGGACGAAGCCGCCCAGCGCCAGCACACGCCGAAGGTGGCGTTTGTGGCCAAGCCATTGGACTACGTAGCGTCGAGTGGCAAGGCGATCAAGGCCGGTGATGTCGACCTGCTGGTGCGCGCACTGTCCATGGGCAAGTTGCACCACGCAATGATGGGCACCGCCGCGGTGGCGATTGGCACGGCGGCGGCAATTTCCGGGACTTTGGTCAACCTGGCGGCCGGTGGCGTGGAGCGCAATGCGGTGCGCTTCGGGCACCCGTCCGGCACCTTGCGCGTGGGCGCAGAAGCCACCCAGGTAAACGGCGAATGGGTGGTGAAGAAAGCCATCATGAGCCGCAGTGCCCGAGTACTTATGGAAGGTTTCGTGCGCGTGCCCGGTGACGCCTTCTAAGGTCCAATACTGGACCCATGTGGGAGCGGGCTTGCTCGCGAATGCGGTGGATCAGTGACATTTCAGTGCCTGACACACCGCCTTCGCGAGCAAGCCCGCACACAGGAGATATCTATTCCAAGGCAGGCATCCAAGATCTGCTTTTTGACAACCGTGAGCCCGAGGACTGACCCCAACCCCTTTTTGGAGTACTGCCATGAGCGCCAACGTCGACCAGAACAACCGCCCGGACTACGATCAGGTCCTGCAGGACATTGCTGACTATGTCCTCAACTACCGGATCGATTCCCGGGATGCGTTGGACACCGCCCGCAACTGCCTGATGGACACCTTGGGCTGCGGACTGCTGGCCCTGCGTTTCCCCGAGTGCACCAAGCACCTGGGACCGATCGTCGAGGGCACGGTGGTGCCGTTTGGCGCGCGGGTGCCGGGCACGTCGTTTCGCTTGGATCCGGTCAAGGCCGCGTGGGACATCGGTTGCATCGTGCGTTGGCTTGACTACAACGACACCTGGCTCGCCGCCGAATGGGGCCACCCCTCGGACAATCTCGGCGGCATCCTCGCCGTGGCCGATCACCTGTCGCAGAAACGCGTGGCCAATGGCGACGCGCCGTTGACCATGCGCGCAGTGCTGGAAGCGATGATCATGGCCCACGAAATCCAGGGCGTCATTGCCCTGGAAAACTCCTTCAATCGTGTCGGCCTCGACCACGTGCTGCTGGTGAAAGTCGCCTCCACAGCGGTCACCGCCAAGCTGATGGGGGCCAACCGTGAGCAGTTGCTGGCGGCGCTGTCCCATGCGTTTGTCGATGGGCAGGCATTGCGTACGTACCGGCATGCACCGAATGCCGGCTCGCGCAAGTCCTGGGCGGCAGGGGATGCGTCGAGTCGTGGCGTGCGCCTGGCGGATATCGCCTTGCGGGGCGAGATGGGCATTCCGGGTGTCTTGAGCGCGCCGCAGTGGGGTTTCTATGACGTGCTGTTCAGCCATACCAACAAGGACTTGGCGCTCAAGCCGGAGGACAAACGGGCGTTCAGCCTGGCCCAACCCTACGGCACCTATGTGATGGAAAACGTGCTGTTCAAGATCAGCTTCCCCGCCGAGTTCCATGCGCAAACCGCCTGTGAAGCCGCGGTGACGCTGCATCCGTTGGTGAAAGACCGCCTGCAGGAAATCGAGCGCATCGTGATCACTACCCATGAGTCGGCGATCCGTATCATTTCCAAAGTCGGCCAACTGGCCAATGCCGCTGACCGCGACCATTGCCTGCAATACATGACCGCCGTGCCGTTGGCATTCGGCAACCTGGTGGCCGAGCAGTACGAGGATGATTTCCACGCTGCGCATCCGATCATCGACGAGTTGCGCGACAAAATGGTCATCGTCGAAGACCCACGCTACAGCCGTGAATACCTGGAGGCCGACAAGCGCTCCATTGCCAATGCCGTGCAGGTGTTTTTCAAGGATGGCAGCAGCACCGAGCAGGTGGCGGTGGAGTATCCAATTGGCCATCGCCGGCGTCGGGTGGAGGGCATTCCGTTGTTGGAGGACAAGTTCAAGGCCAACCTGGCGACGCGATTTACCGGGCAGCGCAGTGCTGAAATTTTTGCGTTATGCAAGGATCAGGCGCGGCTTGAGGTGACGCCGGTGAATCGGTTTATGGACGTGTTCGTGATGTAAAAGCGTCGAAAAACTGGGTTCGTGGTTAACACCTTGAGTGTGTTTTGACATATCTCGCTAACCATAGCTCCTACAAGCCTGGAACCGATTTCAGATAAGAGCCAATCAGAATGGCGGGTGACATGCTTTGGTTTGTCGCCTCCTGAGTGCATTTTGAATCTGAATAGGTAGGTATTTATGAGTTCCGTGAATAGCAGTTCTGTAGCGCATCGGCCCGTTACCCCTCAGGCAGCGCAAGCGTCACCCTCGGGCTCCCGGCAGAAGGAGACCGACCAACAGGCGGTAGCGCGCTCTGATCAACCTTCAGTACCGAACCGTCCGCGCGCCACAACGGAGGACCGTCGTGGCTTATCTGCACACAGACAAATGATCAACTCGACCTCGTCTAAGGCAGGGGCCAGTGCACTGGCAGCGCTTGCTCAGAGTAACAATGAGTTACGTACGGGTATAAAGCACTTGGGTGAACAGGCTTCGATTGAAATCCAGAAGCTTCAACAAGAAATCGTCGGTTTGACGCAGCAACTCAATGGCGCAAGTCCCTCCGCTACCGGGGATGCGGCGGTATCGGCTCAGAGCAGGGGTGATCGCGCCGGACGTGATGCAACAGCCCAGGCCAACCAGTCCTCATCTGAACACTCTCCCTCCGCGTCCGACAGCCAGGCGTCTAAGGGGGCTGCACCCCATTCCGCTGAACAGGTGGTCAGCGACCAGACGAGTATCGGTCAGCAACTTGCCAGTTTGAGGGAGGAACTGGGCAGCGCGTTCAAGCGACTCCACCAAGCCCTCACGGAACTGATGCAAAAAATATCAGGAGGCTCTGCTACACAGAGCCCGTCCAGCGATTCTACGCCAAGCAACAGTGGCGCCCGTGCGCAGCAGCAAGCGCCCGTCAATACGTCTGAAGCAAGCCAGGCGCAAACGTCGTCTGGGTCTGAGGACATTGATGCGCTGAGCAAGGAAAACGCAAAACTTCATGAAGAGGCCAAACAGCTCTCCGAGGGCGTGGTCGAAGCGGTTTCAATGCTTAAAAAGCAGATTGCCGAGTTGAAACAGCAACTCGCTGGCAAAAACGTCTGATGCTGGGATCGGCGCACTGCGAAACCTGTAGGCACTAATGTGCACATGGCGATGGCTCCAACGTCTGGAGCTACGCTCATTCCTGTACGTTGCTCCGTTGTCAGGATCAACGTCAGGTTCACTCAAAGCGTAAGATGACTCGACGGTTATGCTTGCTCTTCTTCTCGATCTTCTCGCAAAACACCCGGCCGATTTCTTCGGTGTTGATCACATGGGTGCCCCCACACGGCTGGATATCAATGCCGGCGACTTCAATCACCCTTACCGAGCCTTGAATGACCGGCGGAGCCACTGCCTGTGTACGCGTGATCTGTAGCAAAGTCGAATATTCGGAAGCTGGCATCGACAAGGTTTTTACCGCGTGAGCCTGTGCGATCAGCGCATTGAGGTCGCGGGTGATGCTGTCTTTATCGAGGGTCATTTCGGGTAGGTCGAAATCCAGCCGGCCCTTGTCCGCACTGATGCTGCATCCGGTGACCGGCGCATCGATGATCGAACACAGCAGGTGCAAACAGGTGTGCATTTTCATGTGCTGGTAGCGCCGGTCCCAATCGAGGCCGGCATCCACCTGTACCCCGGCGGTCAGCTGCGCGGGGCAGTGTTCCACCTGGTGCCAGATGATCGAGCGCAGCACCGGGTCGCGCACGGTGCCGGTCACTTCGACCCGCGTACCGTCGGCCAGTGTGAGGTGGCCCGTGTCGCCTGGCTGGCCTCCGCCCGTGGGATAGAACAGTGTGTGTTCCAGGGCAATACCGTGTTCGCTGACGGCAATCACCCGGGCGCTGAAGGCGTTCTGGTAGGGCGCGCTGTCGAACAGCGCCAGGGTTTCCATGGTGTGCACGGACATGTTCAACCTCCGACGATCAGTGGGCTGGCTTGCAGCAGGGAGCGCACCATTGCACTCAGGCCAGGGGGGGAGAGCAGTGTGATTTCGAATTCCGGCCCGCAGACTTTCAGGTTCAGCGGCAAGCGCGGCAATGGAGTGCTCGACTCGACACGGTGCAGACGAAATTGCAGGTGGTGGCGCTCCTTGACCGTGGGCTCCAGCATCAGCCCCGGCAGGGGGTGGAAATCGGCGTCCAGCACGGTCACCTTATGGCTGGCGTTGATTTCGCCCACCACGTGCAAGCGCTCATCCAGGGCGAAGGCACCGAGGTAGTTGCTGTGGTCCGATTCATCGTTTTTTTGCAGCTGGATCTGGTTCACCACCTTCACTTTGGTGCCGGCGGGAACGTCCTGGGTGATTACGCAGGACGGGCTGATAAACACGTTGTCGCCAATCAACACATAGCCCAGCACGCGGGCCCCGGAGCCGACCTCGACGTTATTGCCCAGGCGTGGATGGCGCTTGCCATCAGGGTTGTTGGCGATGCCACGGGCGCCCAGGGTCACGCCGCAGAGGATGTAGCAGTCGTTGCCGATTTCGCAGGTTTCGCCGATCACCGTGCCGTAGCCATGGTCCAGTACGAAGCGTCGGCCGATGCGCGCCGCCGGGTGAATCTCTGCACCGGAAAGCACCTTGCCCTGGTTGCTCAGCTTGAGGGCAATGCGCGAGAACACGCCGTTGGTCTGGTCCGGAAAATGCCATACCAGGTGCGCCAGGCGGTAATACAGCACCGCCTTGAAAGAGGCGTAGGATTCCAGGATCAACTCGCCGCGCCCACGTGAGGCCGGATCACGGTAGGCGTAGGCGATCAGGTCCTCGGCCACCGCCTGCGCCGCATTCTGGATCAGCGTGGCCAGATGCGGTTCCAGCTGTTTCAGTTGGACGGGCGTGAGGGTCTTGATGAGGTGGGTGAGCAGCTCATCGTGCAACTGTTGCATGTCGATAAAACCGCCCATGGAGGCACCCCCGTATTCTGGTTGGCTGGAAACCCGGTTATTCGAAACTGGGCAGGTAGCTGTCGGCATTGTCGTAAACCATGGTCAGCACCACCGTTTCGGGCGGCAGTTCGGGGGCGAGCTTGGCGATGGCCACCATGTTGGCAGCGGACGACAGGCCCAGGCTGATAGCGTCGGTGCGCATGATGCGTTTCATCATGTCGATGCAGTCCTGGCGCGAGACCTTGAGCATGCCGTCGATCACGTCCAGGTTGAGAATGCTCGGGATCAAACCGATCGACAGGCCCTGAATGTGATGCGGTGCGTGCTGGTTTTTCAGCAGGTCGCATTCTTCCGGTTCCACGCCCATGACGCGCAGCTGCGGCCAGGCGGCTTTGAGGGTTTCACCGATGCCAGTGATATGCCCCCCGGTGCCGATGCCGCTGACAAAGTAGTCGGCGCGCAGCTCACCGAAGGCACGCAGGATTTCCGGTGCGGTGGTGTCGCGATGGGTCTGTGGGTTGGCGCCGTTGCGCTGCTGGTTGAGCATCACGTAGCTGGGGTTTTCCAGCTGCAGTTCCATGCACTTTTCGCCGTGAGAGTTGTTGCCCAGGCGGCTGTCCGACAGCACCACCTTGGCCCCGTATAAACGCAGCAGCTTCTGTTTTTCCGGGCTGTAGTTGTCGGGAATCACCAGCACCACTTTGTAGCCCAATACATTGCCCGCCATCACCAAGCCGATGCCGGTGTTACCGCCACTGGGTTCGATGATGGTCTGCCCGGAATCACGGATCAGCACGCCCCGGCGCTCGGCGTCGAGGATCATGCCCAGGGCGATGCGCGCTTTGTGGCTACCGCCGGGGTTGAGCGATTCCAGCTTGGCGTAGACCTCGATGCCGAGATCTTCGGAGAACTGCGCCAGACGCACGATCGGCGTTTGGCCGATCACGTCGAGGATGGAGTTATGCAACATCATTCAGCCCCCGGCTCAATACAACGGCATGTCGGGTTCGACGTCACGAACCCAATGTTTCATGCCGCCCTGCAGGACTTTGGTGTTGGCGAAACCTGCCGCCAGCAAGGTACTGGCGGCTTGCTCAGCACGGGTGCCGGCGTAGCAGATCAGGTAATGGGTATTGTCCCGACTGAGGCTGTCGAGGTGGCCGTCCAGTTCGGCCAGGGGGATATGCACCACGCCCGGCAATTTGCACACTTCCAGTTCGCTGGCGTCGCGCACATCCAGCAGCACATCGGCGCTGCTGGGGTGTTCGAGTACTTGCTTGAGTACGCGCGGCTTGATGTAGCGTTCTTCGGCCAGCGACGGTTGGCTGGGCACGGCATCCGCGCAGGCGGTCGATGCCAGGGTTTCGCTGTGGCGCGCCTCGGAGCAGCATGGGCAGTCGGCGCGGCGCTTGAAACGGATTTCGCTGAACTTCATCGCCAGCGCATCGAAACGCATCAAGCGACCGGACAAGGGTTCACCAATGCCGATCAACAGCTTGATCGCCTCGGTGGCCTGGATCATCCCGACCACACCCGGCAGCACACCGATCACGCCACCGGCGCTGCAATTAGGCGCAAGTTCTGCGGGCGGCGCGCTGGGGAACAGGCAGCGGTAGCACGGCCCGCCTTTGTAGTTGAGCACGCTGATCTGCCCGTCGAAGCGGTAGATCGCGCCGTACACCAGGGGCTTGCCCAGTTGCACGCAAGCGTCGTTGACCAGGTAGCGAGTATCGAAGTTGTCGGTGCCGTCGATCACCAGGTCGTAGGCGCCCACCAACTCCAGGGCGTTGTCGGCGTTCAGGGCGGTGTCGTGGGCGTTGATCTGGATGTGGCGGTTGAGGTCTTGCAGGCGCTGCTTGGCGGACTCTACCTTGGGCATGCCGAGGGTGCTGTTACCGTGGACGATCTGGCGTTGCAGGTTGCTGCTTTCCACCACATCGAAGTCCACCAGCCCCAGGGTGCCGACCCCGGCAGCGGCCAGATACAGGCTGATCGGCGAACCCAGGCCACCAGTGCCGATGATCAGCACCTTGGCTTTCTTGAGGTTCAACTGACCTTCGCGACCCACGCCGGGCAGGGTGATGTGGCGCACGTAGCGTTGTACTTCTTCGTTGCTCAGCGCGTCGACGTCCATGCCGCCGGACGTGGCCAGCAGCACCTCGATTCTGGCTTTCTCGGGCAGTGGGTCATCCGCGCCAACCAGCTCTTCCTCGGCGGTAAACAGGAAGTGCTCCTTGAGCTGGTTGTTCTTCTCGTGAAACAGGTGCGGGCGCAACTGAGGGTGACTGCTGCAGAGGTTTTCAATGACTTCGCGCAATGTCGATCCGGTGCCCTCGAGGGTCGATTCCGGCAGCTTGGCCACGCGAACCAGAATGTCGGGGAAAGAGACAGCGTTCATGGACAACTCCGTGTGCAGGTCGTTGAAAGGTTGAAGGGCGAAATGCTTGCCATCCCAGGCAAACAGCTTGGAGCCCAGGGCCTGGCCCTGGCGAACGTCGACCACCAGGTAGCTGACGGGGTGGATCGGCTCGCCCATGAACAGCGCCTTGTCCTGGTCTTCATCGCTGAAATAGGCACCCACATCCGGGTGCGAGTGGTAGATCACCACCACCGGGTTGTCGCTGCGCAACGCCTTGTTCATCAGCAGGGTGTCGGCCACCGAGAAGGTGTAGCCGTTGGCCGCGCTGCGCGGGTACATCTCGGGGTTCTTGCGGTGCAGTTCATTCTGGATATTGCTGCCCAGGTACACGCTGCCGTCGGCGAAGACAAAACCACAGCATTCCTCGGGGTAGCTGCGGCTGGCGTGGGCGTAGATCTGTTCCAGGGCTTTGGGGCGGAGGACGTCCATGTTTCTCTCGCGTGGCTGAAGTTGATGGGGCAGGGCAGGGGTCAATTTTTCTTGGCCAGGAGTTTTTCAACGGGCAGTTTGGTGATCGCAAAGCCGGCCAGCAGGATGGCCGAATACAGCATCAGGTCGCGGGAAATCGACACGCCTTCGTACCAGGCGCCGATGATCACCGCGAACACCGGGAAGATGATGAACACGAACGACAGGATGATCGGGCTCAAGCGCTTGAGCAGCATGAAGTACACGATGAACCCGCCTACCGAGGCCACCAGCCCGAGGTAGAACAGCGCGCCCCACGAGCGCAGGGTGATGGTTTCGAAGGTCGGCGTTTCAAACCACAGCCCGGCGACGAACAGCATCAGCCCGGCAATGCCGATGGGCAGGGTGTTGTAGGTGATCACGCTGATGGCGCTGCCTTTCTGCTTGGTAATCACGTAGCACAAGGCATGCATGATCGCTGCGGTCAGAATCGCCAATACGCCGAAGAACTCCGCGTGGTCCAAGTGCAGGCCCTGGCTCTTGATGATCATGTAGAGGCTGCCGAAACCGATGCCGATGCCGACCACCTGGGAAAAGTAGATGCGCTCGCGCAGGAACAGTGCAGAGAAAATCAGGATGAACACCGGCATGCAACTGAACAGCAGTGCGGTAAGGCCGGACGAGACATGCATCTCGCCGTAGTTGAGCAGGTAGTAGGGCACGCTGAAGTAGGACAGGGTCACGAACACGAAGAACCAGCGGCTCTCGCGGGGGAACAGGATCGGTTCGCGGCGCACCATGGCAAAGCACAGGAACAGCGGGAAGGCGATCAGAAAGCGCAGGCCGGCGGACGTCAGTGGCGGCACGCTCTCCACGGCAATCTTGATCCCCAGCCACGTGGTGCCCCAACTCAGGCACACGATCAGGAACATCACGCTGGTGATCAGCCCTGCCAACCACTGTTTTTGGGTTTTTGTCTTGGCGGTGTTTTCGAGAACGGCGGACATTGGCATCGTTTATTGCTTCCCTGAGCCGAAATTGAACTCTATATTGAGCTTGTAATGAGTTGTAAAATCCGGCGATTGAACCCGTAAAAGCACACTATTAGGGCAAAAGATGGCTGTCAAAACAAATATTGACATGGTGTCAATTATGCGTGAGGGGTTGTCCAACGGTCAGGGCGTGAAGTACAAGCGCCTGTCCGATGTCATGGAACGGGGCATCCTCGAAGGCTTGATTGAACCGGGAAGAAAACTGCCGCCTCATCGGGTGCTTTCCGACAACCTGGGTGTGACGATCGGCACCATCAGCCGGGCCTACGGCGAACTGGAACGCCTGGGGTTGGTTGTGGCGCGGGTCGGTGACGGCACTTTCGTGCGCAAGCGTGGGATGGAGCGCCAGCGCGATGAAGGTTTTCGCAACTTCAGCGAAGAGCCGCGCCAGTACTTCGACATGAGCCGCAATATGCACATCCCCGGTCAGGAAACCGTGTTCCTGGCCCAGAGCTTCCAGACCCTGTCGACCAACGCCAAATTCCTCCAGGACATCAGCGCCTACACACCGGACGCTGGCCTGCCGCGCTACCGTGAAGCGGGCGCGCAATGGCTGGTGCAGCGTGATTTTCATCCGATCCCCGAGCAGGTTATCTGCGTCAATGGCGGCCAGCACGGCTTGCTGTGTTCGATGATGGCGCTGTTACGGGCCGGCGATACCGTGGTCACCGAGCAACTGACGTATCCGGGCCTGATTACCGCCGCGCGGATGCTGGGTATCCGGTTGATCGGCCTGGAGATGGATGAAGAAGGCGTGCTGCCGGGCGCGCTGGATGAAGTCTGTCGAAATCACCGGGTTTCAGCGCTGTACTGCACACCGACGATCCAGAATCCGACCACGGCGGTACTTTCGGTGGCGCGCCGCGAAGCCTTGGTCAAAGTGTGTCGCGAGCACAACCTGTTGATTCTTGAGGACGAGGCCCACGGTGTACTGGTCGAGGACCGGCCGCCGCCTCTCAGCCATTTCGCCCCCGAGCGTACGATTTTGATCAGTAGCCTGAGCAAAGCCGTGTCGGCCGGGCTGCGTGTGGGTTATGTGCATGCGCCACCGGCGTTGGTCAGCCGTATTTCGGCGGCGCTGCGTTCGACTTGCTGGATGGCCACGCCTGTCACTCTAGAGCTTGCCACCCAGTGGATCGAAAACGGCACGGCGGAGTACCTGTTGCGCCAACAGATCAACGAGATCAGCCGGCGTAAGGCCTTGGTCCGGGACCTGCTGGCCGGTCTGGAATATCGCACCCATCTCAATAGCCCGCATTTCTGGGTCGAAGTGCCGGAGCCATGGCGGGCGTCGGAAATCGAGGCGGAGCTCAAGCAGAATAATTACCTGATCGCCACCGCCGAAGCGTTTGCCGTGGGGCAGACGGCCGTGCCGCAATTTATTCGGGCGAGCATCTGCAATACGTCGGGGGATGATCAGTTGTTGCGGGCGGGGTTTGATGCGTTGGCGACGGCGCTGGGGCAAGGGGGAGGCAGGTTTCAACTGTAGGAGCGAGCTTGCTCGCGAAAAAACGCCTGGGCGCCGCGGTTTTCTAGGTTTCCCCGCGTTATCGTTGACGATTTTCGCGGGCAAGCTCCGCTCCTACAAGTGGTCGTGGATTACTTGAACCTACGCTCCACACCCTTCTCCACCAGAATCTTCGCCGAAATCTCTTCCACCGAAAAATGCGTGGAATTGATGTGCGCAATATTCTCGCGACGGAACAGATTTTCTACTTCACGTACTTCGAACTCGCACTGCGCATAGCTGGAGTACCGGCTGTTGGGCTTGCGTTCATTGCGGATCGCCGTCAGCCGATCCGGATCAATGGTCAGCCCGAACAGCTTGTGCGAATGCGCGCGCAGGGCGGCCGGCAGCGTCAAATGCTCCATGTCGTCTTCGGTCAGCGGGTAGTTGGCCGCGCGGATGCCGAATTGCATGGCCATGTACAGGCAGGTGGGCGTTTTGCCGCAGCGGGACACGCCCACCAGGATCAGGTCGGCCTTGTCGTAGTAGTGGGTGCGGGCGCCGTCGTCGTTGTCGAGGGCGAAGTTCACCGCCTCGATACGCTCCATATAGTTGGAGTTGTGCCCAATGGAATGGGACTTTCCTACCGAGTACGACGAGTGTTCACTCAGCTCTTGTTCCAGTGGCGCCAGGAACGTCGAGAAGATGTCGATCATGAAACCATTCGACGTTGCGAGAATCTCACGGATGTCTTGATTGACGATGGTGTCGAAAATGATCGGGCGAAAACCGTCTTTTTCAGCCGCCAGATTGATTTGTTGTACCATGGCCCGCGCTTTATCCACGCTGTCGATGTACGGTCGCGTGAATTTGGCGAAGGTAATGTTTTCGAACTGCGCGAGCAGGCTTTGACCCAATGTTTCGGCTGTGATACCGGTGCCGTCGGAGATAAAGAAAGCAGATCGTTTCATTTGAGCCCTGGGCCTTAAGCTGATGGCGAATCTTGGATATGATAGGCGCGATTTTGCCGTCCCGCAGTGGGCCGCATTCTCACTTATTTTCCAGGTCCAGGCCACAAGCGCTGGCACTCGCTCCTACTGAGCAGCCGGCGTCCTGAGCTTTTCCAACACAGTTAGTGGAGAGATCACCTTGGTAGAGTACGTAGTTTCCCTCGATAAGCTCGGCGTCCATGATGTAGAGCACGTGGGGGGCAAGAACGCATCCCTCGGCGAGATGATCAGTAATCTTGCAGGCGCTGGTGTGTCGGTGCCCGGTGGTTTCGCCACCACGGCCCAGGCTTACCGCGATTTCCTCGAACTGAGCGGCCTCAACGCTCAGATCCACGCCGCGCTGGACGCCCTGGACGTCGATGACGTCAATGCCCTGGCCAAGACCGGCGCCCAGATCCGCCAATGGATCATGGAAGCCGAGTTCCCCGAGAAGCTCAACGAAGAAATCCGCACCGCCTTCGCCGCGCTGTCGGCCGGTAACCCGGACGTCGCCGTTGCCGTGCGCTCCTCGGCCACCGCCGAAGACTTGCCGGATGCTTCTTTCGCAGGCCAGCAAGAAACCTTCCTGAACATCCGCGGCGTTGAAAACGTGATCCGCGCGGCCAAGGAAGTGTTCGCCTCGCTGTTCAACGACCGCGCCATTTCCTACCGTGTGCACCAAGGTTTCGACCACAAGCTGGTGGCCCTGTCTGCCGGTGTGCAGCGCATGGTGCGTTCGGAAACCGGCACTGCTGGCGTGATGTTCACCCTCGATACCGAATCGGGCTTCCGTGACGTGGTGTTCATCACCGGCGCCTACGGCCTGGGCGAAACCGTCGTACAAGGCGCGGTCAACCCCGACGAATTCTACGTACACAAGCACACGCTTGAAGCCGGCCGCCCGGCCATCCTGCGCCGCAACCTGGGCAGCAAGGCCATCAAGATGATCTACGGCGACGAGGCCAAGGCCGGTCGCTCGGTGAAAACCGTTGAAGTCGACAAGGCCGAACGCGCGCGTTTCTGCCTGACCGACGCTGAAGTCAGCGAATTGGCCAAACAAGCGATGATCATCGAAAAGCACTACAAGTGCCCGATGGACATCGAGTGGGCCAAGGACGGTGACGACGGCAAGCTGTACATCGTGCAGGCCCGTCCGGAAACCGTGAAGAGCCGTACCTCGGCCAATGTCATGGAGCGCTACCTGCTCAAAGAAACCGGCACCGTGCTGGTGGAAGGCCGTGCCATCGGCCAGCGCATCGGCGCCGGCAAGGTGCGGATCATCAAGGACGTGTCCGAGATGGACAAAGTCCAGCCAGGCGACGTACTGGTCTCCGACATGACCGACCCGGACTGGGAACCAGTGATGAAGCGCGCCAGCGCCATCGTCACCAACCGTGGCGGGCGTACCTGCCACGCGGCGATCATCGCCCGTGAACTGGGGATTCCTGCGGTCGTGGGCTGCGGCAACGCGACCCAGCTGTTGAAAGACGGCCAAGGCGTGACTGTTTCCTGCGCCGAGGGCGACACCGGTTTCATCTTTGAAGGCGAGCTGGGCTTCGATATCAAGCAGAACTCCATCGACGCTATGCCGGACCTGCCGTTCAAGATCATGATGAACGTCGGCAACCCGGACCGCGCCTTTGACTTCGCGCAATTGCCAAACGCCGGTGTGGGCCTGGCCCGCCTGGAGTTCATCATCAACCGCATGATCGGCGTGCACCCCAAGGCCCTGCTGAATTACGACGGCCTGCCGCTGGACATCAAGGAAAGCGTCGACAAGCGTATCGCCGGCTACAACGACCCGGTGGGTTTCTACGTCGAGAAGCTGGTGGAAGGCATCAGCACCCTGGCGGCGGCGTTCTACCCGAAAAAGGTCATCGTGCGTCTGTCGGACTTCAAGTCCAACGAATACGCCAACCTGATCGGCGGCAAGCTTTACGAGCCGGAAGAAGAAAACCCGATGCTGGGCTTCCGTGGCGCCTCGCGCTACATCAGCGAAGCGTTCCGTGACTGCTTCGAACTCGAATGCCGCGCCCTCAAGCGCGTGCGCAACGAGATGGGCCTGACCAACGTCGAGATCATGGTACCGTTCGTGCGCACCCTGGGCGAAGCGAGCCAGGTGGTGGACTTGCTGGCTGAGAACGGCCTGTCCCGTGGTGAAAACGGCCTGCGCGTGATCATGATGTGCGAACTGCCGTCCAACGCCATCCTGGCCGAAGAATTCCTGGAGTTCTTCGACGGTTTCTCCATCGGCTCCAACGACCTGACCCAGCTGACCCTGGGCCTGGACCGTGACTCCGGGATCATCGCGCACCTGTTCGACGAGCGAAATCCTGCGGTCAAGAAGCTGCTGGCCAACGCCATCCAGGCCTGCAACAAGGCTGGCAAGTACATCGGTATCTGCGGCCAAGGCCCTTCCGACCACCCGGACCTGGCCAAATGGCTGATGGAGCAGGGCATCGAAAGCGTGTCACTGAACCCCGATTCCGTGCTGGAAACCTGGTTCTTCCTGGCGGAAGGCCAAGCGTCCGTCTAAGGTCGTTACGTCAAAAGTGCCGGTCACCCGTCGTGGGTGACCGGCATTCTTATCTGTACAGGGCGGAATCCTTGCGGACGTCGCCCTTTTTTGTGCAAGAGCATTATGCAAAGCAGCAGCAACCTGTTTCCCGTCGCCCTGATCAGCGCTGAACGTCGTGGCGACCTGAGTGAAGACGTGTATCGCCTCAAACCCGGTAACAGCCCCGACGGCACCGTCGAGCTGGCGGTTACCCGTTTAGGCCTGGCCGACGTCCCGGAAAACCGGGGCATCCCGGTTATTTTATTGCACGGCAGTTTTTCCAACCGACGCTTCTGGTATTCGCCCAAGGGGATCGGCCTGGGCGCTTACCTGGCGCGCGAGGGGTTTGATGTCTGGATCCCGGAAATGCGCGGCCATGGCCTGTCCAAGCGCAATCATGACTACGCCCGCAACCGCGTCGCTGACTATGCACGTTACGATTTGCCGGCCATCGGCGCGTTCGTGCGTGAGCAAAGCGGGCAGATTCCCCACTGGATCGGCCATTCCCTGGGTGGCACCAGCTTGGCAGCGGCGCTAGGCGGTCAGCACCTAGGCACGCCGGCCGTGGCTTCGGTGGCACTGTTTGGCTGCCAGGTCAGTCGCACCCACTGGCCGTTGAAACTGCCACCGGTGGAGTGGACCGGCCGCCTGCTGTTGAAGCGCTTTGGCGAAGTGTCCGGCTCGCGCCTGAAACGTGGCCCCGAGGACGAGCCGGCGGGCGTGATGATCGAAGCCATGCGCTGGAATGGACTGTTTGGTCGCTTTGGCGAAGGTAAGAACGATTGGTGGAAAGGCTTGGCAGAGGTCGATGTGCCGCTGTTGTCGGTCAGTGCAGCCGGGGATCATCAAGACCCCGACTGGGCCTGTCGCAAGCTGTTCGAGCAAGTCGGCTCGGAGCATCGTCAGTACCTGTGCCTGGGTCGTCAGCAAGGTTTTACCGGGGATTTCGGGCATGTCGAGATGCTGGTGAGCAAAGCCGCCCAGGCCGAAGTGTGGCCATTGGTGGTGCAGTGGTTGAAAGATCCGCTCACACCGTTGCCCGGTGCGCAGGCGCAGGTGTTGGCCACGGTTTGACGCAACGCTCTGCCAAGGGCGTTTCGCTCGTGTGTGGTTGCGGCTAAGATATGACGCGTTAAACGCTTCTGGTCATATTCAGTCGCGCAGTGGCTATTGCGTTGCGGCGAGGCGAATGGGATGTTTCGCACCTGCTCTGGCTGGCGCTTCTTTCGAAAGACACCTCTTTGACGGAAAGGAATTTTTCAATGAACCATTACGTGACCCCCGATCTGTGCGACGCCTACCCGGACCTGGTGCAGGTGCTCGAACCGATGTTCAGCAACTTCGGCGGCCGGGATTCGTTCGGCGGCGAGATCGTCACCGTCAAATGCTTCGAAGATAACTCCCTGGTCAAGGAACAAGCCGATCAGCCGGGTGCCGGCAAGGTGCTGGTGGTCGACGGTGGCGGCTCCCTGCGTCGCGCGCTGCTGGGCGACATGATTGCCGAGAAAGCGGCGAAAAACGGTTGGGAAGGGCTGGTGATCTACGGTTGCATCCGCGATGTAGACGTCATTGCCCAGACCGACCTGGGTGTACAGGCCTTGGCCAGCCATCCGATGAAGACTGACAAGCGCGGTATTGGCGACCTGAATGTGGTCGTCACCTTCGCGGGTGTGACCTTTCGTCCGGGTGAATACATCTACGCCGATAACAATGGCGTGATCGTTTCCCCCAGTCCGCTGAAAATGCCCGAATAAGACAGGAGTAAGGATGTTCGAGGAAGAAAACGCGCAATGGGGCCTGGTGCATGCCCTCGTGCTGGACGGTAAAGGCGGTGCGCGTTCGATTGCCCGGACAGAGCTCGACGACTTGCAACTGCAGCCCCAGGAGAGCCTGTGGCTGCATTGGGATCGCAGCCATCCGCAAACCCAGACGTGGCTGCGCAAATCCAGCGGCTTGAGCGAATTTGCCTGTGACTTGTTGCTGGAAGAGAACACCCGCCCGCGCCTGTTGCCGCTGCCGGACTCGGAATTGCTGCTGTTCCTGCGCGGGGTCAACCTTAACCCCGGTGCGGAGCCGGAAGACATGGTCTCGGTACGCATCTTTGCTGCCGCCAGCCGCGTGATTTCCCTACGCCTGCGCCCGTTGCGCGCCACTGACGAACTGTTGGTGCAACTGGCGGACGGCAAGGGGCCTAAGACCGCGTCGGAACTCATCCTTTATATGGCGCAGTACCTGACCAATAAAGTGCAGGATCTGGTCTCCGACCTGTCTGAAATCGTCGACGCCGAGGAAGAAAAACTCGATACCGACGAACGGTATACGCCGGAGCATGGCAGCGTGCTGCAGATCCGCCGACGAGCGGCTGGCCTGAAGCGATTTTTGGCGCCGCAGCGGGATATTTTTGCCCAGCTCACGCGGATCAAATTGCCCTGGTTCTGTGACGACGATGCCGATTACTGGAACGAATTGAACAACAGCCTGACCCGCTACCTGGAAGAACTCGAATTGACCCGGGAGCGCGTGGGGCTTGTGCTGGAGGCCGAAGACAGGCGTTTGAGCGTGCGCATGAACCGCACCATGTACCGCTTCGGGATCATCACCGGGATCTTCCTGCCGATGAGTTTTTTGACCGGTCTGCTGGGGATCAATGTGGGCGGTATTCCGTTCTCCGCCAGCCCCTATGGATTCATGGTGGCGTGCCTGTTGATGGTCTCGGTTGCACTGGGACAATGGTGGCTTTTTCGACGATTGCGCTGGGTTTGAGCTGAATATGACCTGAACGTACGCACGGTCCTATGTGACCTCAAGAATTTTACCCTCGTCTTTTAAATCACTTGCGAGAGGTCTTTATGCACGATCCGTTCGAACAGTCTTTGCGTGACATGCTCAATGCTTCGCCGTCCAACCGCGACGACGATGCCTGCCTGGGCCGCGTGTTGAAAACCGCCAACCGCCAGGTCGGTGCGGGTGACCTGTTCGGTCTGCTCGGCCGCTGGCTGCCTGCGTTGATGATGGCCCTGAACAACGGTTCGGCCCACGTATCGCCGGTTTCCCGTCGTAAACCTCTTGCTCGCACTGCTGATAAGGCTGATTGAATATGGAACTTGATCTCTGGACCCAGAGCCTGGTCACCGCGATGACCGCATTGTGGACCAAGGTGGCGAACTTCATTCCCAACCTGTTTGGTGCCCTGGTCCTGGTATTGCTGGGCTTTGTCGTAGCCAAGCTGCTCGACACCCTGCTGTCCAAACTGCTCGCAAAACTGGGCCTCGATCGGTTGATGGCGGGTACCGGCCTGACCAAACTGCTGGGCCGAGCCGGCCTGCAAGTGCCGATCTCCACCTTGATCGGCAAGATCGTTTATTGGTTTGTTTTGCTGATTTTTCTGGTTTCTGCGGCTCAATCCCTTGGACTTGAGCGAGTTTCAGCTACGCTCGACATGCTGGCGCTGTATTTGCCGAAGGTTTTCGGCGGCGCGCTGGTGCTGCTGGTAGGCGTTTTGCTGGCGCAACTGGCCAATGGGCTGGTGCGCGGCGCCGCTGAAGGCGTGGGGCTGGACTATGCTGCGGGCCTGGGGCGAATTGCCCAGGGCTTGGTGATCATCATCAGCATTTCGGTCGCGATCAGCCAGTTGGAGGTCAAGACTGACCTGCTCAACCACGTGATTGTGATCGTTTTGATTACCGTTGGTCTGGCCGTTGCGCTGGCCATGGGCTTGGGAAGCCGGGAAATTGCCGGTCAGATTCTCGCGGGAATCTATGTGCGTGAGTTGTATCAAGTGGGGCAACAGGTGCGTGTGGGCGAGGTCGAAGGGCAAATCGAGGAGATCGGCACAGTCAAGACGACGGTGCTGACCGATGACGGCGACCTGGTGTCGTTGTCCAATCGGATTCTCCTGGAGCAGCAGGTCAGTAGCCGCTAATCCGGCAAACCCTGCTAATGTACGCCGCCGCAAACCCGGCTTACCGGGCTGTGGCGGACATTGACCTGACTGTCGGCACGACTTGTTTTGAATAAAGCCCAAACGCTGTCCACGCGCTATGACCCCCGTGAGCTCTCTGATGAGGAGTTGGTCGCGCGCGCGCACACGGAGCTATTTCACGTAACTCGCGCGTATGAAGAATTGATGCGCAGATATCAACGCACTCTGTTCAACGTTTGTTCAAGGTATTTAGGGAACGATAGAGATGCGGATGATGTCTGTCAGGAAGTGATGCTCAAGGTGCTGTATGGCCTGAAGAACTTCGAGGGCAAATCGAAGTTCAAGACATGGCTATATAGCATCACGTACAACGAGTGCATCACGCAGTATCGTAAGGAACGGCGAAAGCGTCGCTTGATGGACGCGTTGAGTCTGGACCCCCTTGAGGAAGCGTCTGAAGAGAAGGCGCCGGCACCCGAGGAGAAGGGCGGACTTGATCGCTGGTTGGTGTATGTGAACCCGATTGACCGGGAAATTCTGGTGCTACGATTTGTCGCAGAGCTGGAATTTCAGGAAATCGCTGACATCATGCACATGGGTTTGAGTGCTACAAAAATGCGTTACAAACGTGCTCTTGATAAATTACGTGAGAAATTTGCGGGCGAGACTGAAACTTAGTGCGTGGCAAATATCTCTTACGTGTAGGCAAGTTCTGTTAGACTTGTCGCCGAGTTGTCCCCCGGTTTGTGGGACTGCTTTACAATCACCAGATGGGGATTTAACGGATGAAACTGAAAAACACCTTGGGCTTGGCCATTGGTTCTCTTATTGCCGCTACTTCTTTCGGCGTTCTGGCACAAGGCCAAGGCGCAGTTGAAGGCGAGCTGTTCTACAAGAAGCAGTACAACGATAGCGTCAAGCACATCGAAGACGGCTTCAATCCTGGCGCTCGCATCGGTTACTTCCTGACCGACGACCTGTCCTTGAACCTGTCCTACGACAAAACCAACCACACCCGTTCGAACGACGGTACTGGTAACCAGAAGATCAAAGGCGATACCGGCAGCCTGGTTGCCCAGTATCACTTCGGTCAAGCTGGCGTAGACAGCCTGCGTCCATACGTAGAAGGCGGTTTCGGCCACCAGAGCCGTGGCAACGTCAAAGCTGACGGCCACAGCGGTCGCGATCAGACTACCTTCGCTACCGTTGGTACTGGCGTGAAGTACTACTTCACCAACAACCTGTACGCTCGTGCCGGTGTTGAAGCTGACTACGGTCTGGACAACGGCAAGTGGGACTACTCCGCACTGGTCGGCCTGGGCGTAAACTTCGGCGGTAACGCTGGCGCAGTTGCTCCAGCTCCTACCCCAGCACCAGCTCCAGAGCCAACTCCAGAGCCAGAAGCTCCAGTTGCCCAGGTTGTACGTGTTGAGCTGGACGTTAAGTTCGACTTCGACAAGTCGGTTGTTAAGCCTAACAGCTACGGCGACGTGAAAAACCTGGCCGACTTCATGGCTCAGTACCCAGCTACCAACGTAGAAGTTGCTGGTCACACTGACTCCGTCGGTCCAGACGCTTACAACCAGAAGCTGTCCCAGCGTCGTGCTGACGCTGTTAAGCAAGTCCTGGTTAAAGACGGCGTTGCTCCTAGCCGTATCACCGCAGTAGGTTACGGCGAATCCCGCCCAGTTGCTGACAACGCAACTGAAGCAGGTCGTGCTGTTAACCGTCGCGTAGAAGCGTCGGTTGAAGCTCAAGCTCAGTAATTACTGAGTGGTAGAAAAAAGCCCGGCTTAGGCCGGGCTTTTTTTTGCCTGGAATTTGCCTCAGGCGCTGGCGGCTTGAGCGAGGCAAGCGACTTGCCCCGGGGCGGCAACACGGCCGATCACCAGGATGGCCGGGCTCTTCAAGGCAAATGCCAGCGCATCTCGATGCATGTGCACCAGTTCGCTGCGGCATTCCCTTTGCTGGGGCAACGATGCATTCTCGATCATCGCCACCGGCATATCCGCTGCCATTCCACCGTCGAGCAGTTGCTGGCGGATTTCCTCCAGTTTCGCCACGCCCATGTACACCACCAGAGTGGTCCCACCTTCTGCCAGCGCACGCCAATTCAGGCTACTGTCGTCCTGGGTATGCGCTGTGACCAGGGTCACGCCACGACTCACCCCGCGCAAAGTCAACGGCACCGCGCAATTCGTCGCACCCGCCAGCCCCGCAGTAATGCCGTTGACCAACTCCACCTCGACGCCGCGCTCACGTAGCCACATTGCCTCTTCACCGCCGCGTCCGAAAATGCACGGGTCGCCGCCTTTGAGCCGTACCACGCACTTGCCCTGGCGCGTGTAGCGCAGCATCAGGCGGTGGATAAAATCCTGCGGCGTTGACCGGCAGCCGCCGCGTTTACCCACGGTGACCACCCGCGCGTCCGCGCAATGCTCCAACACTGCCGGGTTGACCAAGTCATCAATCAGTACCACATCGGCCTCACACAGGGCGCGTACCGCCTTGAGGGTCAACAGCTCCGGGTCACCGGGTCCCGCGCCCACCAGCCAGACTTTTGCATTCATAGAGTTTTCCTCGTCCAGGGATGACGTCAGCTGTGAAAAAGTGAATACAGCAGTACCAAGTTGATCAGCATCGACAGCAGCGCCAGGGTGCGCCAGACCTTAATCGGCTCGCGCTCCAGCAACGGCTTGGGGCGGATGCTCAGTTCCTGGCGGTCAGCCTGTTCCAGCACCCGCAACCATTCTTCGGCGGTCTCGTAGCGATGTGCAGGTTGGGCCGCGACTGCCCTCTCCAGGCTGAGGGGCAGCCAATCCGGCAGGTCGGGACGGTAGCGACTGGCGCTGACAGGCTGAGTGAACCGGGGACGTTGGAAGGCCTCGATTTCGCCGTAGGGATAATGTCCAGTCAGCAGGTAATACAGGGTGACGCCGACGCTGTATAAGTCCTGTTGTGGGGTAGGACGCTCGCCATTGAAGGCTTCAGGTGCAATAAAGCTAGGCGTGCCCGGCAGCGCATGGGCGTGGTCTTCCGACAGGCCTGGGCAATACGCCAGGCCGAAATCCAACACCCGCAATTCGCCGTCGTCCCCCAGCAGCAGGTTTTCCGGCTTGATATCTCGATGCAGGATCTGCCGCCGATGCAGCATGCCCACGGCCCGTAGCAAACGCTCGGCAATCGACTGCCATTGTGCCAAGGGCAAGGGGCCTTGATGCTGGAACAGTACGGCCAGGGTCTGGCCGGAATATTCACGCATCACGTAGTACAAATGCTGACGCCCGTTGCCGGCATGCACTTCAGGAAATGCTCGCCCCGCAACCCGGCGCAGAAACCATTCCTCCGACAGCAAGGCCTGACCGGCATCGTGATCATCGTCGCGGCTCAGCGGCAGGGTTTTCAGCAGCCACGGTTGCTGCTGGGCATCGCGCACCCGGTAGAGCAATGACTGCCGGCTTTGCGCCAACACGCTTTCCACCTGCCAGCCTTCAAAATGCTGCCCGGCTTTCAATGGCGGTGGTAGTGGCCATTGCTGCAACTGCACCAGCGCATCACCGAGGGTGGCTGCGCCAAGGGTGTCGACACGCACGAGCAGCGCGCTGGCATTGTCCTGGCTGCCGGCCAGGTGCGCGGCAATCACCAGGGTGTTGACGGCCAATTCCATATCCGTCTGCTCGCGCAGAATCGCCTGGATACTGTGATCGCCCAGGGTTGCCCACACACCATCACTGAGCAGCAGGAAACATTCGCCTTCACGCAACTGGCCATCCAGAAAATCCACCACCAGGTGTTGATCCAGGCCAAGGGCGCGCTTGAGCACATGCTGCATGCCCGGTTGCTCCCAAACGTGATCCTCGGTGATGCGCTGCAATTGGCCGTCGAGCCAACGATACACCCGGCAATCGCCGACATGCGCCAGGGTAAAGCGCTGGCCGCGAAACACCAGTGCACTCAGAGTGGTGAGTAGCGGCTGACCACCGCCATTGGCTTGCAACCAGCGATTCTGCGCGAGCAACAAACGCTCCAGGGCCTGCGCCACGCCCCAGGTTTGCGGCGTGGCGTAGTAATCCAGGGCCAGTGCCTGCAAGGTCGAGCGCGCAGCCAGGCCGCCGTCGGCGCACTGGCTCACGCCGTCGGCGATGGCGCACAGGTAGCCCTTGCTCGCCGCCAGTTCGGCCACGGGCGTGACCACCCGCAACGCGTCCTGGTTTTCCGCCCGAGGGCCAATGGCACTGGCCTGGGCGACGCTCAGTTGCAGGCTCATCAGACCCGCGCAGCCGTCACGGCAGCCGAGCCCCAGGTGGTTCTCCAGCGACGCTTCACGCCGTGCAGGCCGAACCAGGCCAATACGCCCAGGCTGGCGAACAACCACAACGCCATCTGATAGCTGCCGGTACTTTGTTTGATCGCGCCCATGCCGGCTGCCAGGGCAAAGCCGCCGATACCGCCAGCCATTCCGATCAGGCCGGTCATCACGCCGATCTCACGGCGGAAACGCTGCGGCACCAGTTGGAACACTGCGCCATTTCCTGCGCCGAGACCCAGCATGGTGCAGACGAAAAGCGCCAGCGCTGCGTAGGAACTCGGCAGGTTGAAACCCACCGCCGCGATGCAGATCGCCGCTACGCTGTACATGCCCAGCAAGGTGCGAATCCCGCCGAAACGGTCCGCCAACGCGCCGCCCAGCGGGCGCATCAGGCTGCCGCCGAACACGCAGGCGGCGGTGTAGTAGCCGGCTGTCACCGGACTCAGGCCGTATTGGTCATTGAAATAGCCGGGCAGGGCGCTTGCCAGGCCGATAAAGCCGCCGAAGGTCACGCTGTAGAAAAACATGAACCACCAACTGTCCCGGTCACCCAGGGCCTTGAAATAGTCGGCCATGGACTTGGCCTTCGGGCGTTCCGGGGCATTGCGTGCCAGCCAGGCAAAGACGATCAGGGTCAGCACCAGGGGGATCAGCGCGAAGCCGAACACGTTGCTCCAGCCAAAGGCGGCCGCCAATACCGGTGCCAGCAACGCGGCGAACACGGTGCCGGAGTTCCCCGCACCGGCGATACCCATCGCCTTGCCCTGATGTTCAGCCGGGTACCACTGGGAGGCCAGCGGCAGTGCAACGGCAAACGAGGCGCCGGCCATGCCAAGGAACACGCCCAGCAACAGCGCTTGTTCGTAGCTATGAATCCCGAGTTTCCAGGCGCCGAACAGGGCGCAAATCACAATCACTTGGCCAATCAGGCCGGCAGTCTTGGGCGACAGCTTGTCCGCCAGCATGCCCATCAAGAAGCGCAAAATCGCGCCCGCGAGGATCGGCGTTGCGACCATCAGGCCACGCTGCTGAGTGGTCAGGTGCAGGTCGGCGGCAATCTGTATCGCCAAGGGGCCCAGCAGGTACCAGACCATGAAGCTCAGGTCGAAATACAGGAACGCGGCAAACAGGGTCGGGGTGTGCCCGGATTTCCAGAAGCTTGATTTCATCACGCACCTCAACGGTTGGGAGTCTTGCAAGAAGGCCAAAACGAAAAAACGCCGCCACCGGGTTCGCGAGGGCAAACCGGGTGTGCGACGTCTTTGTCGGGGAGGGGCAACCGCCGTTGGCTACCTGTGGTGAATGCTTAGCAAGAGCTGCGCCACATCAGCCGAGCAATTCGCTCATGGCGATAATCTGCTCCGCCACCTGGATCAGCTTCTGCTGGCGGCTCATGGCCTGGCGGCGCATCAGGGTGTAGGCCTCTTCCTCGTTGCAGTCCTTCATTTTCATCAACATGCCCTTGGCCAACTCGATGCGCTTGCGCTCGGCCAACTGCTGGTCGCGGGCTTGAAGCTGCGCGCGCAAGGCCTGGTCGCTTTCGAAACGGGCCATGGCCACATCAAGGATCGGTTGCAGGCGCTGGGCCTGGATGCCTTCGACGATGTAGGCGCTGACGCCGGACTTGATCGCCTGGCGCATCACGTTCGGATCGTGTTCGTCGGTGAACATCACGATGGGCCGGGGTTGGTCACGGCTGACCAGCACCACTTGCTCCATCACATCGCGCCCCGGTGACTCGGTATCGATCAGGATCACATCCGGGCGCACCGTTTCGACGCGTGCGGGCAGGTCAATGGTCAGGCCGGACTCGTCGATCACGTCAAAACCGGCTTCGATCAGCGCAGTCCTGAGTCGGCCTACCTTGCGTGGGGTGTCGTTGATCAGCAGGATTCGCAGCATGGAGGTCCTCCTGTCAGCGCAAGGCTTGGCGGTGGGTCGGATCGGCCAGCGCATGCAGCCGGAAGCTGCGGGCATAGCTGGCGGGGTCGGAACCGTCCCAGATTTTGCCGTCGATCAGTTGGCTGCTGCGCATGTCCTGGTCGTTCGTGGCAATACCCAGTCCATCGGCTGCCTGGCGATACAGCGCCAGCTGTTGCACCTGGCGCGCAACGCCGAGGTAGTCGGGGTCTTCACGCAGCAGGCCCCAGCGCCGAAACTGGGTCATGAACCACATGCCATCGGAGAGGTACGGCAGGTTTACTTCGCCACCGGCGAAGAAGCGCAGAGCGTGGGGGTCCTGCCACTGATTGCCCAGGCCGTCGTCATAGGTCCCCAGCAGGCGCGGCTCGATGCAGTCGAGCGGGGCATCGAGGTAGTCGCAGCCACTGAGCAGTTGCGCGGTGGAGCGGCGGTTTTCGCGGCTTTCTTCGATAAACCGACTGGCTTCCAGGATTGCCCTCACCAGCACGCGTGCCGTGTTCGGGTTTTGATCCACGAACGCCTGGGTGCAGCCGAGCACCTTTTCCGGATGATCCGGCCAGATCGCCTGGGTCGTCGCCAGGGTAAACCCTTGGTTCTGTTTGACCGCGCTGGCGCACCAGGGCTCGCCGACGCAAAACCCATCGATGCGCCCGGCTTGCAGGTGCGCAACCATTTGCGGTGGTGGGACCACTACGCTGTCCACATCCTGTAATGGATGAATGCCCTGGCTTGCCAGCCAGTAATACAGCCACATCGCATGGGTGCCTGTGGGAAATGTCTGGGCGAAGGTCAGTTTTGTTCGGCTTTGGTGCACGTGGCGATCCAGTGCCTCAGGAGTGGTCACCCCCAGTTGTTGCAAACCGTGGGACAGGTTGATGCTCTGGCCGTTCTGGTTGAGCCCCATCAGCACCGCCATATCGGTGGGTGCAACACCGCCGATGCCCAGGTGCACGGCGTAGATCAGGCCGTACAGGCTATGGGCGGCGTCCAGTTCACCGCTGACCAGTTTGTCGCGCAAGTTGGCCCAGGACGATTGACGCTTGAGGTTCAAGGTCAGCCCATAAGGTTGAGCGAAGCCCTGGGTGGCCGCCACCACCATCGAGGCGCAATCGCTCAACGCAATGAAGCCTAGGTCGAGGCTGCTTTTTTCCGGTGCATCACTGCCGTTGACCCAGGCCAGCGGGTCGTTCGTCGGGCTGTTGCCAACCGAATCGTTCATCAACACCTACCTTTTCTTTCAAAAAAAAGCGTCGTTCCCTCAGATGGCGATGTAAGCCAACGCGGGTAACGACGCCTTTGTCCGTCAGCTCGCGCCGCCGCTGGCGCGTGCTCTGATACAGAGTTCATAGCAAGGCACATGCCACGGCTGGGTGGGTCTGGAGGTTCATCAACTTTCCATCATGATTGAAAGCGGACGGGCTCTCAGTATGGCCGCACCTTCAATGCCCAATCGTCCAGGAACTCCCCACGGTGCACGCCGACTTTCTCGCAACGACTTCCTGCCGCCAGTACTGCCGTGGGTTGTTGTTTTCTGCACTGTTGCTGGGAAGTGCAATGGCCTGGGGGGCGCTTTATCAGGCAAAGGACGAAAGCCTGTATACCGTGCTCACCGCCCTGTCGGAGCCACTTGGGCTACCCATTGTCGTCAGTCGCGAGGTCGCCCGTAAACGCCTCAGTGCCAGCCTGGATTTCGAAGCGCCACAGCAGGCCCTGGAGGCGCTTGCACGTGAACAAGGGTTGATCTGGTACAGCGATGGGCAGGCGTTGTATGTCTATGACGCCGGCGAGGCAAAAAGCTCTGCGGTCACCTTGCGGCATATCTCGGTCGACAGGCTGCGTGGCCTGATGCGCCGATCGGGCCTTGATGAGTCACGCCATCCCCTGCGTGAAAGCGGAACGCGCACGTTCTATGTATCCGGCCCACCGAATTACGTCGACCATGTGCTGCGCCTGGCCCAGTTGATGGACCGGCAAAGGGGGGATCTGCGAGTGGGCGCGCAGTCCTTTGCAGTCGTCCAGGTGCTCAACGCCGATGTGGTGGACCGACAGTACGGCACGGGTGGCAAGCCGGTCACCGTGCCGGGGATGGCGTCGATGATCGAAACCCTGCTGGCCAGTGAGTACAAGGGGGCGCTCTCGGACAAGAGCCTTGGCGTGATCGCTTATCCGGATAGCAACAGCCTGTTGATCAAGGGCAAGCCGGCCCAGGTGAACTTCATCCAGAAACTGGTGGCGGAACTCGACATCCCCAAGCGAGAGATCGAGGTCTCGCTGTGGCTGGTGGATGTTGAGCGCGACGAACTGAAAAAGCTGGGTCTGGACTGGGATGGGGAAACCCAGGCGTCGGCCTCGCGTGTCTTGGCCCCTTTGGACGACAGCCGCCTCATGGCAAAAATCGGTGCATTGGAACGCCGTCGACGAGCGAAGGTAACCACTTTGCCGGTGATACTCACCCAGGAGAACGTGCCTGCGGTGTTCCAGGATAGCCATACGTTCTATCTGCCAGCCCGCACAGATGACCGCGCTGACTGGAAACCGGTGCGTTATGGCACCCAGGTGAGTGTGCTGCCGCGTTTTGCCGAGGCTAACCAGATCGAGATGCGCCTTGATGTCGAAGAAGACCGCCGGACGAGTGTGGCGGAGCCGCGCGGGGGAAACACAGCGGTTGGGCGAGTCGGCGTCAACAGTGTGGTGCGTTTGCCACCGGGTAGGCGCCTATGGTTGGGCACGTTTCAACGGGAGTCGGAAGGGCGGGGCGCTGGTCGCCCGGCCCAAGTGCGCTTGTTTGTCATCCAGGCCAGGCCGGTGGGCAGCGAATCAAAGGGGCTTGAAGAGACGGGCCAGCCGCCACCTTTGACGCCTACGCAGTACCAACATGTTCAGCGTGCGTTTGTACGACAGCAGCGCGATGTTTCACCGTAAACAAGGTGTTAACCCATGCATCTGGAAATTCTTCTACAGGAACAACTGATCAGCCGCAGGCGCCTGGCAGCCTTTGCGCCCGGGAAGGTGTTGCCATTGATGCCGCAGATCATCCATTGCGTGGAGGTCCGGGTAAATGGGCAATTGTTGGCGTTGGGCGAGTTGGTGCAATTGGAAGACCGGCTCGGGGTTGAGCTGCATGAGGTGTATCAGACGTGGTTGCCTGGAGGAGGGTAGCGGAATGTCCTACGGCGCGATGTAAAAAAACGCCTGATGTATGGGTTTTTTCCTCGGGCGAGCAGTGAGGCAGGTTTTTATAGTCATGACGTGGGCACATGAGCCAGTGATTGAAATGAGGACGTCAATGTCAGTAGTCGCAGGTCGGGGTAGCGTCATGGATGATGGAGGGACGACGACTTCCCTGGTTTTTGCGCATTGGACTTTGCATGACCATGGTCGCCTGACGGGGGAGGGTTCGGATGTCCAGTTGCCGCCTAAGGAATGGCAGGTGTTACGGCTGTTGCTGGTCTCCGGTGGTGCGTTGATGACCAAGGATCGCTTGTTGGAACTGGCCTGGCCCCAGGAAGAAGTCGCCGAGGAGTCCTTGACCCGCTGCATTTACTCGCTGCGCAAGTACCTTGGTGCCGATAAGGGGTTTATCAAGACGATCTACGGTCGGGGGTATCGTTTCACCTGTCCGGTGAGTGCCGTGTCGGGGCGTGCGGAGCAGGTGTGTTCCGCTTGTGGCCGAGTCAGCCAGGGGGTGTTGAAACGTGGCTAGGTTCTGGATCAAGGGCTGGCTGCTGGTTGCCTTGATGACCAGCAATCAAGCGTTGGCCTACTGCTGGGAGGAGGCTGCCAGTCAATACAGCATCGAGCCGGAGTTGCTGCAGGCGATCGCGGTCGTGGAGTCGGGTAATCGTGCGCAAGCGATGAATCACGCCAACCGTAATGGCACGCGGGACATCGGCCTGATGCAGATCAACAGCATTCACCTGCCACGCTTGCTCAAGCAGGGTATTACCGAGGATCGCTTGATCAATGAGCCCTGTCTGTCAATTGAGGTGGGAGCGTCGATCCTGGCCGAGTTCATCCAGCGCTTTGGCTACAACTGGACGGCAGTGGGTTCCTACAACGTAGGGACAGGCTCCGGGCCCGAGCGTGAGGCGTTGCGCCTGCAATATGCACAGAAAATCTGGGCGTATTACGAGCAGTTGGTCGCGCACCGTTACTGACGATTGAGGTTCACGCCTCGCGCGCTACCTGTCACCCCGGCTATAATCGCCGCCACCTTTCGCCGCCTCCGAGTCTAGCCCGCCCATGTATACCCTGGCCCGCCAGCTGTTGTTCAAACTTTCCCCGGAAACTTCCCACGATCTGTCCCTGGACCTGATCGGTGCGGGTGGACGCCTGGGGCTCAATGGCCTGGTATGCAAGGCTCCGGCAAAAATGCCGGTGTCGGTGATGGGGCTCGACTTCCCCAATCCGGTCGGGTTGGCGGCTGGCCTGGATAAAAACGGTGCGGCCATCGATGGCTTTTCACAGCTGGGTTTCGGTTTCGTCGAAATCGGCACCGTGACCCCACGACCACAGCCGGGCAACCCCAAGCCGCGCATCTTCCGCCTGCCGGAGGCCGAGGCGATCATCAACCGTATGGGCTTCAACAACCTGGGCGTTGATCATCTGCTGTCGCGGGTTCAGGCGGCGAAGTACAAGGGCATCCTCGGTATCAATATCGGCAAGAACTTCGATACGCCGGTCGAGCGTGCCGTCGACGATTACCTGATATGCCTGGACAAGGTCTATGCCCACGCCAGCTACGTAACGGTCAACGTCAGCTCGCCCAACACCCCGGGCCTGCGCAGCCTGCAGTTCGGTGACTCTCTCAAGCAACTGCTTGAAGCGCTGCGCCAGCGCCAGGAAGATCTGGCCGTGCGCCACGGCAAGCGCGTGCCGCTGGCGATCAAGATTGCCCCGGACATGAGCGACGAAGAAACCGTACTGGTCGCCCAAGCCTTGGTGGACTCCGGCATGGACGCGGTGATCGCGACCAACACCACCCTCAGCCGCGTGGGTGTCGAAGGCCTGGCCCATGGTGATGAGGCAGGCGGTCTTTCGGGGGCGCCGGTACGTGAGCAAAGCACCCATATCGTCAAGGTGCTGGCCGCCGAGCTGGCTGGACGTTTGCCGATCATCGCCGCCGGTGGCATCACCGAAGGCAAGCACGCAGCCGAGAAGATCGCTGCGGGTGCCAGCCTGGTCCAGTTGTACTCCGGCTTTATCTACAAGGGTCCGGCGTTGATCCGCCAGTCGGTGGACGCTATCGCAGCACTGCCAAAAGCCTGAACTGGACCCATTAAAAAGGGCTCCCTTAAGGAGCCCCCTGGGCCGAAGCCCGCCGCCCGGATGGGGCGTGCATGGTAAGTCGTTACATATTCAAAGGTGGTGTCGGAATAAGTTGCCCTTGATTAGCCGACGGCGTGAAGTTCGTTGAGTCTGTGGATGCCCGCAGTGCCAGTCATACCGTCCCAGTTGTCGCCGCGTCCTTCTCGCCAGCCGTTGATCCAGGCTTGGCGTACCGACGGTAGAGTAAATGGGCAAAGCTCACGGGATTTGCCATGAACGCCATATTGATATCCGCGTAAAAATGCTCTTTCCAACGGATCACGCTTAAGTCTTCTCATAGGGTGTTTCCCTCACTTGTTGACTGTCTTGATATCCTTCGGCCTCGTCCGAGGCCGGGCAGAGTTTTTCTGCCGTTGGTGGGCTCGCTGCCGGCGTGGCGAGCCTATGTGTCGGCGTCGTTACGGCGCCAACCTGTGTTGAGTTCTAACCAATAGGTCACATGGATTCAATGATCGTTTTGTCATAAGCACGTAACGATAACGATGCTATAGCCATAAGCTGGGATGGCTTTTCGCCCCATTTGTGTGGCAAACCCAGCTATGATGCACCCTGCAAAGAGGATGGGTTTAATCCTTTAGTGAGAATGCCCGCCCGTTGCAGTCGGTTATTATTCGACGAAGGGTCGGAATATTTCTTTTTGTTACAGCTAATTGTTTATCTGCCCCGTCAATAAAGGCCCAAGCGCCTGTCGGACGGGGTGGGACGGCACATTCGTGCCACGCGAGCACTCTTCAAGAAAAGTGCTTGATTGAAAACCGAGCTGGCGATGCGTCGCCCGTTCATTTATTGCTGAAAAGCCTGGAATGCCCCATGTCGGACCGTTTTGAACTCTTCCTCACCTGCCCCAAGGGCCTCGAAGGCCTGCTGATCGAGGAAGCCGTCGGGCTTGGCCTTGAGGAAGCCCGCGAGCACACCTCGGCCGTGCGCGGCATGGCCGACATGGAAACCGCCTACCGCCTCTGCCTATGGTCGCGCCTGGCCAACCGCGTGCTGCTGGTGCTCAAGCGCTTCCCGATGAAGGACGCCGAAGACCTCTACCACGGCGTGCTGGACATCGAGTGGGCCGACCACATGGTCCCGGACGGCACCCTGGCCGTTGAGTTCAGTGGTCACGGTTCGGGCATCGACAACACCCACTTCGGCGCGCTGAAGGTCAAGGATGCGATCGTCGACAAGCTGCGCACCCCGACCGGCGAACGCCCGTCCATCGACAAGATCAACCCGGACCTGCGCATCCACCTGCGCCTGGACCGTGGCGAAGCCATCCTGTCCCTCGACCTGTCCGGCCACAGCCTGCACCAGCGCGGTTACCGTCTGCAGCAGGGTGCGGCACCGTTGAAGGAAAACCTGGCGGCCGCGATCCTGATCCGTGCAGGCTGGCCGCGCATTGCCGCTGAAGGCGGCGCGCTGAGCGACCCGATGTGCGGCGTGGGCACCTTTCTGGTGGAAGGCGCGATGATTGCCGCCGACATGGCGCCCAACCTCAACCGCGAACTGTGGGGTTTCACCACCTGGCTGGGCCACGTCCCGGCGCTGTGGAAGAAGCTGCACGCAGAGGCTGCCGAACGCGCCGCCATCGGCATGAACAAGCCGCCCCTGTGGATCCGAGGCTACGAAGCCGATCCACGCCTTATCCAACCCGCACGCAACAACATCGAGCGCGCAGGCCTGAGCCATTGGATCAAGGTGTACCAGGGCGAAGTCGGCACCTTCGAGCCGCGTCCGGACCAGAACCAGAAAGGCCTGGTCATCTGCAACCCGCCGTACGGCGAGCGTCTGGGCGACGAAGCCAGCCTGTTGTACCTCTACCAGAACCTCGGTGAGCGCCTGCGCCAGGCGTGCATGGGCTGGGAGGCGGCGGTGTTCACCGGCGCGCCGGACCTGGGCAAACGCATGGGCATTCGCAGCCACAAACAGTATTCGTTCTGGAACGGCGCATTGCCGTGCAAGTTGCTGCTGATCAAAGTCAACCCAGACCAGTTTGTCACCGGCGAGCGTCGCACCCCGGAACAGCGCCAGGCCGAACGTGAGCAAGCCGCTTACGACCAAGCCCCGGCCGAGCCGCAAGAGCGCCAGTACAACAAGAACGGCAACCCGATCAAACCTGCTCCGGCCCCGGTGGTCGAGCAGGCGCGCCTGAGTGAAGGCGGGCAGATGTTCGCCAACCGCCTGCAGAAGAACCTCAAGCTGCTGGGCAAGTGGGCCAAGCGTGAAGGCGTGGATTGCTACCGTGTGTACGACGCCGACATGCCGGAATACTCCATGGCTATCGACCTGTACCACGATTGGGTGCATGTGCAGGAGTATGCCGCGCCGAAATCCATCGACCCGGAAAAAGCCTCCGCGCGTATGTTCGATGCGCTGGCGGCGATTCCCCAGGCGCTGAACATCGACAAGAGCCGCGTGGTGGTCAAGCGTCGCGAGCGTCAGAGCGGCACCAAGCAGTACGAGCGCCAGAGCGCCCAGGGCAAATTCACCGAAGTCAGCGAAGGCGGCGTGAAGTTGCTGGTCAACCTCACCGACTACCTCGACACCGGCCTGTTCCTCGACCACCGCCCGATGCGCATGCGCATCCAGAAAGAAGCGGCGGGCAAGCGTTTCCTCAACCTGTATTGCTACACCGCCACCGCGAGCGTGCATGCAGCCAAGGGCGGCGCGCGCAGCACTACCAGCGTTGATTTGTCGAAGACTTACCTGGATTGGGCGCGTCGCAACTTCTCGCTCAACGGTTTCTCCGACAAGAACCGCCTGGAGCAGGGTGACGTAATGGCGTGGCTGGAGGCCAGCCGCGATGAGTTCGACCTGATCTTCATCGACCCGCCGACCTTCTCCAACTCCAAGCGCATGGAAGGCATATTCGACGTACAGCGCGACCACGTGCAGTTGCTCGACCTGGCCATGGCGCGCCTGGCACCGGGCGGCGTGCTGTACTTCTCGAACAACTTCCGCAAGTTCGCGCTGGAGGACAACCTCAGCGAACGTTATGCGGTCGAGGAAATCAGCGACAAGACCATCGACCCGGATTTTGCGCGCAACGCGAAGATCCATCGGGCGTGGAAAATCACCGCACGCTGATCGCCCCTTGTAGGAGCGAGCTTGCTCGCGAAAAACTCAAGAACGACGCGTTTTTTCTGAATAAACGCGGCGCCTTCAAGTTCTTCGCGAGCAAGCTCGCTCCTACAGTTCTTTTGGCTGGTCAAATACCGGGCCGATGGCTATAACTTAAGGCCTAGCCAAAGTGACACCCCCCGCACGCTGGCGTTGTGAGTGTTGCCTATGCCGTTGCAAGCCGTTCGCCCGAAAATCCTAGGCTTTATCAGTGAGCAGGCGTCGGCTTGGCTGGTGGCATTGGTGGTGTTGTTGGCAGGGTTTGCCTTGACGGCGATTGTCGCCTGGGCGGCTGCCGACCTCTATCAGCAACAGGTGCGCCAGCGCTTTCAGTTGCTGGTCAATGAGCGCTACACCCGCCTGCAGGAGCGTTTCGAAGACCAGGAGCAACGGCTGAACAGCCTGCGGCGCTTCTTCGTCAACTCCGATGATGTGTCTCGCGAAGAATTCGACGGTTTTGCCCAGCCCCTGTTATTGCGCGCTCGCGCTTACTCCTGGGCGCCACGGGTGTATCGCGAACAGCGCAGCCAGTTTGAGCAAGACGTCTCCAGCCAGCGCGGCCTACCTTTCGTGATCCGTGAACTGAATACAGCCGGTGAGCTGGCCCCTGCGCCAGAGCGTGACGAATACGTGCCAGTGCTGTACAGCCAGACCCAAAGCCTGTTGGGCGCGCCCCTTGGCTTTGATCTTTTGGCCCAGCCTCTGCGCCGCTCAACCCTTGAACGTGCACAAAAGACCGGCAAGCTGGCAGTGTCCCAGCCCATGCAATTGGTGGGAGTGGAGCCGGCGTATGCCACCGGAGTTTTACTGGTTGCGCCGGTGAGCCACCTGCCCACCTCCGATCAGTCGCAGAACGAGCCCTATGGTTATGTGATGGCGGTGATCAGCATGCGCCAACTGGTGGCCGACGGTCTGCCCAAGCCGGAGCGGGACAACCTGGTGATGCAGATCATCGACACGTCCGACCTGCAGAAGCGCGTGCTCTTCGAATCCAGCAATGATGTAGGCAGCAGCGACCTGGTCGGTGCGCGTCGTCTCACGCTCGGCGACCATGTGTACGCCTTGAAACTGCGCCCCAGCCAAGTGTTCGACCAAGCCAACCATTCCTCGCTGAACACCATCCTGACCATGGGCGGCCTGCTCAGCCTGCTGCTCAGTGCCTTGCTTTATGTGCTGGTCAGCCAACGCCAGCGCGCCGTGAAGCTGGTGGAACAACGCACTGCCCAGTTGCGCCTGCGTGAACAGGAATTGCGTGGCGCCCATGGCCAATTGCGCAGTGTGCTGAATGCCGCGACCCAGGTGGCGATCATTGCCACCGACCTGCGCGGCGTGATCAATACCTTCAACGCCGGTGCCGAGCAGATGTTGGGTTTCAAGGCCGAGCACGTGATGGGCACCCACACCTTGGAAAGCCTGCACCTGGCGTCGGAGCTGGAAGCGCGCGCAGCCAGCCTGAGTGTGGCGTTGGGCAAGCGTATTCCCGCCAGCCAGGCGATGCTGGTAGAGAGCCCGGACACGCTGCACGAAGCCCGCGAATGGACCTTGATCCGCGAAAACGGCACCCAGTTGACTGTGAACATGCTGGCCACGGTGTTGCTGGACGACCATGGTTTGTGGATCGGCCACCTGGCGATCTACCTGGACATTACCGAACAGAAACGTGCCTACGAGGCCTTGGCGGCCCGCGACCGCCTGCTCAAGAAACTCAGCGCCCATGTGCCCGGCGGGATCTTCCAGTTCACCCTGGAACCCCAGGACAACTGGAAATTCATCTACGCCAGCGACGGCATGCGCGACATCTATGAAATCGAACCGAATGTGTTGCAGCAGGATGCGAAGCAGGTCTTCGAGCGCATCCACCCGCTGGATGCGGAACGCGTGCGTGCTTCGATCCGCTTGTCAGCATTGCAGTTGAGCCATTGGCGCGAGGAATACCGCGTGCTGTTGCCGCAACGCGGCCTGCGTTGGATTCGGGGCGAGGCGACTCCGGAAGAATTACCCGCAGGCGGTACGTTGTGGCATGGCTACGTGTCGGATATTTCCGATTTGAAGCGGGTGGAAGAAGAACTGCGTGCGCTCTCCATCACCGACTCTTTGACTGGCATCCATAACCGCCGCTATTTCCAGGATCGCCTCAAGGCCGAGATGGTGAGGCTCAACCGGACTTCGGGCAACTTGTCGGTGATCATGCTGGATATCGATCACTTCAAACGCATCAATGACCAGCACGGACACGCCGTCGGCGATGGGGTGTTGCAGGAGTTGTGCAAACGCATCAGCCAGCGCCTGCGGCGCACCGATGTGTTCTGTCGCCTGGGTGGCGAGGAGTTCATGGTGCTGTGCCCGCACACCGATGGCGAACAGGCCTACAGCCTGGCGATGGAATTGTGGACGTCGCTGCGCAGTGCGCCGATGGAACCGGTGGGCATCGTCACCGCCAGCTTTGGCGTGGCCAGCTGGCGGGTGGATGAAGGCATTGACGGGTTGCTGCTACGCGCCGACTCGGCCGTGTATGTGGCCAAGCAGGCGGGCAGGGACCGGGTGGAAGTTGTGGCGAGGGAGCTTGCTCCCGCTGGAGTGCGCAGCGGTCCCGTTCAATAAATCAGAGTACCGGAGCGGCCGCCACCACCTTCGGCTGGCGATACAAATCCAGCAACACCTGATCCAGCACCGACGAAGCGCCCCATGGCTTCGGATCGTTGAGGATCGCCACCACGGCCCAGGTATTGCCGTTGTTGTCGCGGCTGAACCCGGCGATGGCACGTACGGTGTTCAAAGTACCTGTCTTGACGTGGGCTTCGCCGCGCATGGCAGTGGTCTTCAGGCGTTTGCGCATGGTGCCGTCGGTGCCGGCGATCGGCATCGAGCTGATGTACTCTGCGGCGTAAGGGCTTTTCCACGCGGCTTGCAGCATGGCCGCCATTTCACGGGCGCTGACGCGTTCGGCACGCGACAGGCCAGAGCCGTTCTCCATCACCAGGTGCGGCGCGGTGATGCCTTTCTTCGCCAGCCACTGGCGCACCACACGTTGGGCTGCCTTGGCATCGTCGCCGTCGGCGTCGTTGCGGAACTGCGCGCCCAGGCTCAGGAACAGTTGCTGGGCCATGGTGTTGTTACTGTATTTGTTGATGTCGCGGATGATTTCCGCCAGGTCCGGTGAGAACGCCCGGGCCAGCACCTTGGCATCCTTGGGCACGGGTGCCTGGATGTCACGGCCCTGGATGGTGCCGCCCAGTTCCTGCCAGATCGCCCGCACGGCGCCGGCGGTGTAGGTGGCGTGATCGAGCAAGGACAGATAAGTCTGCGAGCTGCAGCCATCGGCCAATTGGCCGCTGACCGTGACCGTCACGCTGCCATCGGCGGCGGTGACCGGGTTGTAGCGCACATCGCCAGTGCACTGCTTGGCGTTGGAGACCTTGACCTGGTTGTCGATGCGGATGCTCGCAATCGGCGGTTCGACTGACACCAGCACGCGGCCGGAATCATTACGCGTTACAAAACGCAGGGCTTTGAGGTTGACCAGCAGCGCGTCCGGCTTGACCAGGAACGGTTTGTTCTCGTCGTTGCCGTCGTCATTGAATTCCGGCAACAGCGGCTGGTTGAAGAAACCACGGTCCAGCACCAGGTCGCCGGTGACTTGCTGCACGCCGTTGGCACGCAGGTCGCGCATCAGCAGCCAGAGTTTTTCCATGTTCAGCTTGGGGTCGCCGCCGCCCTTGAGGTAGAGGTTGCCGTGCAACACGCCACCGCTGAGGGTGCCGTCGGTGTAGAACTCGGTTTTCCACTGGTGGTTGGGGCCGAGCATTTCCAGGGCCGCGTACGTGGTGACCAGCTTCATGGTCGAGGCCGGGTTCACGGACACGTCGGCGTTGAAGACGGTGGGCGTGCCCGGGCCATTCAGGGGGATCATCACCAGGGACAACGCAGTATTTTGCAGCTTGGCTTTGGCCAGCGCCTGTTGAACATTGGGCGGCAGGGTGTTGTTGACGGGGGCAGCGGAGACGGAAAAGGCCAGTGGCAGAATAAGACCGGCAAAAAACACTGAACGCAAAGATTTGATCATAAGAAGTAAAACCCTACTGCTGAGGAGGGTGAAAAAGGCGAGGGGTAAATAAGAAAAATCCCTCAATGGTCATGAAAGTGTCGGCATTATGCCCCAAGGTGGATCCACTTGTAGCTGAACGATAGCTGGAATTCGGCGTTTTTTTACACGCAAAGTGCCGCCTGTCCCAGAGAGTCGGGCAATCGCCGCCTTAAACTGCTAAAGTGCCGCCCGTTATTACTTATGAGGATTGTTCCAATGGCGACTAACCGTTCCCAGCGTCTGCGCAAAAAACTGTGCGTTGATGAATTTCAAGAGCTGGGTTTCGAACTGAACCTGGACTTCAACGAAGGCCTGAGTGAAGAAGCTATCGACGCTTTCCTCGAAGCATTCATCAAAGAAGCCATGGAAGCCAACGGTCTGGGCTATGTGGGCGGCGATGACTTCGGTCTGGTTTGCCTGCAGAAGCGCGGCTCGGTCTCCGAAGAGCAGCGTGCTGCTGTTGAAGCCTGGCTGAAAACCCGTTCCGAGCTGACCAAGGCTGAAGTCAGCCCGCTGCTGGACGTGTGGTATCCGGAAAAGCCGATCAACGCGGCTAAGTGATACTGAAAAAAACGGCGACCTCAGGGTCGCCGTTTTTTTATACCTTGCGCCAGTTCAGGATCAGCAACGTCAACACCCCCGCCACGATTCCCCAGAACGCCGACCCGATGGAAAACAGCGTCAAGCCAGACGCGGTAACCATAAAGGTGATCAGCGCCGCTTCCCGTTCCTTCGGCTCATTCATGGCGATGCTCAAGCCATTGATGATCGAGCCAAACAGTGCCAATGCCGCAATCGACAGCACCAGTTCCTTGGGCAAAGCTGCGAACAAGGCCGCCAAGGTCGCGCCAAACACCCCGGCAATCCCGTAGAACACCCCGCACCACACGGCGGCGGTGTAGCGCTTGTTACGGTCTTCATGAGCATGGGGACCGGTGCAGATGGCCGCGCTGATCGCTGCCAGGTTGATGCCGTGGGAGCCGAACGGCGACAGCACCAATGAGGCCAGGCCGGTGGCGGTGATCAGCGGCGAGGCGGGTACGTTGTAACCGTCGGCCCTGAGCACGGCGACGCCGGGCATGTTCTGGGATGTCATCGCCACGACGAACAACGGGATGCCGATGCTGATGGTGGCAGCCAGCGAGAAGTGCGGCGTGGTCCACACCGGCGTCGCCACTTCCAGGTGAAAACCACTGAAGTCCAGCAACCCCATCAATCCGGACAATACGGTGCCGATCACCAATGCCGCCAGCACCGCATAACGCGGCGACAGGCGCTTGATCACCAGATAAGTGAAGAACATCCCCAGCACCAGCCCGGTGCGATGCTGCGCGGCGACGAAGATTTCGCTGCCGATCTTGAACAGAATCCCCGCCAACAAGGCCGCCGCCAGTGACGCCGGGATGCGCTTGACCAGTTTTTCAAAGCTGCCGGTCAGCCCGCAGATCGTCACCAGCACCGCACAGGTGATGTAGGCACCGATGGCCTCGCCATAACTCACGCCGCCCAGGCTGGTGATCAGCAGTGCCGCGCCCGGCGTCGACCAGGCAATGGTGATCGGCGTGCGATAGCGCAGGGACAAGCCGATGCTGCACACCGCCATGCCGATGGAAATCGCCCAGATCCATGAAGAAATCTGCGCCGTGGTCAAACCGGCGGCTTGCCCGGCCTGAAACATCAGGACCAGGGAGCTGGTGTAGCCGGTCATCATGGCGATGAAGCCGGCGACGATGGCCGAGGGAGAGGTGTCGGCCAATGGGCGCAGAGGCGCTTGGGCGGCGTCAGTCATCAAGAGGTGTTCCTTGGCTAGACTACTGTAGGAGCGAGCTTGCTCGCGAAAAACGTCAATGCTGACGCGGGCATACGGGATGGTCGTGGCGCTCTCAGGTTCTTCGCGAGCAAGCTCGCTCCTACAGTGGGATGTCGTTCATGGGAAATCTTGGATTCAAGCCTAAACTCAAACGTAACGACTCATTGCAATACAGCCGACGCCGCAAACAGCCGTACAGTGTGTTGGCGCATCCGGTTGTGTACAATGTGCCCTGTTTTTAGGTGATACTTGCCAGCGACCCGCTGTTGCCGTATTACCGTTAATTCGCCGCCGTTCTCCAAACCCGAGTGCCCATGAACGAACAGTTGCAACCTCTCAAGAAACAACCGCGAGCCGGCAAGGCCGGTCGCAGCGGAACCCAGGACGATATCGTCTACGCGCATATCTTCGAGGCGATCCTCGAACAACGCCTGGCACCCGGCACCAAATTGAGTGAAGAGGCACTGGGCGAAATCTTCGGCGTGAGCCGCACCATCATTCGCCGCGCCTTGTCGCGCCTGGCCCATGAAGGCGTGGTACTGCTGCGGCCCAATCGCGGTGCGGTGGTGGCCAGCCCGAGCGTCGAAGAAGCCCGCCAGGTGTTCCTTGCGCGGCGTCTGGTGGAGCGGGCGATCACCGAGTTGGCGGTACAACACGCTACGGCCGAACAACTGGCCGAGCTGCGCCAGATGGTCAACGACGAGCGCGACAGCTTCTCCCGTGGCGATCGTGGCGCCGGTATCCGCCTCTCCGGCGAATTCCACCTCAAGCTGGCCGAAGCGGCGAAGAACGCGCCGCTGATCAGCTTCCAGCGCAGCCTGGTGTCCCAGACCTCATTGATCATCGCTCAGTACGAAAGCGGCAACCGCTCGCACTGCTCCTACGACGAGCATACCCAACTGATCGATGCGATCGAAGCGCGGGACGCGGTGTTGGCGGTGAACCTGATGATGCATCACATGGACCACATCGACAGCAAGCTCAACCTCGATGAAGAGAGCGCGTCGGATGATCTGCATGCAGTGTTCTCGCATTTGTTGCAGACCAAGAAGCCGGGTCGCTCCTCAATAAAGCTGTAATTTCCCTGATTCACCGGGGACAAAAATGTGGGAGCGGGCTTGCTCGCGAATGCGGTGGATCAGTCAATACATCTGTTGACTGACACCCCGCATTCGCGAGCAAGCCCGCTCCCACATTTGTTTTATGGTGTTCTTGGGACTAGCGCTGGTGCACCAGCTGCCCGGCCGCATAGGTCTGCAACACCGTCCGGTCATCCCCCAGCGTCATCAGCACAAACAACGTCTCGGCAATGTTCTTCGCCTGCTTCAGGCGATAGCTCAGCAGCGGCGTCGCGTTGTAGTCCAGTACCAGGAAGTCCGCATCGGTGCCCGGTTGCAACGTGCCGATCTTGTCTTCCAAGCGCAATGCACGCGCGCCGCCCAGCGTTGCCAGGTAAAGCGATTTGAACGGGCTCAACCGCGCGCCCTGCAATTGCATGACCTTGTAGGCTTCGTTCAGGGTTTGCAGCAGCGAGAAACTGGTGCCGCCGCCCACGTCCGTGCCCAAGCCCACATTCAGTTTGTGCTTCTCAGCCATCGGCAGGTTGAACAAACCGCTGCCGAGGAAGAAGTTCGAGGTCGGGCAGAACGCGACAGCCGAACCGGTTTGCGCCAACCGCGCACATTCGTCATCACACAGGTGCACGCCATGGGCAAACACCGAGCGCTCGCCCAGCAGTTTGTAGTGGTCGTACACATCCAGATAGCCTTTGCGCTCCGGGAACAGTTCCTTCACCCACTCGACTTCCTGCTTGTTCTCACTGATGTGAGTCTGCATGTACAGGTCCGGGTATTCCCCCAGCAGTTGCCCAGCCAGCGCCAGTTGCTCGGGTGTGCTGGTCGGTGCAAAACGTGGGGTGACCGCGTAGTGCAGGCGACCCTTGCCGTGCCAGCGTTCGATCAGCGCCTTGCTTTCCTGGTAGCCGGATTCGGCGGTGTCGGTCAGGTAGTCCGGCGCATTGCGGTCCATCATCACCTTGCCGGCGATCATGCGCAGGTCGAGTTTCTCGGCGGCTTCAAAGAACGCATTCACTGACTGTGGGTGCACGCTGCCAAACACCAGCGCGGTGGTGGTGCCATTGCGCAGCAGTTCCTTGATGAAAATATCCGCGACTTCTTCGGCGTGGGCCTTGTCGGCGAACTGGCTTTCGCACGGGAAGGTGTAGGTGTTGAGCCAGTCCAGCAACTGCTCGCCATAGGCGCCGACCATGCCGGTTTGCGGCAGGTGGATGTGGGTGTCGATCAGGCCGGGCGTGATCAGTGCGTCCTGGTAATGGGTGATTTCGATGTCGGCAGGCAGAGTTGGCAGCAAATCGCTGGCATGACCAACAGCACTGATCTGACCGTTTTCGATCACCAGCAGGCCATCTTCGAAATATTCGTAGGAGGCGTCGATCCCCACTTCAGCAGGGTCGGCGATGCTGTGCAGAAGGGCGGCACGGTAGGCTTTGCGAGTCAAAGGCATGGTGATCTCAATTCAAAGGGCTTGGCTGCGACGTGAAGCCGGCAGCAGTTTGGCAATAGGTTCGGCGCTGGCGGTGTGCTGGCCGAAATTGGCGTTATAGGTGGCGATGATTTCGCCGGCGATGGAGATGGCGATTTCCACCGGCAACTTGCCCTTCACCTCGGTGAGGCCCATGGGGCAGCGCATGCGTTGCAACTGTGCGGCGTCGAAGCCGCGATCACGCAGACGGTGTTCGAACTTGACCCGCTTGGTCTTCGAGCCGATCAGGCCGAAGTAGGCGAAGTCATTGCGCTTGAGCAGGGCGGCGGTGAGTTCCAGGTCCAGCGCGTGATTATGGGTCATGACGATGCAGTAACTGCCCACTGGCAGGTCGGCAATTTCGTCGACCGGCTCTTCGCTGACGATTTTACGCACGCCCTGAGGGATATGTTCTGGAAACTCCTGTTCACGGGAGTCGATCCAGCGCACCCGGCACGGCAAGCTGGCCAGCAACGGTACCAGCGCGCGGCCGACGTGGCCGGCGCCAAACACCGCGATCTGCGCCTGCACCTGGCCCATGGGTTCGAACAGCAGCACGGTCACGCCGCCGCAGCACTGGCCCAGGCTGGCGCCCAGGCTGAAGCGCTCAAGGTGGGTGTTCTGCTGACCGCGTACGAGCATGTCGCGGGCGATCTGCATCGCCTTGTATTCCAGGTGCCCGCCGCCGATGGTGTCGAAGGTTTGCGCGGCGCTGATCACCATCTTCGAACCGGCATTGCGCGGCGTGGAGCCGAGTTCTTCGATGATGGTTACCAATACGCAGGGTTCACCCCGGTTCTGCAGGTCGGCGAGGGCGCTGATCCAGTTGTTCATGTCTACCTCAACATTTCTGTTGTCAGTTCGGCCGTCTTCGCGAGCTAGCCCGCTCCCACATGGGAATGCATTACAAATGTGGGAGCGGGCTTGCTCGCGAAGGCCGCGCCTCGGTCTAAAGCGAAGCCATCTCGGTATCAGCTTCAACCACCTTCGCCGCCGTCAACTTGCGCATTTGCTCACACCCCCACAACACCCGCTCCGGTGTCGCCGGCGCATCAATCTTGGGCTGATGGCGATAGTCACCCAGGCTCGCCACCGCATCCTTGATCGCGCACCACGAAGCAATCCCGAGCATGAACGGCGGCTCGCCCACGGCCTTGGAGTGGAACACCGTGTCTTCCGGGTTCTTGCGGTTTTCCACCAGCTTCACTCGCAGGTCCAGCGGCATATCCGCCACGGCCGGGATCTTGTAGCTGGCCGGGCCGTTGGTCATCAGCTTGCCCTTGTTGTTCCACACCAGCTCTTCCATGGTCAGCCAGCCCATGCCTTGGATAAAGCCGCCTTCGACCTGGCCAATGTCGATTGCCGGGTTCAGCGAGGCGCCGACGTCGTGGAGGATGTCGGTGCGCAGCATCTTGTATTCGCCGGTCAGGGTGTCGACGATCACTTCGCAACAGGCCGCACCGAACGCGAAGTAGTAGAACGGCCGACCGCGCGACTGGCTGCGGTCATAGAAGATTTTCGGGGTCTTGTAGAAGCCGGTGCTGGAGAGCGAAACCTGGGCGAAGTACGCCTGTTGGATCAGCGCCTCGAAGGTGAGGATCTGATCGCGCACGCGCACATGGCCGTTGTGGAATTCCACGTCTGCTTCGCTCACGTCGTACTTGCGTGCGGCGAATTCCACCAGGCGTTGCTTGATGGTTTCGGCGGCGTTCTGCGCAGCCTTGCCGTTCAGGTCGGCCCCGCTGGAAGCCGCCGTTGGCGAGGTGTTGGGCACCTTGTCGGTGTTGGTAGCGGTGATCTGCACGCGGTCGATTTCGACCTGGAACACTTCGGCCACCACCTGCGCAACTTTGGTGTTCAAACCCTGGCCCATCTCGGTGCCGCCATGGTTCAGGTGGATGCTGCCATCGGTGTAGATATGGATCAGCGCACCGGCCTGGTTGAGGAAGCTGGCGGTAAACGAAATGCCGAATTTCACCGGGGTCAGCGCCAGGCCTTTTTTCAGGATCGGGCTGTGGGCGTTGTACAGGCGGATCGCTTCGCGGCGCTCGGCGTATTGGCTGCTGGCTTCAAGCTCGGCGGTCATCTCTTCGAGCATGTTGTGCTCGACGGTCTGGTAGTAGTGGGTGACGTTGCGCTCGGTCTTGCCGTAGTAATTGACCTTGCGCACGGCCAGCGGATCGAGGGCCAGGTGGCGGGCGATGGCGTCCATCACTTCCTCGATGGCGACCATGCCTTGTGGCCCGCCGAAACCGCGATAAGCGGTGTTGGAGGCGGTGTTGGTCTTGCAGCGATGGCCGTTGACCGTGGCGTCGCCCAGGTAATACGAGTTGTCGGAGTGGAACATCGCACGGTCGACAATCGAGTTCGACAGGTCCGGCGAGCAGCCGCAGTTACCCGCCAACTCCAGGTTGATCCCGTGCAGGCGCCCCGTGTCGTCGAAGCCCACGTCATATTCGATATAGAAGGGGTGGCGCTTGCCGGTCATCAGCATGTCTTCGACGCGCGGCAGGCGCATCTTGGTCGGCTGACCGGTGAGGCGTGCAACCACCGCGCACAGGCACGCCGGGCTGGCCGCCTGGGTTTCCTTGCCGCCGAAACCACCGCCCATGCGGCGCATGTCCACGACGATTTTGTTCATCGACACGTCCAGCACTTCGGCCACCAGTTTCTGCACTTCGGTGGGGTTCTGCGTGGAGCAGTAGACAATCATGCCGCCGTCTTCGGTGGGCATTACCGAGGAGATCTGGGTTTCCAGGTAGAAGTGTTCCTGGCCGCCGATATGCAGCGTGCCCTGGATGCGGTTTTTTGCGGTGGCCAAGGCGCCGGCCGAATCGCCGCGTTGGTGAGTGTGGCTGTCCAGCACGAAATGCTTCTTGCGGAAGGCCTCGACCACGTCCAGCACCGGTTCCAGGTCTTCATATTCGATCACGGCGGCCATGGCGGCCTTACGCGCGGTTTCCAGGTCACGGGCGGCGACCGCCAGCACGACCTGGCCGACGAACTGCACGGTGTCGATGGCCAGCAATGGATCGCCCGGCATCAATGGGCCGATGTCTTTCAGCCCCGGCACGTCTTCGTGGGTGATGACAATGCGCACGCCTTCAAAGGCGTAGCAGGGCGCGGTGTCGATGCTGAGGATGCGGGCGTGGGCGCGGTCGGACATCCGCGCATACAGGTGCAGTTGGTTGGGGAATTCCAGGCGGTCATCGATGTACTGCGCTTCGCCGGACACGTGCTTGGCGGCGCTGTCATGCTTGACGCTGCGACCGACCCCGGAAGTGAGGTCCTGGGCGAACAGCTCGGTGAGTTCGGCCTGGGTTTTAACGACGGCGTGATGGTTAGACATAAGCGGTCACCCGAGTCTCGATGTGCGGCGTTTGCAGTTCGATGAAGTATTTGCGCAGCAGGTTCTGCGCGCTGAGCAGGCGGTATTCCTTGCTGGCGCGGAAGTCCGACAACGGGGTGAAATCCTCGGCCAGGGCGGCGCAGGCTTTTTCCACGGTGGCGGAGTTCCAGGTGGCGCCAACCAACGCGGCTTCGCAGCTTTTGGCGCGTTTTGGCGTGGCAGCCATGCCGCCGAACGCGACGCGGGCCTCGTTGATCACGCCGTTTTCGATCTTCAGGTTGAACGCGGCGCAGACGGCGGAAATATCATCGTCCAGGCGCTTGGAGACTTTGTAGGCGCGGAACAGCGTGTGGCCTTTGGGCACGATGATCTTCTCGATGAACTCGCTGTCCTGGCGCGCGGTGACGCGGTAGTCGATGAAGTAATCTTCCAGCGCCAAGGTGCGGCGGGTTTCGCCTTTGCACAAGACGATCTGCGCGCCCAAGGCAATCAACAGCGGCGGTGAATCCCCAATCGGCGAGGCGTTGCCGATGTTGCCGCCCAGGGTGCCTTGGTTGCGGATCTGCAAGGAGGCGAAGCGGTGCAGCAGCTCGCCGAAGTCCGGGTACTCATGGTGCAGTGCGGTGTAGCAGTCGGAGAGGGCGGTGGCGGCGCCGATTTCCAGGCGGTCGTCGAAGTCGTCGATGCGCTTCATTTCTTCAATGTTGCCGACGTAGATCATCACCGGCAGCGTGCGGTGGAACTGGGTGACTTCCAGCGCCAGGTCGGTGCCGCCCGCCAACAAGCGCGCTTGCGGGTAGGCGTCATAAAGGTCGGCCAGGTCGGTGACGGTCAGCGGCACGAGGCAGCGTTTGTCGCCGCTGTTGAGTTCACCGGTTTGCGTCGGCGCGATGGCTTTGAGGCGGGCAATGGTCTCGGCCTGCCGGCTGTCGAACTGATCCTGGGGTTTGTTGCAGCAGGCCTGTTCGGCGGCCGCAAGGATCGGGCGATACCCGGTGCAGCGACACAGGTTGCCGGCCAGGGCTTCGTGGGCTTTTTGGCTGTCGGGCGCATCACTGTTCTTTTGCAGGGCGAACAACGACATCACGAAGCCTGGGGTGCAAAAGCCGCATTGCGAGCCGTGGCATTCGACCATGGCTTGCTGGACGCTGTGCAGTTGGCCCTGGTGCTTGAGGTCTTCGACGCTGATCAGTTGCTTGCCGTGCAACGACGACACAAAGGTCAGGCACGAATTGAGACTGCGATAGCGGATCTGCTCGGCGCCTTGATCATCTGTGTGCAGTTCGCCGACCACCACGGTGCACGCACCGCAATCGCCGCTGGCGCAGCCTTCCTTGGTGCCGGATTTGCCCAGATGCTCACGCAGATAGTTGAGCACCGTCAGGTTGGGGTCCAGGGCGTGCTCGCTACGGAGTTCCTGGTTAAGTAAAAACTGGATCACGGAAGGCCTCGCAGACTCATTATTGTTGTTAACCGCTTTGCGCCGAATCTAGTCATGTCTGACTTTTCGGTCAACGATTTTCTGACCAGAAGGTCAAGAAAATGCAGTCGCAACACTTTCAATTATGGTCCAGTCTTCTGGAACCGGCGTTTTTGGGGGCTTGTGGGTGTTCATCATTGCTTATTCCGTGCCAAATTCTGAAAGGTGGGCGTAGCGCCATCAGCCAGCCAATGCGCTACACTGCCGCGCTTGTACCGATAGAAGATTTTGAAGGGAAAACATGACGTTCAAGGCGCCGGACAGTCTCGCCGAGCAAATTGCTCACCACCTCGCCGAACGCATCATTCGCGGCGATCTCAAGCCTGGGGAGCGGATCCAGGAGCAAAAGGTCACGCTGGCACTCAATGTCAGCCGTGGTTCCGTGCGCGAAGCCTTGCTGATCCTCGAACGTCGCCACCTGATCGCGATCCTGCCGCGCCGTGGCGCCCACGTCACCGAACTCACGGCGCACAAGGTGCAGAGCCTGTGCACCTTGATGGGCGAGCTGTACATCCTGCTCGGCAACGCGGTGGCCCAAGGCTGGCAGACCCAGGCCGACATGGCGCCGTTCATGCAGATCCAGCAGCGCCTGATCGCCAGCTTCGAACGCCAGGACATCCGTGCCTTCGTCGAAGAAAGCTTCAACGTGATGCGCGCCGCGTACCCGTTTGCCAACAACCCGTACCTGCAAGAAACCGTCGAGAACCTGCAACCGGCGATGAACCGCGCTTACTACCTGGCGCTGGATCAACGCAAGGCGTCCATGAGCGAGTACCTGGTGCTGTTCGAGCAACTGCTCGCCGCCGTACTGGCCCGTGACCTGCCGCAGATCCGCCAAGTGCTGTCGGCCTACGGCGAACGTAGTTGCTCGCTGGTCATCGCTGCGTTGGCGGACGCCTAAACGTGCGGCTCAAGTGCATCAAACTGGCGGGGTTCAAATCCTTCGTCGACCCGACCACGGTGAACTTCCCCAGTAATATGGCGGCGGTGGTCGGGCCCAATGGTTGCGGTAAGTCGAACATCATCGACGCCGTCCGTTGGGTGATGGGCGAGAGCTCGGCCAAGAACCTGCGTGGCGAGTCGATGACCGACGTCATCTTCAACGGCTCCACCAGCCGCAAGCCGGTGAGCCAGGCCAGCATCGAACTGGTGTTCGATAACTCCGACGGCACCTTGATCGGCGAGTACGCGGCCTACGCGGAAATCTCCATTCGCCGCAAAGTGACGCGCGACAGCCAGAACAGCTACTTCCTCAACGGCACCAAGTGTCGCCGTCGGGACATTACCGATATTTTCCTCGGCACCGGCCTGGGCCCGCGCAGCTACTCGATCATCGAGCAGGGCATGATCTCCAAGCTGATCGAAGCCAAGCCCGAAGACCTGCGTAACTTCATCGAGGAAGCGGCCGGCATCTCCAAGTACAAGGAGCGCCGCCGCGAGACTGAGAACCGTATTCGCCGCACCCATGAAAACCTCGCCCGCCTGACTGACCTGCGCGAAGAGCTGGAGCGTCAACTTGAACGCCTGCACCGCCAGGCCCAGGCCGCCGAGAAGTATCAGGAATACAAGGGCGAAGAACGCCAGCTCAAGGCGCAACTCTCGGCCCTGCGCTGGCAGGCGCTGAATGATCAGGTCGGCCAGCGTGAAGCGATCATCGGCACCCAGGAAATCAGCTTTGAAGCCCTGGTGGCCGAGCAGCGCAACGCCGACGCCAGCATCGAACGCCTGCGTGACGGTCACCATGACCTGTCCGAACGCTTCAATCTGGTGCAGGGCCGGTTCTACTCGGTGGGAGGCGACATTGCCCGCGTCGAGCAGAGCATCCAGCACGGCCAGCAGCGCCTGCGCCAATTGCAGGATGATTTGAAGGAAGCCGAGCGCGCACGCCTGGAGACTGAATCCCACCTGGGCCACGACCGCACCTTGCTGCTGACCCTTGGCGAAGAGCTGGACATGCTCACCCCTGAGCAGGAAATCACCAGCGCCGCCGCCGAAGAAGCCGCCGCCGCCCTGGAAGAATCCGAAACCACCATGCATGGTTGGCAGGAGCAGTGGGACACCTTCAACCTGCAATCCGCCGAGCCTCGCCGCCAGGCCGAGGTGCAGCAGTCGCGCATCCAGCAACTGGAAACCAGCATGGAGCGTTTGGCCGAGCGCCAGCGCCGGATGCAGGAAGAGCGTGCACTGCTGTCCGCCGACCCGGAAGACGCGGCGATCATGGAGCTGAGCGAGCAACTGGCCGAAAGCGAAATGACGCTGGAAGAGCTGGAAGCCAGTGAAGAGCAACAAGTGGAGCGCCTGGAGCAATTGCGTCAGCAGCTGCAACAGGCGACCCAGGCGCAGCAGCAGGCCCAGGGTGATTTGCAGCGGCTCAACGGTCGCTTGGCATCCTTGGAAGCCTTGCAGCAAGCCGCGCTGGACCCAGGCACCGGCACCGCCGAATGGCTGCGCGATCAGCATCTGGCCGAGCGCCCACGATTGGCCGAAGGCTTGAAAGTGGAAGCAGGCTGGGAACTGGCGGTAGAAACCGTGCTCGGCGCCGATCTGCAAGCCGTATTGGTCGACGACTTCGCTGGTTTCGATCTGGCCGGTTTTGCCCAAGGCGATTTGCGTCTGCTCAGCCCGGCCGTCGATGGCACGCGGGTGCCGGGCAGTCTGTTGGATAAGGTAGAAGCGGCGATTGATCTGTCACCCTGGTTGGGCCAGGTCAAGCCGGTTGAATCCCTTGAGCAGGCTCTGGCCCAACGCGGCCAACTTGCGGCCGGTGAAAGCCTGATCAGCCGCGACGGCTACTGGGTCGGCCGGCACTTCCTGCGCGTACGTCGCGCCAGTGAAGCCGAAAGCGGCGTATTGGCCCGTGGCCAGGAAATCGTCAACCTGATCGCCGAACGCGAAGAACGCGAAGCCACCCTGGAAAGCCTGGAAACCGAACTGCAAACCCTGCGCGCCACTCAGCGCCAGCAAGAGACCGGCCGCGAACACCTGCGCCGCCTGCTGCAGGACGAAGCGCGCCAGCAAGGCGAACTGAAAGCCCAGCTTTCCGCCAGCAAAGCCAAGGTCGAGCAACTGACCCTGCGCCGCACCCGCCTCGACGAAGAAGTCGCCGAGATGGGCGAGCAACGCGCCCTGGAACACGAACAGGTCGGCGAAGCACGCCTGCAATTGCAGGAGGCCCTCGACAGCATGGCGCTGGACACCGAGCAGCGCGAACTGCTGCTGGCCCAGCGCGACAGCCTGCGCGAACGCCTCGACCGCGTGCGTCAGGAAGCCCGTCAGCACAAGGATCACGCTCACCAGTTGGCAGTGCGCTTGGGCTCGCTCAAGGCCCAGCACGCGTCCACGGCCCAGGCCCTTGAACGCCTGGAGATGCAGTCCGAGCGCCTCACCGAAAAGCGCGAACAACTGAGCCTCAACCTGGAAGAGGGCGAAGCGCCGCTGGAAGAGCTGCGCCTCAAGCTTGAAGAATTGCTCGACAAGCGCATGACCGTCGACGAAGAACTCAAGACTGCGCAGATCGCCCTGGAAGACGCCGACCGCGAGTTACGCGACGCTGAAAAACGCCGCACCCAGGCCGAGCAGCAATCCCAGCTGATCCGTGGCCAGCTCGAACAACAGCGCATGGAATGGCAAGCCCTGACCGTGCGCCGCAAAACCCTGCAAGACCAGTTGCTGGAAGACGGCTACGACTTGCACGGCGTGCTCAATACCCTGACCGCCCAGGCCAACGAGAAAGAAGCCGAAGAAGAACTTGAGCGGATTGCTGCGCGTATTCAACGCCTGGGCGCGATCAACTTGGCGGCCATCGACGAGTATCAGCAACAGTCCGAGCGTAAACGTTATCTGGATGCCCAGGACGCCGACCTGGTCGAAGCCCTGGACACCCTGGAAAACGTGATCCGCAAGATCGACAAGGAAACCCGTAACCGCTTCAAAGATACCTTTGATCAGATTAATGGCGGTTTACAGGCTTTATTCCCAAAAGTTTTCGGCGGTGGCAGCGCTTACTTGGAACTGACGGGCGAAGATCTACTCGATACAGGGGTGACGATCATGGCGCGGCCTCCGGGCAAGAAGAACAGCACCATCCATTTGTTGTCCGGCGGCGAAAAAGCCCTGACCGCATTGGCCCTGGTATTTGCCATCTTCAAGTTGAACCCGGCGCCGTTCTGCATGCTCGACGAAGTTGACGCCCCGCTGGATGACGCTAACGTTGGACGGTACGCGCGGTTGGTCAAAGAGATGTCCCAGACCGTGCAGTTCATCTATATCACCCACAACAAGATCGCCATGGAGATGGCGGATCAATTGATGGGCGTAACGATGCACGAACCGGGCTGTTCGCGTCTGGTGGCGGTGGATGTGGAAGAAGCGATGGCAATGGTGGAGTCTTGATCCATGCCGGGACAGAATTTTTATAGCACGCGGTAAGACGCTTTACCGGTCTGGCGAAAGTGGCAAATGGACATATTTGTTCAAGGCATTTTGACAGACGGTGTAAAGTTATCTTTGGTCGTGCTAGTTTAATGTCAAATTTTCGTATGCGTGGGCAAAACGTCAGTCAGAACATAGAGTTGGCGCCACGTTTTAAAGCGGTTTGCACGTTGCTAAACCCCTTATTTTTCAGCATTTTTTATTAGAGGCACGGGATTACATGGAAATCGGTCTGCGCGAGTGGCTGATCGTCATCGGCATTATTGTCATTGCCGGTATTCTTTTTGATGGCTGGCGCCGCATGCGCGGTGGCAAGGGCAAGCTCAAATTCCGTCTGGACCGCAACCTGTCCAACTTGCCTGACGACGACGGCAGCGCCGAGCTGCTGGGGCCGCCCCGTGTCCTGGATACCCATAAAGAACCGCAACTGGACGAGCACGACTTGCCGTCGATGAGCGCGCCGGTGCGTGAAGCCCGCGAGCCGTCTTCCAAACGTGGCAAGCGCGCCGCGCCGGTGGTGGCCGAACCGCGCCAGGCCGACCTGGACCTGGACGTTGATGACGGCCCGAGCTTCAGCAGCCGCGACGATGATTTCCCGGATGAAAACGCTGGCAAGAACGCGCCGCGCCAATCCGTGAACGACCAGCCTGCCGCCGAAGAAGTGCTGGTGATCAGCGTGATCTGCCGCGACGCCGCCGGCTTCAAGGGCCCGGCTTTGTTGCAAAATATTCTGGAAAGCGGCCTGCGTTTCGGCGAGATGGATATCTTCCACCGCCACGAAAGCATGGCCGGCAACGGCGAAGTGCTGTTCTCCATGGCCAACGCGGTCAAACCGGGCACCTTCGACCTGGACGATATCGACCTGTTCAGCACTCCAGCGGTGAGCTTCTTCCTTGGCCTGCCAGGCCCACGTCACCCGAAACAGGCGTTCGACGTGATGGTGGCCGCAGCCCGCAAGCTGTCCCAGGAACTGAATGGCGAACTCAAGGACGACCAGCGCAGCGTCCTGACCGCCCAGACCATCGAGCATTACCGTCAGCGCATCGTCGAGTTCGAGCGTCGCGCCCTGACACAAAAACGCTGAGGATTGCTCCTCGGCGTTGTCGGATAGAATAAGCGCACTAACATATTGAGCAGCTTCGGCTGCTCTTTTGCTTTCTGAGAGAACACCCATGACCGCCGCCCACACCCGCATCCTCGAACTGCGCGCTGAACTGGATCAGCACAACTACCGCTACCACGTCCTCGACGAGCCGAGCATCCCGGACGCCGAGTACGACCGGCTGTTCCATGAACTCAAGGCCCTCGAGGCCGAGCACCCGGACCTGGTCACGCGCGATTCTCCGACGCAGCGGGTCGGTAGTGCGGCGTTGTCGGCATTCACCCAGGTCAAGCATGAGACCCCCATGCTCAGCCTCGGCAACGCCTTTGACGAAACAACCATGCTGGAATTCGATCGCCGGGTCACCGAAGGCCTCGACCTGCCGGCCGGCGATCTGTTTGGCGGTGGCGCGGTGGTGGAATATAGCTGCGAACCTAAGCTGGATGGCCTGGCGGTCAGCCTGCTGTATCAGGACGGCGAACTGGTACGCGGCGCAACCCGTGGCGACGGCACCACCGGCGAAGACATCAGCGTCAACGTACGCACCGTGCGCAATATCCCGTTGAAACTGCACGGCAGCGGCTGGCCGGCGACCCTGGAAGTGCGCGGTGAAGTGTTCATGTCCAAGGCCGGTTTCGAGCGGCTCAACGCCTCGCAACTGGAAGTAGGCGGCAAGACTTTCGCCAACCCGCGCAACGCCGCTGCCGGCAGCCTGCGTCAGTTGGATTCGAAGATCACCGCCAGCCGACCCTTGGAATTCTGCTGCTACGGCGTGACCACTGATATCAGCGACACCCACATCGGCAACCTGCAACAGTTGCAGAAATGGGGCATGCCCATCAGCCATGAGCTGAAGCTGGCCAAGGGCATCCAGGATTGCCTGGACTACTACCGCGATATTGGCGAGCGCCGTAACAGCCTGCCGTATGAGATTGACGGCGTGGTCTTCAAGGTCAACAGCATCGCTTCCCAGCGTGAACTGGGTTTCCGTGCCCGCGAACCACGCTGGGCCATCGCCCACAAATTCCCTGCCTTGGAAGAGCTGACCGAATTGCTCGACGTGGAGTTCCAGGTCGGCCGTACCGGTGCCGTCACGCCGGTGGCGCGCCTTAAACCGGTCAAGGTCGCGGGTGTCACCGTGTCCAACGCCACCTTGCACAACATGGATGAAGTGGCGCGCCTGGGCGTGATGATCGGCGATACCGTGATCATCCGCCGCGCCGGGGATGTGATCCCACAGGTAGTCTCGGTGGTGCTTGAGCGCCGCCCGGAGAACGCCCGTGCGGTGCCGATCCCCGAGCGCTGCCCGGTGTGTGGTTCCCACGTGGAGCGCACGCAACTGGTCAAGCGCAGCAAGGGCAAGGAAACCGTCAGCGAAGGCGCGGTATACCGTTGCGTCGGGCGTCTGGCTTGTGGCGCGCAGCTCAAGCAGGCGATCATCCATTTCGTCTCGCGCCGCGCCATGGACATTGATGGTTTGGGCGACAAGACAATCGAGCAGTTGGTGGATGAAAAGCTCATTGGCTCGCCGGCCGACCTCTACAAACTCAAGTACGAACAGATCATCGACCTGGAAGGCTTTGCCGACATTTCCAGCAAGAAACTGATCACCGCTATCGAAAACAGCAAATCCCCGACCTTGGCGCGCTTTATCTACGCCCTGGGCATTCCCGATGTGGGCGAGGAGACCGCCAAGGTGCTGGCGCGCTCCCTGGCCTCGCTGGAGCGCGTGCAGAAGGCCTTGCCGGAAGTGCTGACGTACTTGCCGGACGTGGGCCTGGAAGTGGCACATGAGATTCATAGTTTCTTTGAAGACAGCCATAACCAGGACGTGATCGGCGCGCTGCTGTCGCCGCAAGAGTGTGGCCTGCAATTGCAGGAGCAGGGCGACCTGAGTGCCGAGTTCGCCGCCAGCACCACCCTGGGCGGGTTGCTCGACAAGCTGCACGTACCGAGCGTCGGCCCCGGCGCGGCGCAGAAGCTGGCGGATAAATTCGTCACCCTTGAAGGCGTGATCAAGGCCGACTGGCTGGACATGCGCCAGGCCCTGCCCGAGAAACAAGCCAAGGCCGTGCGCGAGTTCTTCGATAACGCCGAGAATGCCCGCCGCGCCCTGGCCATCGAGCAGCAGCTCAAAGACTTCGGCATGCATTGGAACAGCGAGAAGAAAGTCGTCGAAGGCTTGCCGGAGGCGGGGCATACTTGGGTGCTCACCGGCTCCCTGGAGCTGATGAGCCGCGACGTGGCCAAGGAAAAACTCGAAAGCCTCGGCGCAAAGGTGGCGGGTTCCGTGTCGGCGAAAACCCACTGCGTGGTGGCGGGGCCGGGCGCCGGTTCCAAGCTGGCCAAGGCCAGCGAGTTGGGCCTGAAGGTATTGGACGAAGAGGCTTTCGTCGCCTTCCTCGCCAAGCACAACATCACCGTCTGAACCGATCCCACTGTAGGAGCGAGCTTGCTCGCGAAAAACTTGAGAGCGCCTCGATAAACCAGGAACACTGCGTGATCGTTGACGTTCTTCGCGAGCAAGCTCGCTCCTACAGAAGGCATGTTGAACGATCGGTAACGGGAAATGATCTAGTCTCAGTCACCCAGGGAGAGATCGCCATGTTCCGCTACTTCGAGCAACTCAGTTCGCGCATTGCAGCCCCCTTCGTAGCCGGCAGCTCCCGCGACAGCAAAGTTTGGCAGTGCCGTTGTGGCCAATCGCTGTTCTTTCGCAACAGCCAGTGCCTGGCCTGCCAGGCCCTGCTGGGCTATCAACCCCAACAAAGTCGACTCGCCTCCCTGCAACCCGGCCCGGTCGAAGGCACCTGGCTACAGGACGGCAACCTCGACGCCGGCGCTTTCCGCCGTTGTGCCAACCTCGACACGCCGGCCGCCTGCAACTGGCTGATTCCGGCGCACAGCACCGCGCCGCTGTGCGTGGCGTGCAGCCTGAACCGCACCATTCCTGACTTATCGATCCCGGAAAACCACGAACGCTGGCGCAAAGTCGAAACTGCCAAGCGCCGTCTGGTGGCGCAACTGATCAGCCTGGGTTTGCAGGTGGTGCCCAAAAGCGTCGACGAAGATACCGGCCTGGCCTTCGATTTCGTGGGTATCGACTTGGAAGGCAATGCCCCCATGACCGGCCACTCGAACGGCCTGATCACCCTGGACATCAAGGAAGCCGACGACGCCCACCGCGAAAAAGTCCGCGTGCAAATGCGCGAACCTTACCGCACCCTGCTCGGGCACTTTCGCCATGAAGTCGGCCACTACTATTGGGACCGGCTGATCGCCAATACCCATTGGCTTGAATCGTTTCGCCACCTTTTCGGCGACGAACGCGCCAGTTACGCCGACGCCCTCGATCAGCACTACCAGAATGGCCCACGCCCGGACTGGCAGCAAACCTGTGTCAGTGCCTACGCCACCATGCACCCTTGGGAAGACTGGGCCGAAACCTGGGCGCATTACCTGCACATGATGGACGCCGTCGACACCGCCCTCGGCTTTGGCATGAGCGCCCGCGAAATGGACCTGGATTACCAGCCATTCCCGCTCACCACCCTCTACGACCCCGAGCACCCTGGCGGCGTGGCATTCCTGTCGTTCGTCAACGCCTGGATCGAACTGGCCGGCATGCTCAATGAACTGTCGCGCAGCATGGGCCAGCCGGATTTCTATCCCTTTGTGCTGCCACCGGCGGTGATTGCCAAGCTGCACTTCATCCACCTGGTGATTCAGGAAGAAGGTGGCCGAGCCGACGAAGCCGTTCTTTTGTAGGAGCGAGCTTGCTCGCGAAGAACGTCAACGATGACGCAGTGTTCCTGGTTTATCGAGACGCTCTCTAGTTTTTCGCGAGCAAGCTCGCTCCTACGGAGAATTATGTGAATCCACCAGTCAAGTGCTTGAACCATCGAATATTTTTAATCCGCCCCCAACGGTTGTAACTTCCGATGAGATCGGTACAATGGCCCCGCTTGCCGAGAGGCAGGCGTCGTTATGGTGACCCCATCGGTCCCCCCGCAACGATTACCCGTGAACCTGGTCAGAGCCGGAAGGCAGCAGCCACAGCGGGAACATTGTGTGCCGGGGTGTGGCTGGTGGGGTTGCCTCCATAACGCTCTTCCTTGCAACACCTCCTCAAAATCAATTCAAAAAAATGCTTTCAAGCCATCTGCCATCGGGCAGTCCATGGCGGCATACTCCAGTGCCTGGCATCCGGAGACAATACACGTGGAAAAAGTCGACGACCTCACGCGCGAAAAGCTGCGGGAGTGGCAGATGCGGCGCCTGGAGATCAAGGACCGCATTCAATCCCATCCTGAACAGACCCTGGAATTGTCGCGGGTGCTGGACCTTATGGACGACGAGCACGCGGAAATCCTCAGCCAGGCGGAAATGATCCGGACGGGGGAGGTGGCCAATGAGCCCGCACCGCCCGCCGATCCAGTGCCGCCGCCTCTTACGGGCGCCTATACGCTGCAATTGAATGTAGCCGCACAGAGCGCCGAGGACCTGCGCCGGCTGCTGGATATGGCGGTCTTCGAACTCCAGCAGCAGGTCAGCGCGATGGCTGCTACGGCTGACGCAGGCCCTCATTGCGGCGGTATGTCGGGCTCCCTGGGGGAGTATCGGTTTGAACTGGGCGGTCAGGGCAATGCCTGATTCCCTGGCGGCGAGGCGTTATGCAACCGGAACACTTTGATTTATCCAGCCCCGTCTTCCTGCCTGTCACGGAGGAAACCTGCACGGCCCTGCTTGGCGCTGACGCTGCCACGGCCCTGGTCGGTCTGACAGATCCGGAGCTGGCCGCGGTGCTGGTTATCCAGAACCTGGCCCAGGCGGCGGAAAAGGACCTGACCTGCGCGGGTGCCGAGCGCATCTTGGCCAAGTTGCTCGATTGGGCAGTGGATACGCAGGTAGAGGGCCCCGCGACCTTGCTCTCCGAAGCCCAGCGGCTGTTCGATCCACGCAAGTTGTACTTCGGCTTCAATGCCCTTAAAACCGTCAATCTGCGCCTGCTCTCGGCTGAAGAAGTCGCGGCGCGGGATTACCTGCTGCCTACGGGTAAATGGGATATCGGCTACAAGGTCCGCCATTTGCGCAGCAACGATCCATTCAGCCAGCAGATGGTCACGCCCCGGCACCGCGAGCGCTGGCTCAGCCCGGCGCAGGACAAGCTGGTGCGGACCTTCCGCGCCAACCTGAACGAAGACCTGCATGTCCAGGGCTACGCCGGCATCGGCAAGAGCCACCTGCTCGGCGCCTTGATGGAGTGCCTGCGGCCCGCCCAGACCTTGATACTGGCGCGCACCGGAGCAAAACTCGCCACCCTGCGTGAGCGCATGGGGCTGGCCAAGGACAGCAAGACCGGCTCGACCTTCGCCGCCTTCGCCAAGGCGCTGTTGCAGGGGCAGCGCCCCTCCGCGCAGGCCACGCCAACTCGGTTGCCCGGCAAACACGAAGTCTCCCAGACCCTGAATATCCATGGCTGGCGCGGACACGATGGCGCGGCCACGCTCGATATCTGCCTGAAGGTGCTCGACAGCTACTGCCACTCCAACCATCACAGTCTGTCGGCCAGGCATTTGCCGCATTTCAAACAGCCTCTGTCCAGCGTGGATGCCCAGGCGTTGCTGGAGTACTCCAGCCGGTTGTGGACGTACGTTCAAGCCAACCCGCAGTGGGCCGGTCAGACGGCCTTCGCAGCCCTGTTGCTGATCAAGCGCGCGAGCCTCGATGGATGCGTGGTGCCGCCGCGCTACACCCATGTGCTGATCGATGAAAGCCAGGACATTCCGCCTTCGTTGTTGCAGATCATCGAACGCGGCCGGCAAGTGCTGATCACCCTTGGCGATGAGTACCAATTGGCCAGCGGTGTAATGGTCAGGCGCAAGCGCGAAGTCCGGCACACCGACATCAATTACTCGGTGCGCTCGGGCCGCAACGTCGAGCGCCTGGTCAACCCGCTGATCAGCGTGCACTCGCAGAAGGGCAAGACACCCTTCGAAGGCGCGCGGGATGCCGACGTTGGCATTGAGCATTACCCTCAGGGTTTCGTGCCGCCCGAAGGCTGCGTGGTGTTGACCGCGTCCCCTTGGGACACCATGAAATGGGCCATCCAGTTGCAACAGGCTAACTGCCCGTTTGGCTTCTTCGACAGTGCCGCGCAGCAGGATCTGCAGCGCTTCATGATCAGCGTCATCGCGCTGTTCAAGCCAGAGTTCTACAGCAACGAGCACAACGACAACGGCCCCCATGCTTACTTCAGCGACATGGACGACTGGCAACAGGTGCGCGATGCCAGCCAGTACGACGAGTCGTTCCTGTGGGTCGAGAGCGAGTTGGAAAAAGGTTTCAACGTTGCCGATATCACGCGCTTGAACCGCCTCAGCGGTGTCCCCGGCAAACGCTGCCTGCTGATGTTGGCGGAGGAGGCCGGCGGCATGGAGTTCGACCGGGTGCTGCTGACGCCCGAACTGCTGACCAACGTGAAGTTCAAGGACGCCTACGCGTTCGACCAGCGACTGTGCGCGGTGTACATCGCCATTTCCCGGGCGCGGATGCAGCTTTACCTGCCTTACGACGTGGTTGAGTGGATTGATTTCCACACGTATCAGAAAACCCGTGAATTTCACGGTTACTGACTTATTTAATTCGGCTGTTTCACAACTTTCAGCGGTCGCTCTGGACAACCTAAAACCACCTTGTTAGTTTCCGCCAGCCACTTGTTTCAGAGTATGACAAGGGTGTGGAATTGATATTGAAGTGCTATCACTTCTTTAACTAACAAGGATGTCTGTGATGAAAAGCCTGCAAGGGTTGCCGCGTCTTATTAGTGCTTCGGTAGGCGCGCCCGGTAAAGCCCGCAACTTGCCTTCCGATGTGCAGTGCATCCAATATTTATTCAATCTGATCATTCCCAAACTGGGCTTCCCACTGGCCGAAAACGGCAAGTGCGACGGTCAGTTGGTGCAGTGCATCAGCCAGTATCAGTTCCGTCATCTCAAATACGCGCACCCCGATGGTGTGATTGACCCGACCGGTAAAACCTTCAACAGCCTGATCGAAGAGGCGGTGAAGGTACCGGTGAAAGCCTTTCCGAGCATGCGTATTCCAAGCTTTCTGAATGCATTCGGTAACAACCAGGGTGACGCGGTGCAAGCCACCGTCAACGTGTACCTGGACCGTATGCGGGCAATGATCGAGGCTGAGCGGCGCAATCGCCAATTGATGCTGCAGGCCACGTGCGATGGCGGCATGACGCTCACCGATACGGATTTTCAGAATGCCGCCAAGCAGTTGGGCAACGGCATTTCGGTGAATGTCATCAGGGCCTTCGCCACGGTGGAGTCCGGTGGTCGCTCGGGTTTTGGGCCGGCCAAGTTGCCGATCATTGCGTTTGAAGGGCACCAATTTCGCAAGTACACCAAACATATCTACGACCAGGCGCATCCGCTGCTTTCGTACATCTATGTGAGAAAGGCCGGGCCGCAGTGGCAGGTCAATAACAAGGACCAGGTCAAGGCCTGGGAAACCATGGCCACTGCATTCGCCCTGGACCAGGAAGCGGCGTTGATGTCGGCGTCGTGGGGCATGTTTCAGACCATGGGCTTCAACTACGCCTCATGCGGTTACAAAACGGTGTTTGAGTTTGCCGCGGCATTAAAAGTGAATGTCGGTAATCAACTGAAGGCGTTTCTCGCGTTTTGCGCTAACAGCCCGGCGTTGATGACGGCCATGAAAGCCAAGGATTTCACTTCGATGGCCCGTAACTATAACGGCAAGGACTACGGCAACTATGACGTCCTGATGAAAGAAGCCTACGAGAAACTTGAAGGAAAAAAATAAGATGATCCGTTTTCTAGCAGTGGGTGTGTTGTCTTTGTGCGCCGTTGTCCCCGCATTTGCCGGTTCGCCTGCGTTGCATTCCGGAAAATACGAAGGGCTGATGCTGGCGGTGACGCCTGAGCATCAGGTGGAAGGCTATTACGCGGAAGAGATGGGCGAGGGCGTTACTCGCAGTTGCACGTTCTACCTGCAAGGCAAGCCCTCAGCGCTGACCACCTGGAACGACACTGCCTACCCCGGCAGCGTGGCGCCTTCCTCGGACGGCGTGACCCTGACCGTGGAACAGGGTCGCCAGCATCCCGGTTGCTTGAGTGTTCTGATGCCAGAGATCGCCACCGGCCTGGACCTGACCCAGACCGCCAACAAGAAGTGGATCGGCCTGGTGCAGGTATCCGCTGCCAAGGCTTACCTGCTGAAAACCCCAAGTGCCAAGGCCGCCAAGCGCCCCTACATCGTCAAGAATGACGTGGTCGGTGTGCTGGCTTTCAAGGATGGCTGGGCCCAGGTCGAGTTCATCAATGCCGATGACCGCTCGTTTATCGGGTGGATCAGCCAAGATCAGTACAGCCGTTTGTCAGCCCCAAAAAGCTGATCAGCCAAAGGTCTCACGCAACAACCCGGCAAACGCATCCCGCGCCAGATGCCGCTGGGTGTCCTTGTGCCAGAAGAGCAGGTTGTCCACTGCCTGCAATTCGTAAAAGCGATACGACGCCAACTGATTGGCCTGCTCATAGCGGGCCAGGATGCCTTCCGGCGCCAGGGCGACGCCGATCCCGGCACTCACGCAACCAATGATCGTGCCCCAACTGGCATAGCTGGCAATGGTCGGCTTGAAGGCATGGGGCTTGACCCAGTTCTCCAGCGCTGCCCGATAGGGGCAACCCGGTGGCCATACCAGCAAGGTGCGGCCAGCCAGGTCTTCGGCGCTGCGGATCGGTTCGCTGGAGGCGCTGGCGATCAACACCAGGCGCTCGCTGTAGACCACGCTGTGTTCGAGCTTTGCGCGTTTGTTGCCGGCGGCCACCAGCGCCACATCCAGGCGATGGTGTTGCAGGTCATCGAGCAACTCGCCCCAGGCGCCGGTCACCAGTTCCAGGCTGACATCCGGGTAGCGTCGGTGGTATTCCGCCAGCAGCGGCGGCAGACGGCCACTGGCGCTGGACTCCACCGCGCCGATGCGCAAGGTGCCGCGGGGGATGGCGTTGGCGTCCACGGCGCGTTTGGATTCGTCCACCAGGGCCAGGATACGTTCGCAGTATTCGAGGAAAATCTCCCCCGCCGCGCTGATCGCCAGCCCACGCCCGGCGCGGATGAACAGCGGCGTGCCCAACTCGCTTTCCAGTTGCTTGATGCGCGTGGTGATGTTGGACGGCACGCAATGCAGTTGCACGGCGGCCTGGGCCACGCTGCCGGTTTGCGCCACGGCTCGCACCATTTTCAGTTGGGCCAGTTCCATTGCTCAGTTCCAGTGATTTCAGAAGTCAGAAACGGTTAATTGTCCTACGCCTTGTGCGGGCCAAGACTGACGGCATTCCTTCTCAGTTTTCGGATGCCGTCGATGAACACCCCGTCACCCCTGAAGCTTACGCTAGTCATCGCCAGCGTCATCCTCTGTTGGGCCTATTCGCCGATTGGCGTGCACATGGGGCTGCACAGCTACAGCCCTGGCCAACTGGCGTTGCTGCGGTTCTTGATCGCCTCGGTGTTCATGGCCGGTGTGGCGCTGGTGATGGGCATTGGTCGGCCACGCCTGCGGGATCTGCCGTGGCTGCTGGTGTTGAGTTTTTTCGGGGTGTTCCTGCATCACACCAGCCTGAATTACGGGCAGCAATTCGTGACGGCGGCGGCGTCCAGCGTGCTGGCGCAATCGGCGCCATTGTTCAGCGTATTGATCGCGTTTTTCTGCTTGAAGGAACGGGTCAGCCTCTGGCGCTGGAGCTGTGTGTTGCTCGGCCTGCTGGGTGTGCTGGTGGTGATCTGGGGTGATCATGGCATGGGCGATATCGACCCGCGCGGCCTGTTGATCCTGCTGGCGGCGGTGTCGTGGAGCCTGTACTTCGCCATCCAGAAACACTACGCCCATCGCTATAGCCCGCTGACGATGGCGTGCTACATGGTGTGGGCGGGCACCTTGATGCTCTGCGTGAATCTACCGGGCCTGCCCGCTGCCGTGATGCAGGCGCCATTGCCGGAAAACCTCGCGGTGCTGGTGCTCGGGATCTTCCCCAGTGCCCTGGCGTACCTGGCCTGGGGTTATGTGTTGAAACATGTCGAGGTCAGCCGTGCCTCGGTGGCGATGTACCTGATCCCGCCCGTGGCCATGGCGATGGCGGCGACGCTACTGGCTGAGCGCATCGCCCTGCAAGTGGTGCTGGGCGGTGTGATCGTGTTGGCCAGCGTGGCTGCCATCAGCCTGGAAGGGCGCTGGCGGTCAGTCGCTCAGGCAAAACGCGCGCAGGCGGTGGCCGTCGAGGTCCTCGGCGACGAAGGTGTAGCCGAAATCCAGGGTGGTCGGTGACTGAATGATCGTCGCGCCGCGCTCTACCCACAGGTCGTGCAGGGCATCCACCGCGGCCTTGTCGGCCAGGGACAACCCCACTTCGCCGCCACCGCCTGTGAGCTGCGCTGCCGGTTGCACGGTATGGCGTGACCACAGTCCCAGCTTCACGCCATCGTCGAGAATGAACAGGGCGAAAGTCGGGTTGAGTTCCACCGGCGGCTTGTCCAGCAGGCGGCTATAGAAGTTGGCACTGGTGGCCGGGCTGTCGACGTAGAGCAAAAAGTAATGGGCGACGGTGTGCATGCGGGCTCCTTGGAAGCGCGTGTGGTGAGGGAGCCGAGTCTATAAGGCGGTGCTGTCAGTTCTTGTCAGGAGTCTCACCGGTGTAGAGCTGGATGATCTGGTCAATTTCGCCCGACATCTTCATCCGCAACAACGTGCGCAGGATCAGCTGCACCGGCAGTTTCGGGTCATTGCGCACGGTGCAGCCCAGGTTCTGTTCATCGATCACGGCCACCTTGTGCAGGCGTTTGCCCACCGGCATTCGCTGGTTGAAGCGGTCGAGTATCCATTCATTGATTACCGCGAACTTGAAACGTCCGGCCACCAGTTTGTGCAGCACCTGCTCTTCGCTGCGCGCATCGTCGCGGCTGAGTTGGCCGCTGGCAAACAGCGGGTCCAAAGTGGCGTAGCGGTAATTGAGCACGGTGCCGATGGCTTGTGGCGCGAGCGTGTCGATGTGTATGGGCTGCGGGGGGATGTGGGTGCTGACCAACAGGTTGCGCTGCATCATCAGTGGCACGCTCCAGGTGTAGTCGCCGGACTGGTCGTCGACCCAGGCCTGGGTGACATAACAGCGCACATCGATATCACCGTGTTCCATGGCGCTGGAGATGCGCGCCCGGGCCAGTACATGGAATTGCGCAGGGTGGCCGACCTGGGTGGCCAGGCTTAACATCACGTCATACAAAATGCCCTGGGTAGGCCGGCCGTCCTCCAGTTGGACCATGGGCATCGCCCAACTGTCGGAAACCGAGAAGCGCAGCGGTGCGGGCGCTGCAAGGCTGGTCGTGGCAATCATCCATAAAACGCCCAGGACTGCGCGCATAAGCTCTCCGGGTTCAGGCCTTTTCGGGGCCAGTCACATGAGCTTAGTCAGATTAGGCAAGCGTGCCGGATGCAATTTCCCCCTTGCTCCGCTAGCATTACCGGCTTCTGTTTCCCAGTTGCGACGGTTTTCGATGAGTTATCAGGTTCTTGCACGTAAATGGCGTCCGCGCTCGTTCCGCGAAATGGTCGGCCAGACCCATGTGCTCAAGGCTCTGATCAATGCCTTGGACAGCCAGCGGCTGCACCACGCCTACCTGTTCACCGGTACGCGGGGGGTGGGCAAGACCACCATTGCGCGCATCATCGCCAAATGCCTGAACTGTGAAACCGGTATCACTTCCACGCCGTGCGGCACCTGTTCCGTGTGCAAGGAGATCGACGAAGGGCGTTTCGTCGACCTGATCGAGATCGACGCCGCGAGCCGCACCAAGGTCGAAGACACCCGCGAGCTGCTCGACAACGTGCAGTACGCGCCGAGCCGTGGCCGCTTCAAGGTCTACCTGATCGACGAAGTGCACATGCTCTCCAGCCATTCCTTCAACGCCCTGTTGAAAACCCTGGAAGAGCCGCCGCCCTACGTCAAATTCATCCTGGCCACCACCGACCCGCAGAAACTTCCTGCAACGATTCTGTCGCGGTGCTTGCAGTTCTCCCTGAAAAACATGACCCCTGAGCGGGTGGTCGAGCATTTGACCCACGTGCTGGGTGTCGAGAACGTACCGTTCGAAGACGACGCGCTGTGGCTGCTCGGCCGTGCTGCCGATGGCTCGATGCGTGATGCCATGAGCCTCACCGACCAGGCCATCGCCTTTGGCGAAGGCAAGGTCATGGCCGCCGATGTGCGCGCCATGCTTGGTACCCTCGACCACGGCCAGGTATTCGACGTGCTGCATGCGCTGATCGAAGGCGACGCCAAGGCGTTGCTCGAAGCCGTGCGCCACTTGTCGGAGCAAGGCCCGGACTGGAATGGCGTGCTCTCGGAAATCCTCAATGTGTTGCACCGCGTTGCCATCGCCCAGGCCCTGCCTGAGGGTGTCGACAATGGCCATGGCGACCGCGACCGTGTGTTGGCCCTGGCCCAGGCGTTGCCGGCCGAAGATGTACAGTTCTACTACCAGATGGGCCTGATCGGCCGCCGCGACCTGCCCCTGGCGCCCGACCCGCGTGGCGGCTTCGAAATGGTGCTGCTGCGGATGCTGGCGTTCCGGCCCGCCGATTCGGCCGATGCGCCGAGACAGCCGCTAAAGCCAGTGGGGATCAGCCAGGCCACAGTTGATTCCGCCAAACCAGTGGCTGGCGCAGCGGTGGTCGCGCCAGTGGTTGCTGCGCCTGCGCCGGCCGCTGCGGTGCCCGAGCCTGAGCCTGTGGTCGCTGCGCCGGTGCCCGAGCCGGATCCCATTGTCGAACCTGAAGCGGTCGTAGACCTGCCTTGGAATGACCCGGTAGACGCTGAAGTCGAAGCCGAGCAAGCGCCCGCCGTGGAGCCCGTGCTGGAAACCACCGGCGAGCAGCCCGAGCTGACCCCAATGCCCACGCCGACCCCGGACAGTGTGGTGCCGGACGCGCCAGAATGGGTGTCCGCGCCGGTTCCCGAGCCGACCGTGGCCCAAGTGGAAGCCGCCACGCCGGGCATCGACCTCGACGACGAGCCGCCGTTGGACGAGGACTACATCGAGCCGGACATGGATTCGGCTTACAGCTACCTGGACGACCTGGCCAGCGAACACACCGCCGAGCCGGCCCCTGAACCCGAGGCGGAACCCGCTGCCGCGCCGGCCACTGGCTTGGCCCTGCAATGGCTGGAATTGTTTCCGAAGCTGCCGATTTCCGGCATGACCGGTAGCATCGCCGCCAACTGCACCCTGATTTCCATTGACGGCGATCACTGGTTGTTGCACCTGGACCCGGCCCACAGCGCCCTGTTCAACGCAACCCAGCAACGTCGCCTGAATGACGCACTGAACCAGTACCATGAGCGTACGCTGACCATTACCATCGAGCTGATCAAGCCGGAGCAGGAAACCCCGGCCCAGGCCGCGACCCGCCGGCGTATCAACCGCCAGCGTGAGGCCGAGGACTCGATCCACGGTGATCCGCTCATCCAGCAAATGATGCAACAGTTCGGTGCGGTCGTCCGTCACGATACTATTGAACCTGTCGAAGCCCCGGTGCCCCAGGCGTCCTGACACCGGGCTACTAACTTGATCCACGTACTTTTGAGGTGATTCCCATGATGAAAGGTGGCATGGCCGGCCTGATGAAGCAGGCGCAGCAGATGCAGGAAAAGATGGCCAAGATGCAGGAAGAACTGGCCAACGCCGAAGTCACCGGTAAAGCCGGTGGCGATATGGTCAGCGTGGTGATGACCGGTCGTCACGACATCAAGCGCGTGAGCATCGACCCAAGCGTGCTGCCAGGCGTTGGTGAAGATGACCTGGAAATGCTCGAAGCCTTGTTCGCCGCGGCCGTCAACGACGCCGTGCGCAAGATCGAAGCCAACAGCCAGGAAAAAATGGGCGGTGTGACCGCTGGCATGCAATTGCCACCGGGCATGAAGCTGCCGTTCTGATCCGGTAGTTTTGGCTAGACTCCAATGCCAGGCCTTGTGCCTGGCATTTTTGTTTGTGCCAAATCTGATCGAACCCTGGCACGGCACGCATGGTCTGCACCCTATACCGATGGATTCGATAAAGGAGCCCCTTCATGCCTCAAGAACCGACCCTGAACCAGCGCATTGTCCTGGTCTCACGCCCCCAAGGCGCACCGACCCCGGAAAATTTTCGCCTGGAGCGCGTGAATCTGCCGGAGTTGGCAGACGGCCAGGTCCTGCTGAAGACGTTGTACCTGTCCTTGGACCCTTACATGCGCGGACGCATGAGCGACGCACCGTCCTACGCAGCGCCGGTGGAAATCGACGAAGTGATGACCGGTGGGGCTGTCAGCCGTATCGAGCAATCGCGTAATCCGAAATTTGAAGTGGGTGACGTGGTTGTCGGCTCGACCGGTTGGCAGAGCCACAGCATTTCCGATGGAAGCAACTTGATGCCGGTGCCCAAGGGGTTGACCAGCCCGTCAATGGCCCTGGGTGTGCTGGGCATGCCAGGCATGACGGCCTACATGGGCCTGATGGACATTGGCCAGCCCAAGGCCGGGGAAACCCTGGTCGTCGCCGCAGCGTCGGGTGCGGTGGGCTCGGTGGTGGGGCAGGTGGCCAAGCTCAAGGGCTTGCGCGTGGTCGGCATCGCGGGGGGCGCAGACAAGTGCCGCTATGTGGTGGACGAGTTGGGCTTTGATGCCTGCATCGACCACAAGAGCGCCACCTTCGCCAATGATTTGGCCCTCGCGTGCTTCAAGGGCGTCGACATCTATTTTGAAAACGTCGGCGGCAAGGTGTTCGATGCCGTGGTGCCGCTGCTCAATCCCAAGGCGCGCATTCCACTGTGCGGGCTGATCGCCGGTTATAACGCCCATGAAGCGCCCAGTGGCCCCGACCGGCTGCCGGCCCTGCAACGCACGCTGCTGACCAAGCGCGTGCGCATCCAGGGTTTTATCGTGTTCGATGACTACGGTGATCGCCAGCCCGAGTTCCAGAGCGCCATGGCGCCGTGGGTGCGCGACGGCAAGATCAAGTTCCGCGAGGATGTGGTCGAGGGCCTGGAGCAGGCACCCGAGGCCTTTATCGGTTTGTTGGAAGGGCGCAACTTCGGCAAGTTGGTCGTGCGCATTTGACGCTTATCCGGGGCGCGGGTATAAACCGCGTCTCGTTGTTTTGTCGGACCCTTCGCCCATGAGCTTCAGCCCCCTGATTCGCCAACTGATCGACGCCCTGCGTATTTTGCCGGGTGTGGGCCAGAAAACCGCCCAGCGTATGGCACTGCAACTGCTGGAGCGTGATCGCAGCGGCGGCGCCCGGTTGGCCCAGGCCTTGAGCCAGGCCATGACGGGTGTCGGCCACTGCCGCCAGTGCCGCACCCTCACTGAAGAAGAACTCTGCCCGCAATGCGCCGACCCGCGTCGTGACGACACACTGCTGTGTGTTGTCGAAGGGCCGATGGATGTGTACGCGGTGGAGCAGACCGGTTATCGCGGCCGCTACTTCGTGCTCAAGGGTCACCTGTCGCCGCTGGACGGCTTGGGGCCGGAAGCCATCGGCATTCCGCAACTGGTGGCGCGCATCGAAGAACAGGGCACTTTCACTGAAGTGATCCTGGCCACCAACCCGACGGTGGAAGGTGAGGCGACCGCGCACTACATCGCGCAATTGCTGACCAACAAAGGCCTGATCACCTCGCGTATTGCCCATGGTGTGCCGCTGGGTGGCGAGTTGGAGTTGGTCGATGGCGGCACGCTGGCGCATTCCTTCGCAGGCCGCAAACCCATCGCCCTCTAACGGGCGACACCGTTAAAAATGTGGGAGCGGGCTTGCTCGCGAATGCGGTGGATCAGTCAATATCTTTGTTGACTGATACCCTGCATTCGCGAGCAAGCCCGCTCCCACATTGGTTCTATGTCGTCATTAGAGTTTTCGCACGGCTTGATAACCAAGCAAGCGCTTGGTAAGTTCGCTTCACCTCACCGTGGAGCTTGCCGATGTCTGCCTACCAGGACTACTTCGACCCCAGCCACCAATTGGTACGCGACAGCGTGCGCCGTTTTGTCGAGCGCGAGCTGCTGCCGGACATCGAACAGTGGGAGGAAGCGGAGAGCTTTCCCCGTGAGCTGTACCTAGGGATGGTCTGAAGTAG
>NZ_JACAQP010000191.1:0-438 GCF_013387025.1 Pseudomonas reactans | reverse complement strand
GGCCATTTAAACGTATTAATCACATGAACCGTCATGATGTATAATTGACAACTATATATCATTGGACTAGTTATTGACCATTTAACTAGGAAGGTTATCTAAGTTATAAACTTGATTAGTGAAATAAGACTTATATCACATTTAGTTGCAACTCATGACCATTGATTGTATGAACATATCACTATGACCATTAGGATATGGGCTATGTTTGCATGCTAGATTGTATTAATACTTGATGATTATAAGTTATTTAGTTACATGACCATTGTGCTATTTTAACTTATTAGTCATAGAATTGGTGACTTGACCATACGATCCTACAACTTAATGCAACTTATTTTAACTCATTGCACATAATCAAAACTAGTCAACATAGGTTTATATGAATCAACAGATCCTAGACGAAAGTTTCCCTTGTTATTTTTGTTATGATCATTT
>NZ_JACAQP010000190.1:0-406 GCF_013387025.1 Pseudomonas reactans | reverse complement strand
GAATTGATCGTGATTTTGAACCTGTTCTTTCCATGACCCCTCTTAATTGAGACAGGAGATCAAAGACTTGAAATAGGAGTCACTTCGGTTCCCTCATACATATAGGGATCATGTCATAAAAAAATATTCTTTTTTTTTTCAACTCATTTATATTTAATCCATTTTTCTGGCTTGGATTTTTCTGGCTTGGCTAGGCGGGATAGCCGAGCCACTTCCCTTTCTTTATGATAATGAAACTATCCGGTCAAAACCAATCCAATAAAGAAACAAATCTATTTAACAAGCAAAAAAGGAGAGAGAGGGATTCGAACCCTCGATAGTAAACTATACCGGTTTTCAAGACCGGGGCTTTCAACCACTCAGCCATCTCTCCGAAAGACAATTTTATTTTATTCCTCCGAATAGA
>NZ_JACAQP010000189.1:0-380 GCF_013387025.1 Pseudomonas reactans | reverse complement strand
CGTTTCGCTTGCGACGCGCCTTTGGGCACCGAGGAAATGCAAGCCGAAGCTCTTTCCACAGTTCTGTCTCGTGCCTGGCATTGAAAAGTGACGTCCAGAACCCGAAGCTCAATTCAGAGACCAATCTGTCCGGTGTGCATGCATGTGATTTCGAGGTGATTTTGGCCTTTGCGGCGATGATCGTTTTATGCTCATCCGTGTTGAAGGTTGCTACCGCCTCCCACCAATCCGGGCGAGCATATTTTTTCTTCAACTGGCTATGGATGGCGTTCCGCAGCGCCACCTCAAGGACGTGCAGGCAAGGCATGATTGACTCGGCCAGCAACAGGTTGTGGATGTACGCCGTAGAAGCATCTGCGCCAGAAGGGTTGACCGAGTAC
>NZ_JACAQP010000188.1:0-307 GCF_013387025.1 Pseudomonas reactans | reverse complement strand
CAAAGGATATACGAAGACTACTGGCCCTTTGAGATGCACAAGGAGCTTGCGGAAAAGTTCCGCAAGCAAGAGCGCATCGAGAGGTGCGAGGTGGTCAAGGACTTCACGAACAGCAAACCTAAAGATGGAGAGTCCATCTGTGCTCATGTGCAAAGAATGCAAGGTTACGTGGAGCGGCTTAGAAAGCTTGCGATGCCTGTACCGGAGGAGTTGGCCGTTGACATAGTGCTTAACTCCCTACCGAGTTCTTATGACCAGTTCAGGCTGGCTTATCATTTGAACAACAATCATGCTAACCTGACTGAGT
>NZ_JACAQP010000187.1:0-357 GCF_013387025.1 Pseudomonas reactans | reverse complement strand
CAGAGTTGGGGTGGTCATGACAATTACAGTAAGGACATTCGGAATTTTATCTCTGATGATATTTTTTTCGTGAAAGATAGTAATAGTAATGGGGACGGTTATTCTATATATTTTAATTTTGAAAATCATATTTTTGACATTGCCAATGATCATTCTTTTTCTAGTTCACTAGAAAGTGCTTTTTATCGTCATTTTAGTTATCTGAAAAATGGATCTAAGAGTAAGAATCCCGACCACGATCGTTACATGGATGATACTCAGTATACTTGGAATAATCACATTAATAGTTGCATTGACAGTTATCTTCAGTCCCAAATCTGTATTGATAGTTACATTGTAAGTGCTAGTGACAATTCC
>NZ_JACAQP010000026.1:0-21915 GCF_013387025.1 Pseudomonas reactans | reverse complement strand
TTGTTTTGGGCGGTCGAAAAGTCCCGAAATGAAAAGTCCCCAAAAGCCCGGAGTGACCGCTTCCATAGGTGTTTTCAGCTCTGCATTAGTAAGGATTTTTCATAAGGGGCGACAGCGCTGGCACCCAGATACGCTGAGCGCTCTCCAGTGGCTGCTGGAGGCTTGCGAGTGCGCGACGAATGGTAGGCGAGCATTGCGCTGACAGGGCGTGTCAGGGTGCGCCTGGAGAGGCGGTTGGAATGGTGTACCGCTCACAAAAGAACCACTTTGCAGGTGATGCACTTTTCTACAGACGAAAAAAAGACCTTGAATTTCAAGGTCTTTTTTTAAGATGGTGCCCCGAGGGAGACTCGAACTGTCTCCAAAAATAGCGCAACCACCTGTAAACCTTGATAAACGGCGCTTCCAGCAATTTTTACTTCCAAATACCACTTCCAAAAAGCTGTTCGTGGCATTACAGTCTGTGCTGATGAGAAGGCCATATGCCTTCAGGCTAAAAATTGTACAGGATGCTCGCGCTATGGCGGTCGATAATCTCAAAAACATCGATGGAACGTGGTACGTCCGCGTAGCGATTCCCAAGGATGTTAGGTCTGCTTTTGGGAACCGAACTGAGTTCATCAAGAGCCTCAAAACGGGTCGTAAGAGCGAAGCCCTAGTGCTTCGTACCAAGGATCTGCATGAGTTCAAAAACCGCATAGCAGTTGAGCGGCGCAAGCTCGTCATTGAGCAAGAAATGCAGAACCTGGCTTCACTCCCGGTCGATGTGAAATTTGACGAAATGTTCCAGAACCTGGGCGAGATCAAGCGCAGGCTGATGGAGCGGAAAGAGGATAGGAAGAAAGCCTTTCAAGATTCAGAATATGAAGACGTTCAGGCAGTGAAGGAAATAGAGAGCCACCATAGTTTTCTGAATCTTTTGGCTGAAGAAAAAGAGGCTCTTGGTGAGGATTTGCACCCTGCGCTGGCTTCGATTTTGAATGAGCTGAACGAATTCCAGAGCCAACCAAGCAAAACCTTCAAGCAATCGGAAGGGCTCCTTGAGAAGCTGGAAAATACCCTTGAATTAGGTTCATTCCACGGATATGCAGAAACCAATGCAGAGAAGGAACAGGTCAAAACCTTCATTGCAGAACCAACCAAATTCGTCAAAAGGCATCCTCTGACAGAGAAGAATTTCGTTGAGTTTCACAAATATGAAGTGAAACGTAAGGTAACGCTGCGCTCTATTGATCGACATGTAAAACGCTTGAACATGCTTAAGTCGTTTCTGGAAAAACAGAAATTTGAGCTTGATTATGAATCGGTTCGTGTTTTCTTGGAATCGCTTGAGTGTGCCGATAAAACGAAATTGCAGTACCTCTGTTCCTACAACGCCTTTTACAAATTCATGTTCAATAACGTGGATTTCAGACAAAAATATCCAGTTAATCCATTTGCAAATCACGCTGTGGCTAAAATACGCCGTGGTGCGCGTAAAGAGGATGCTCGTAAAGGATTTACAAAGGAACAGGTCAAGGCGCTCTACAGCAATGCAAAAAGCCAAGAAAAGACACGTCTTGCTGATTTGATCAGGCTTGGATGCTACACAGGCGCACGAATAGAAGAAATATGCCAAATCAAGGTTGAAGATTTGGTTGAAGTGGATGGTGTTTACTGTATAGACATTAAACAGTCTAAAACCAACGCTGGTGAAAGGCTTGTACCAATTCACTCAGAATTGTTAACCCTTGTTAAACGTTTAAAGGCTGAATCCAAAGACGGATATTTACTGAAAACGAATAGGGGCGGGAAGTATGGAACAAAATCTAAAGAAATGAGCAGTGAGTTCTCTGCCTTTAAAATTGCTCTTGGATATCCAAAGGATTTAGTTTTTCACTCCTTTAGGCACACGATGGTCACTGAACTAGAACGTGCCGATACGAAAAACATTCTTGTTATGTCGATTGTAGGGCATGAAGTGGGCGGTAGTCTTTCAATGACATTTGATCGTTACTCTGATGGACCAACACCTATGGCAAAGAAAGAAGCTATTGAAAAGGTTAAATTTGATATTTGATGTACGTTCATGGAAATGCCGGAATAGCTTTAATTAATAAAGTATCTTGACGGATATTTAAGTGACAAAGGCATGATCCATAGGTTTGGGGCTTGCAGTGCTGAACAATTTCGCGCAGCGAGTGCCTGAACCTCTTAAAAGGAATGAGCTTAAAGGATCAATCAAAGTTATTGACCTGTCGAATGCATTTTCAATTCTAATGCATGATCCATTACCCAACAATTGATGGCTAGATTTGCTGACGCCTTTAAGTTTTTAAAGGGTTCTAGATATTATAGGCGCGCTATACATTTTCAGTCCTTGATTTCCGTGGCCTGTAGAGTAGCTACAGTACAAAAAACTACACTGTAGGCATAACTTACAGTACAAAATACTGAGCTGTAAGTGGCATATTTCCCACCAAAACGTGTTTTTACCTAGCTACAGTACAAAATATTGCACTGTAGTTTTGGGTTGGTTTTCTGATATTAAAATATTTATTACACTTTTTGGTGTTTAAAACACGTTTTGGTGTTTTTAAATGGTATTGTATTAAAACAAACCATTAATAACTAAAGTGAACTGCTCTCAAAATAAGACATACATTAGATTTCCTACCTCAAAAGCTGCTCTAAATGCCTTATCCAAGGTTGCCCTTGCGAGACATGCCGCTCATTCTCTTTTAATCAAGCTCTGCACACTCGCGGAAAAAACAGAGAATGGGTATTTTGTCGTCTATACAAACAAGCCAGTATTAATGGAAATCATGGATTGTTCAGGTGAAAATATTCGCAGATGTATGAATATTTTAAGTGAGCAGAGAATGATTGCCGTTGAGCAAGACAAGGTGCACGTTGGAATGATGTGGATAGAAGTTAAGTTCCTTAACCTTTAATAGATTTGCAGAAGAATAAAAAAAGACTGCGCTAACAGTCTAATTAATGAGTTGAGGTTAAAATGAAAGAGAACCCTTTTAAAAGTATAGCATTTAATAAGCTTGAAAAAAACGTTTACGCGCCGATTTTTGTAAAAGCTATGCCATTCTTTAGTGCAATAATAGCATTCGATAATGTAGCTGCACGAATAATGATGGCCGCGATTGAGAGCATGGATAGATTTAATGAATGTGAAGTAATTATTACAGAGCTCGACTCCTATTTGGGAGTGAGCGAAAACACCAGAAAGCGAGCATTGAATGTATTGAGATATATGAATTTTATAGAAACCAAAAGAAATACAGTTAAAGGCGGAAAAACTAAATTTAAAATAAGCGTACAGGTTGCTTGCAAAGGTAACGTTGAAACTAAAGTTAACATGGAAGGTGCTTTTGATGAATATTTATGTCCTTCACTGCTGGTAGACGGGCAAATCTGTAAAGAGAGTTTTGAGAAATATAAGCAGTTCAAAGGTAAAACCAAACACAAAGATGGTCTTCCGTTTTGAATTGACGATTTGTATTCCGAAAGGAGAAAAAATAACAAAAATACGAGAACAACATGACAAAAACAAAAATAGCTAGAATCGACCATTTTTCAACCCAGTTAGCATCATTTGAAGCTGACAAATTCCAAGTCATATTCAACCCTGCTACAGAAACCTTGATCGCCAAAGAGAAGGCGGCTTTCTGCCTGAAAGCGTACAACGCGCAGGGGGTGAAGGATCAGTTCTTTACTGCTGATGACCTGCTGACCGACAAGCTTTTCAAGCTGATGAGCGCCAAGAACATTGAAGGGTATGACGTAACGATTGTCCCGAAGTCAAAGACCTACCACTACCTTGCTATCAGCTCTGTCACGTCCGTAAAGCTCAAAGACCTGGCTAGCCTTGGCTTTGCCCCAACATTGGTTACTACGATCAAAGGAAGCCTTCACAGCAAGCTTTATGACCTCGTTTGCAGGATCGACAAGCATAAGGACGATGACCAGTACGCATTCAACGCACAGATGTTTGTGTGGGCTCTTAACAAGAGTGTCAGCACCTTGCGCGTACCGCGCCCAAAGAGCCTTGAAGCACCTATCCACGCTGCGGGCTTCAAGCTTCATGGCACCGGTTCATTCGTGACCTGCAATCGCTCTCTAAAGCGTTCCTGCACTGAATGTGTGGCTCAGATACAGAAGGTAAGGGGAATGAAGCTCACAGCTCCTGCTGTTGGAGTTGGTAGCCCTGATGACGCCGCTTTCTACCTAAAGGCTTTACGTGAAACGCTCGTGTACAAATCAAGACTTCTTGGTGATTCCGTGATCGATGATGTGATCGATAGGCGAGTGGCTAGGCAAGCATTTGCAGAGCATTACAGCGGTGATGACGTGTTGGCCTTCCTGATGAGCCTGGGCCACGTCAAAGCCAGGGAAAATGCATTTGAGCATGCTGTGAAGCTCATGACCTTCTAATGACTGACCACAAAAGAAAAAGCCTCATAAGAGGCTTTATTTTTGATTCGACTTCAGCAGTGTGAATATCATTTTTTGCATGATGAATGATATTCGTCATAAATTCTTTTTACTTCAAGGCTATGCAAGTGCTCCTGGCTTCTTAGATCTTTTTCAAGTTGTTCTTTAAGTCTTCTATCTTCTATTGTTTGCTTCCGCTCGTATTCAGCCTTTAAATTTTCAATGAATAAATCTTCATCTTTATTATTGTCTTCTTTAAATTTCTCAGATATTTCAGATTTTAACTTTGGGTCGTTAAGGTCTATCCCTGATTTGGTATATTGTGCCAAGGTTCTATTTTCATGCTTGCGAGTTCTATAAAACAAGATGAAGAATCTTGGTAAGTAAAACGCTAATGATAGTGATATTCCACATACTGAATAGCCCATGCCGATTAAAAAACAAAGTAAAAGGAATTTTAATGGAGGTCCTAATAGCAACATTTGGAATGCTTCGTTAGGGTCGCTAGGCAAAGGAATTAATGATGTACCAGAATATGCAACTTGTAAGTGGTAAGCCATAAACATAAGAGCTATAAGAAGCATGGCAAGGAGTAATGATTTCTTAAGAGCGCCGTTCTCTCTTTTTTCCATTCTTGATAATGTTTGGAGTAATGTTGTTCTCATTTTTAGTAAAGGGTTGTTTGTTAATCGAATTATACCATTTTGGTTTTGCTAATTAGCCCGTAAGCAAAGAAAATTGCAGAATTCCTAATTAGGATGGCTGTCGATTGATTTGAGAGCTTTCACAGGTTGGGGTGCGCCTTTATGGTGGGTAAGGTTAGGACGGCTCATAGTGGCGATTTCAAGGCACAAAAAAAGCCTCGTAGGGCTTCTGTTGGTGGCTAATCTTATTCAAATACTTTGACTGTGAAACTGAAATGTTGAGGTGTTGATTTCGCAAGTGAAACGTACTTAACAGTGACTGTGCCATTGTTAACGCTTGTGCCAGAAAGCGATAATCTTTCCAATCGAATTCTTGATTGTGTCAATCCATCTTGATTAATGTATTTATCCAATGTCACTGGCACTGACGATATTTTTACGTTAGCTGATTGACCTAATTTCGTTTTAAATGTTTTTACAAGATTGGTTATTTTGTTTTTATCGAAAACCCCGGCACTCAAATTGTCAGCATTGATATTCATTACATAGGCTTTGCCTTCAAGCTTTGATGTGTCTATTTTGTTGAGTTGGTCGATTATCAAATCGCTTTTTGAGATAGAGGTTGTGGTGAAACTCAAGTTTGAAAGAACTGAATCTTGCAAATGTTCAGCGCTTGGTGCGTTTATTTCATCGCTTATCGAAACAGCAATGCAGGTATTTGAATCAAGAATTGGCGTGGTTCCGTATGGGTAAACCGTACCAGTGGAGCTTTCGGCCTTGATCAAATACTTTGTGATTTTTCCAAGGAAACCAGCAGGGCATTCTTCTTCAATGAATTCTTTTGTAGTCGTAGTGATTTCTTTTACACATGATGTTGTGTCTTCAGTTTTAGCTTGAAAAGTCGTGTTTGTAGATCCAGACACTGGGTCGAAGATTGTTAAATTATCGCCAGTTTTTGTTACGTTACCCGAATATGTATTCTGTTGAACTCCAAAATAGCTATCACAGCTCACCGTTTGGGTGCCTGGTTTGACTTCAACGGTCACTGGCCCTGACGCTTTGCAAGTGTTCTCTTTTTCAACAATGTATGAAGAATCATTTTGTGATGATGATAAATATTGTCTTAATATTACGTGTGTTTCTCTTACGATTTTTCCTGTTTGACCAGTAGGGCAAGAAGCTTCATTTGTGCTTACCACTGTGTCTTTCATGTAGTAACAGCTATTAGATATAAGAACTATTAATTTCCAATCGCTGGTAATTCCTGCTGGTGTCACTGTCCTTGAATAAAGCCCGTTTGTTGTTCCTAATGGATAAGCTGGGTTTATTGTCGGGCAGTTTTCTTTTGCTAACTGTTGGCTTTCATTTTTTGAACAAGTGTCTTGTATGGTAACAAAGCCAGAATCATTTTTTTGGCTGCCCGTTGTCCATAAATCGTATGTTCTCGATTGTGTCATTTGCCCTGTATAGCCTGTTGGACAGGTTGGATTTTCGGTTTCAGTAACCGTTTTATAGCATTTGTTAACGTTTGTATTAAATTGGTTTAAAGCCCATTCGCTCGGCACGCCATCTTTTATAGTTCTAGTCCACGTTCCATAAATTGCGCCAAGTGGATAATCTGGATTTTTAGTCGCACAAACAGGGTTATCAAAAACCTTTGTTTCTTTTAATTGACAAGTGCTAGTAACCATCACATTAAAACCTGTTTTGAAGTTGCTATTTGCTCTATCAGGACTCCATAACGTATATTCTCGACGTTTATTTATTGAACCGGTTTCTAATGGGTTTTCGCATTTTTGAGAAATTACTTCTGATACAACTTCAGATATTTTGGCTTCTTCAATTACTGTGTTTGTCGAATCATAGCATTTTGACAAAATCTCAAATCCGTCTCCGTAGGATTCACTGCCCTTAACAAAAATCCCATTTCCCTTGTTTACATAGTTTTTACTACCATCTTTATTAATAAAAAAGACTCTTCTCATACTGATTTGTTGACCCGACTTGCATCCCCCGCTTGTTGACCATGTTTCTGCGCCTAATGATTCTTCGTATGTTTGTTCAGCAGGCCATGTGATTGCTGCTAATGCTGTATTGCTCAACAACAGAATGGTAAGTGTTGATAAAACTATTTGTAATTTTTGCATGATTTAAAGGTTTGTTTATTAGCTCAATTATACCATTTTGCCGATTCCATATTTTTCCTGTGGGCAAAATTAAAGCCTCCGTTGAGGCTCTAATTGATAAATGGTTAATCATGAAGCGTCTACATGGGCGTCGAAATCGTTTGTGTCTTCATAATCTTCAATAGGAATTCCTTTGAAGTCTGTGCTTAAAAAAGAACGTGACTGTGCATCCATATCAATGAAACCCACTGAGTCAACAATTTGTCTTGTTTTTTCAATCTGGATTTGTTCATCTATATTCTGTTTTCCTGATTTATTTTGAGTTAAGTCATCCGCATGGGATAAGCTCGAAAGTAACGCTAAAGCTGCAAAGGTAAATAATCTAATTTTCATTTTAGTAAAAGGTTTGTTGTTTTTAAATAATAGCATTTAAAAAGATAAAATCTAATTTATTGAAAAAAGAATATTCGTTAAGGCTTCGTTTTAGGTTTTAAATGGTAAACTGTAAAAGCAAGCAGCATGTTGTTCTTCTTGTAGTAAAGTCCGCTGCTTGTAGTTAGGTTTGTTTTTAGAGAGGCCCGCAATCGTGCGGGCTTTTCGCTTTCTGTGATTCCTAAGTGGCTTCGCTGCGAGATCTGGAGTTAGGATCAGATCGACTTCCTCCAGGGCTGCACTGACATGTCTCGACCGATCCGCAACAGGTACAACCCAAGGGAGCGCATTCAGCTTGATTTTGACGTGGCTACGTGTGTCCTGAACCTGAATCAGCACCTACAGGTTTTCCGTGAATTCTCAGTCTCTGATGACCGCGAAACCTTTCTACTGACACGGGGGGAGGACGCGAGAAACGCAGTGCGTGTACACCAGATCATCGCCTGTTGGCTCGGGCTTTATTGCTTGGGTGATGATGGGGAATGGCGGGGGTACTGCAGGGCGTTTGTTGAGAAATTCGTAGAGGTTGATACGGGCTTTGCAGAAGTGGCTCTAGCTGATGCCGTCAGCTACTCACAGAGCCTGCTGGAATCCCTCGATGCTGCACGTAGTCAGCTTGCCGGTGGAACAGAGAAGGGCGTTTAGGCTTCCACAAGCTCTAGGATTTCGCTACCGCTGTCGATGATGAGCCTTCTGCCCTCAAGGTGGCCTATGGGCTCTCCGTACTGGAATAGCACGTTATCCACAAGGAATCCTGCTTCTGCATGCTGGTTCTGCGCAGTGAGGCTGGAATCAAACCTGTAGAGCTTGCCATCCACCATTGCCCCAACGTCTTGGCCGTTGTGTAGCACAATGCACGGAATTTGAGGGTTGTAGCTGAATTCCTTGTCCATCTGGTCAACTCCCTGAACCTGCGGTATGGGTGAGTATAACCGGCTCTGTCGTTGCTTGGAGTTGGACAGATTCTATCGAGTTGATAGAGGCATTCGGATTCTGTTCGGAATGGCCTAGGAACGTTCTAGGGAAGGTTGAGTACCTGGTAGAGCATCCGCTGACGCGAGAAGCACCTGGGGTGGCTTATATGATTGGATAAGTAGATTCTCGTTGAATGATTCGACAGTACAAAGCAAAAGGCTTTTTGGATTTTATTCACGGGCTATTCAGTGTGATAGAAGTCAATGGCAAATGGGTTGAGCTTTAGTGCTTGCCATTTGCCGCAGGCATTGAGCTTTATTTAATCCTACCTGCAAATTTATTGAACAGACCTTTCATTCCTGACGTAGTGAAGCGGCTAGCTACGATTCGCTTATAGTGATTGTAACGATTGACCTGTTTGTAATACATGAGTTCTCTGATTAGCCACGCTACTTTTGAAATCTTCTGCGCGAATATTCCTATTGTCCACAAACAAATCGAACAGATAATTACTAGGTGGAAGGGGAATATGTCGGAGATAGGTGTGTTTCGAACAGAAAAATATGCATACCAAACATAGATGTTTGCTGAAATGAACGTGATAACCAATAAAGTTGGCAGAATCATCCAATACCTAAAAAGGCTATGATCTGCTTGCATTAGCCTTCGTATTGGAAAGAAAGTCGCTACTAATCCATATGGGAAGAATAGAGCCGTCAATTTGGCTATTTTGTAGAGGTTGTCTACTTCACAATATTGGCTCATTGCATAATCGAATTGTTGCTGAATAGCGCTTTTCTCTTCATCTGAATATTTAGATTCATTTTTTGATAATTTGATTGACATTATAGTGTTAGGTTGTTTTCCTAATTATAGCATCTGCACAATCTCAAATTGGCCATAAGGCCAATTTATATATTGTTTTTTCCGAATTTGCTTGAAGAGAATTCTATTCCTTTGGCGTGTTCAGGAAGATTACTTTCTGTTGAATATAGAATCACTCCTATGAATTCTTTGATTTTGGTTGATCTTCGAATTATGTGAATGCATAACATTAAGACAATACAAAGGTAGATGCTGATTCCCATCAGTGTTGAATAAATGTCGCCAATTCCGGTGATTCTGTATCCGATATTTAAACTGCCGGTTATTTTTTCTATGTCAATAACTTTATAGATAAATAGAGCTTTTATGTACCAGAGAGAGTGGTACAGCATCACTGCATAGCAGGTTATTGAGAGGAAAAGTAAAACCAATTCTTGGATGAATTTGAATATATCCGTATGCTTGTCAACTGTAGTTCCATTGATATTTTGAAGAATTGTAGTCGGGGCCGTGACAGAAAAACCTATCATGGATTTTATAGATGTATATATTACGCTCAAACCACTCAGTACAATTGCAAGAGGAATTGCCCAAATCAAAGCGTTTCCACCCAAAATCAGGGAGTTTGCAAAAGTGTCCAGGAAGGCAGCCATTTGCGGAACCTTGACAATTATAGCTAGCGCTATGAGAGCTTCAGGGCCAACGCTTAATCCTACGGGGTTGTAGATCTCATTGAAGCCTGTTGTTGCTGTTATACCTGTTGCAAGGATTGCAATCTTACCTGTGAATGATCCAAAGAAGCTTGATGCAAGGTCGATTATGTTTTTGCTAGCGTTTAATCCTGCTGACTCTTTAGTTCTGCTAAACGTGTTCTTTCTGATTGCATCATTTACTCTGAGTTCTGCTTTGATAATCATACCTACTGCAAGAAGGTTTTGCCCAAAGCCTTCAATTTCTAAAAACACAGAACCACATTCTCTGCCGCTAGGGGACGTTGAGCTAGAGTACTGCAAGCAGTCAACCACTCTATCTATACTTAAAGGACCGTCATTTCCGATTGTAATGGATTTCAAAAATGCCGTGTCCCAATCCTTTGCAACTGGTGATAACTGACTTGCATCAAGGCTATTGTTTATGAAGTACTGTAAATTAATATTCGACTGAATCCTTTCGTATTCAACAGTGAAGGCTTCTTTGTCCTTAATTTCAGATGTAAGTATGCTTGACGATTGATACATGTCTAATTTTAACGTTGAAGCTAATTGCTCACCTGGGCCAGAGAATAGGGTGTTTTTGAAATCGGTATTCAATATCTTTGCAAAAAAAGTAACCATGTTGGGATTGGTCATGTATCTGTTTTTGAAATACAGGTTGTAAAAATTCAGTGAGTCAGCACAGTTCTTTGGGCTTGAGTCATTTGCACAAGCCATTTCTGCACAAGCTCTCAACGTTGATTCAAGGGTCGAATTGCTGGTAAAGGTGGTTGAGTTGGCATCACGATCTAAACTGGTTTCTGACCCGGCGCTGTGGTCAACAGTTGAGCAAACTCTTACCATTCGGTCTTTGGGCATCAACGCTTCTGTGTATCCTGGAGCCCGGTTGAGGTCATCAATCACGCGCCCGTGCATGCATTTTGCGGCATCGTAGGCGTAGTCTTTGATGCTATTAGGGCTCATACCGCTGAGATTGAAATTCTCTTCGTCACTGCAAACGAGCTGACCTTGTGTGTATGTGTCAGGTACTCCCAATCTAGGTTTACCTGCCTTGATTACGTTCTCAGCGATTCCTTGTGCCTTCTGAATATATTCTTCCTCAATGATTCGTTTCATTGTATCAATCGAATTTTCCACATAGCTGGATAAGCCATAACGTTTTGCAATGCTTTCGGTATTCATGTCGATTGTGAAGCTGACATCAAGTATGCAGCTCCCCACTTGGTGAAAGGCTGAGAATTCACCTGTAGACTCGTTAAAGTTGAAGATGATTTTTTGTTTTTTTGAGGCTTCTTGCTCTGACATACTCGACGTACACAATTGAAAGCTAATCGCGTTGTACTCGTTAGCTGGTCCACCTGAATTCACAGCGGGGATAAAGCGCTTTGGGTATTCAATTTTGGTTTGTTGAGCATCGTTGAATAAATAATATTCCGCTATGGAGTGAGCTTTGTAAAACGTCCCTATCGCTAACTTTGTAAATAGGTTGTATCTAATACCCTGTTCATTCACGAAGACGGGATAAGCAAAAGCATAAAATAGTAAGGTGATTAAAGTGGCCGTTAATGCAGAGTTTTTCTCGTTCATTTTTTGAGAGGCTGCGGCAAATACTTTAATATAAAACCACCTGCTAAGAATTAAAAACGCAAGAGTGGTAATCACTGTGAGCATTTTCCAGATAGACAGATTTACTATCTTGGATACGCCGCTATTAAACTTGTTGTTCTTTCCAATGCAGTTATATTTGCCAGTTTCTGTTCCTTCAGCAATGCTCTTTGTCATTTCACAGCCGAACACAGAGTCTAATACTGGCTCTGTGAACCCTGCCCTTCTTTCTTCATCTGTTTGTGACTGTATGTATGCAGTTGCTTTAGAGCCAATAGACTCTGCATTAGCAAATTGTGGGAATAAAGTTAATAGAAGCAGAAATGCATAAGTTGAGAATTTCATTAAAGGTGGGCTTGTTTTAAAGTATTATACCATTTCAAGCCCTTCTTAATGACTCGTAATCACCTTCGTTTGTAGGATGTTAAAGAAGAAATAAAGCCTGTGCTTAACTTATTAATCATACCTATTGAGCCGATTGATAAAACATTCACGATTATCATCATCCAGCCTATAATCTTGATTCCCGCTTCTGCAAACATCATGTGTCCTCTGAGTAATTTAAGGGTGTTTTGCATAAAGTGCAGGCAAATGCTTGTCGAAACCAATGTCACGATGAATGGTCTTATACACTCAATAAAGAATCCAACAATGTTGTCAAAGATACCGCCTCTTTCGTAATAGAATGATGCATCTGTGAATACTAAAACGACCCTGATGACCTCCCAATTAATCGTATATCCAATTAAAGGTAGCATTGGGAAAACTGTAATGCTCACTGCAAACGCAAAAATATTCCTGCGCATTGCGGCGAAATTGTCACCATCATTCAGTCTCACGAAAGCGAATAGGAAAAATGGTGAGAATTTAATAAGTGCTATCACAAAGTATTTTTGTGTGACCGCCATTGTGTAGAACGGCAATATAGTTACTGAGATAAGCAAAAATCTGTAACCATTACTAATCTTGTCAAGTGTGAGACTCAAAGACACAATGCTTGAGCCAATACCTGCTGCTATGAAAGTTACTGTCTGTGCTAATGAGCTTCCTGCTTGAATTTTATTTGGCTTTCCAATGTTAGCTGCGCTATCGGTTTTAGGCATTTCAATTTTTGACTTGGCATAATCGTTAGCAATTTGCCCTGTAATAGCTAGGGTCAGTCCGAAGGCTCTCAAATCGCTAGCCGTATTGCTTAAGCTGGTTGCGTACAATTGATAACATTTGATTGGGTGAGTAACTGAAAGCTTGCAGCGTTTTAAGGCAGTAGAAGGCAATTCAAAGCCTATTCCTGCGCCTTGTTCAAAGTCATTGTGCATTCCAGCAGACGTACCATTATCGAAGATCAGCTTCTGAGTAATAGCTTCTGCATCAGTGATAGTTGGTAATGTTGCACGGTCAGTCTTTAAGAAGTAATTTCTGACGTATTGGCTGATGTTGACCCGGTTATTATAGTCAGCTTCATATCCGTGCGCTCGTGCCCATTCGTCATCTATGAAGAAATCCACTGCCTTCCTTTCTGAAGTTTGCAAGACTTTGGTGTTGAATAGGTTTTGATTGATGCTCGTGAAAGTAGTCTCTTCAACAAGATTCTGGTAATTGAAATAGAAATTTAGCTCCCCCTCTTTAATCATTTTTTTCAACTGGTCCAGGATCGAAGGACTTTCCAAAGCCGTGCTGAACGCATCGTTGAAAGCTAAAATTCTGTCACGATAAGTGTCTTCCAGTTTCTTTCTCGTTTCGTAGAGCTTTGTTTTGTAAGTCGCTATTGGGTCTTCGCCCATCACTTGCCAGTCGTTTCCCACGCATTCAATTGAGCCCGTGCCTCTGGCCCCAATGCCTTTATGTGCATCTATGTAGGTTTTTGCGGAAAGGCGCAGTTGTTTATTTTCTGCACATACCAGTTTCAAGACAGTCACAGCAACATCGTCTGCTAGCTTAAAATCGTTTGGTAATTCTTTGAGGTAAGTGTTTGCTCTCGTATCCTTATAGAACATCACCATTACGTTGTTTTTTATGTCTTCGTATTCGGCTTTCTTGTTTTCAAACGGGCCGTTACGCAGTTCATTTCTTAACTGGTTTGCAGTTGCTTCTACTGTGCGAATGTCAGCTTCGTCCCTAAACCTTTCGTTGTATCTGATTTCCTTCAAATAAGGTGTTGCCGTACCTGCATCAAGCTCTGATTTGAATACCGTAACAGGGTCAAGCTTAAACAATAGCTCTCCGTCTTCGCTAAACTTCTTAAATGTGAAGGTATTGTTTTCCTTATTTGATATGTCTGATAGCGAATTCGATACAACCCAATTCGAAGAATCACTCTTATTGAAAATGTCGTTGTAAAGTTGACTTGAAAGCCTCGCGACAATGGCTTTTGAAATTAATTGGTTCGACAATGCCGAAGCCGTAAAGGCGGCTTGTCCCTTTGTCACATCATCTACTACGCCTGTTTCAGAGTCTTTAACCGTTGTTTCCAAATATCCCTTCTGTCTAACCCAACTTACCATTTGTATGAATTTCTGCTTTGCGATTTCAGATGTTACGTCAAGCCTTATGATTACTGCATCTGCTATGGATAAAGAGTTTTTCTGTCCGACCATTCCTAGCCCAATTATTCCAACCGCCGCAATTGCTATGAATAGGTTGTTCAAGAAGCTATATCTGGCTTTTACCTGTTCTCCGTGATCATTTTTTGAGTCATGAAATTCACCCGTTTTCCAAGCTTTGAGCGCCATGATTAACCATATTATAATAAATATCGCAATTATTAGGTATGAAGCTAAATCCCTTGTGTATTGCTTGTCTCTTATAAAATGATCTTGGCTAGCTTCATCAAAACGTAACTGTGAATCCGTTTTTGTTTCCTGGATCTTTGCGTATTGGGCGTCTTGATCATTGCTTAGAAGAAGAACCCCTTCGCCCACTGAACTGCTCATTAGCTTCATGGCGATGTTTTCAGGACAAAGCGTTGATGAATTAGGATCTACTGTTTTGTTATCTGATTTGAATCCACACTCTGCTGCTGATGCTTGTGACATATACAGAAAAGGCAATAGAAGAAAGGCGAGAGCTAATTGACGCATTAGTAATAGGTTTTGTTTTCTAAATTATACCATTTTGGTTAGTGAATTCCGGCTGATAAGCCGATTGCCTTTTTTACCCCTTTCCCTAGCTCCTGGTGGATCTTCTACCCTCCTTGGCTAGGCAGTGTGAGTTCTCGCTCTGCTTCCTACCCCAGGGAGACAAGGAAGCTCCTAGTGAGCTGTGCGAAACATCAAAGGTTGTTAGGCGGCCTTTTTCGCTGTTCCCAAGCTGTGATTTACATATTTTTTCAAAAATCATTTTAATCGACTTCCTTGCATCTGATCGAGTTTGACTATCAGAAACGGTAGGTATGAACAGGGTTTCCCTAAAAATCCGATTTTTATTTTCCCCCAAAAAAGTCATTCCCTTTTTCTATATGACCTCTAGCCCTTAGAAACTAAGAGCTGCAGCGATGTGTGAAACTCTATGTATTATTTATCAAAATCATCATTTCGAATTTAATATTTTCAGACTTAATAAGAATCTGTTTTTTCTTAATTTTGGTTGTTTGACAATGTTTTTAAAATCATTAAAGTTCGCTTCATCGAATCACAGGGATTCGAAAATATGAGGTAAACACAATGGCTAACGTATTCCGCACAGAATATGAAGTAAAAGGTGCAGAGCAAGAAATTAAGAAGTTTATTTTCGAAGTTTTAGGCGATGGTGTAACTGAGCGTCAATATTTCGATATGGACAAGATTCTTCCCATGAATGGTCAAGACATGGATACCGTCTGGGGAAGCGAAAGTGAAGCATTCAATTTTCAACTGTGTCACATGATTTCAACTAAGATTGTTTTTCGGTTTGATACTAATAGCGGTACACCTCACCACGTATGCTTTGCACTGATGAATAAATACTCTCATCTTACTTTCAATGTTCGTTCATGTTGTGAATTGCTTAATGAGGCGGTTCGTTTCGTGAAAGATCCCCGCTTTCAAGGCATTGGTTGTGAATGTCATGTGTGGAGTGATGATGGTGGAAAATGGAAAAAACACATAAAACATGAAGCCAAATATTTATGGGGTTATTCGAACAAGCCAAACCTTGAAAAGCGTGGTTTTGTAAAAATAGGAAATACCTATGTAAAGGTTCATTACGGTGTTTCGCTGGAGGAACTGCGTCCACGCTTCAAGGTTTCCTAACGTTAATCGAAAAAGTACAACTCATTTGCACTACCTGAAATAGCTCTATTTCTAAAGGCTGATTGAGTTCAGCAGTGCAAGCCCGAAAAGTTAAAGTCTTTTCCGCTGGTTCATTCTGAATCCGTGTATCGCTCTGTGCGCGTGTGAAATATTTGGGCTCAAAAGCCAAACTGCTTGGCTTCATTGATTCTGTAGTCAGTGATTGCGTTTCTACAATTGCAAAGCCATCAAATGAGATTGTTCTGTGTGACCTGTTCAGCGGGTCGGGCAGGGTAGCGAATCACTTCAAAAATCGTTTCAAGGTCGTAGCTAATGACCTGGAGTACTACTCCTATGCGACGCTTGAAAATCTGCTGAACAATGACCCTTCGACCGTCTACGAATGTCAGCCGATCATCGACTACATGAACCACGGCATGGATGGTGTTGAAGGCTTCATTTTTCAGAATTATAGCGAAGCTGGTGGCCGTACCTTCTTTACCAATGCAAACGCTATGAGGATCGACGCTGGGGTGTCTCTGGTGTACGAGCTGTATGGCAAAGGGGAGCTGACTGATGGGCAGTTCTACTATTGCCTCTGCTCCGTGATAGAGGCTGCTGACAGGGTGAGCAACACCACTGGGCTGTACTCATCGTTCCTCAAGAAATTCACTGCTGCTTCGCTCAAACCCATTGAGTTCAGAGAGTTCGACCTCAAGGAATCGGTGGCAAGCAATGAGGTGTTCCTTGGAGACGCTAACAAACTGTTGCAGCGGGTGAGTGGTGACGTTCTCTACCTCGATCCACCTTACACCTCAATGCAGTACGGAAATGCTTATCACGTCCTCAACACTATTGCGCAGAACGAGCGTCCGACGATCCACGGGATCAGCGGTCGGCCTGAAGGCCGGAACGTCTCTCCATGGGCTAGTAGGCCGAAGGTTGAAGCCGAATTCAGGCAGCTTGTTGATTCGGCCAATTTTGAATACCTGGTCATGAGCTATTCAAACGAAAGCATCATGCCGGTGGATCTGATTGTCGATGTGATGAGCTGCTATGGCACATACGAAAGAAAAGAAATGCAGTACAAGAAATTCAAATCACGTAAAGAAGCTGCTAATGAAATTTACGTGACTGAATATCTACATGTGTTGCACAAGAATAAATGATCGCTGTTTTATTAATATATCTGAATAGGAGGGTTCCATAATGGTTGCTACAGACGGTTATGCAGTGTTGTTCGATTTTATGAGCAGGGAGGAATGTGAAGCAGAATTAAAAACGCATAAGTCATCGTTTCCAATGTTCGGCGGTTTCAATAATAGGACTTCAGGTTTCATGATTCATCCTAAACGCAAGCCGGTCTACGAAATAATTTCGAGATTAATGTTCGCTACGTGGAATGAATGTTTAAGATGTGATAACGACTGCTGCGATGTTCAAGCAAGGTATCTATGTGATGATATTTTTAAAAAGTGCTTTCGTCGTAAAGTTCAGGATTTAGAATTTGAGAAGATTTTTAAAGCTTTCAATAGGATCTACAAGGCAGCCTTAAAGTCTTCTAATTATGTTGCTTTTTTCAAAATGGTATAATAGATGGAATGAGGGCAATTCAGTCTTCATAGTGTAAGGTGATAAAAATGAGTACGAGATTAACAAAAGATGAACTAAATGATCTGATTAATGAGTCAATAAAAAGCTCTATTAGATTCAACGCTGAACAAGACTGTATCACTGTAGATGGTGGTAGCGCTCAAGCAGATCAAGGATATTATGCTAGGTACGCTAATGATAAAGATAAAATTATCAAAGCCGCCGGTATTGATCCAGCTAGAGTTAAAGTTGAAGATAATTTAGAAAGTATCTTGATAGGGCGTGACATAGTCAAGGCTATCTTAAGTGAGGCATCATTGAGTGAGTTGAAAAGACAATTTCAGAAAGGCCATGTAAAGATTGATGTTTCTAAGTCACTCTCCATATTGCAGTTTAGCGATGAGATTGCTAGTTATGCTGGCACCACTGATGCTTTATCTGCCTCCAAAGTACAATTTAGCAATGGGACTAAAGAATTGTTTTTTTATGTTCCTGCGCTGCATGAAAACGGTGGAAGGCCCTCTTTGGAGTATGGATTGAAAGCGGTATCTGATTATGTGATCGATGCCTTAAGTAGCTTAAAGGTTAAGGATAATTTGTTAAGTGAAAATAAACCGGCTTTAAAATCCAGACTAAAGATTTAACAAATTGTATAATGCAAAAAATAGACTGGCCACAGAGGCGGTTTTTTTAGTTAGTGTAAAGCCCTCGAGAGCTTTACATTGCTGATTTATCCCTTCGATTTAGTCGGGTCAGCGCTACGCGGGTAGGTGCGTTCTTCCTGGATGGTCCCATCTTCTTTATGGATTTTAAGGAAGACGGTTTTGCCTTCTAAAAACTTAACCGCTAGGCTACTATCGACCTACAGACACAACGTCTAAAGGGATAGGAATGCATAACGCCACTCTGGATACTCAGCTTAATATGAAAATCCCAGTCCAATGTGAGAAAACCGGTATTCAGGGATTAGTATTTATTAAGGATGTTCAAGCCTTGCCGTTAACATTGGATAACTGGCTTGAATTTTCTAACACAAATGATTTGAAGATAAAAATTCACGGTATTGTTGCAGATAAGCCAGATTGGGATAAAAAGTTTCCCCCAGTTGGTCAGGGGTTTAAGCTTGGGTTTTCAGTTGATCCAACCTTAAAGAACTCATGTTTTACATTGGTGAAAGGCGGATGGGTGCCTATATTTTATGCCTTTTCCAAGGGGAATATTATTGCCGATAGGAATCTGGTTTCTGAAATTCAAGCTAGATTTTTGAATGGTGAAATGTCATCAGGAACAATGCCGAACGATTTTTTAGACTATATCTGTGATAAGAGCTGTTCATGTACTCTCCACACAATATCTTATGCGCTTGAAAGTAATGAGCGAAAACTCCCTTCGTCAGAAAAAATTATTGAACAACATCGTGCAGCCTTAAAAACCTTATCGAGAGCTTTACCCCACGTTAAAACCTGGCCCGAATCCGATTCGGACCTTGAACACTTTCTGGCTTTGGCAGATAAGTTTCGTGAGTATTTTTCGCAAGGAATGCGCCTTCTCATTAAGTTAGCTCCATTGGTGATTAATTCACCAGCTCGTAATAAAAGAGTTGATAGGTGGAAAGCCATGGCACAAATAGCTAGGGCTGAAAATATTCCTGTAAGTCATATTGTATTTCTTGCCTGTTTGAGTGCTACTTCTGCTGAACAAGGTTTCAATCCGGCTCAAAAACTTATCAAGCCAAAAGCGATTTACACGGAAGAGGATGCATACAATTCTATGTATGATCTTTTTTTGATTATGCTTACTAACGTTCTCCAGACCCAGGCGCCAGAGCTAAAGATCACTCTTGTCACTCGCGATAAAAATTTGGCCTTCTTTTGGATGGGGCTTACCTTTGCAGATACATCAAGCCCTGGTCAGCAGATGATTGGGCTTCACCAAAAGTTATTGCCAGTTTCCGAATCAGAGTTAAAAGAACTTGCAGTCATCCTAGGAGAAGGGCGGGTTAACGCTTCCTGGGAAATGCCAGCTCAACCCAAATATTAGTTTTGTAGTCCATAACTTTTTATGAATTTCTCTCTATTGGAGGTATCCAAATTTCTACCTACGATTTAATGGATGGATCGAGACTTGAAAATTGCATGCCTTGGATGGGGATCGCTGATATGGAAGCCTGGTGCGTTGCCTCTAGCTTCAGACTGGTTCAGTGACGGGCCTGAACTGCCTATCGAGTTTTCACGGGTTGGCGACAGCGGCGAGCTTGCAACCACAATCTGCCTTAACGCGCCTCCGTGTCAGGTGCTATGGGCAGTGCTAGACGTGAAGTCGCTCGATGAGGCTGTGCAGGCCCTTCGTGAGCGCGAGCAAATTCCTGATGACAGAGCTGATGGTGTTGGTGTGTTCACTATCACTAGCTCCACTGTCGGAGTCCTGGGAAAGTGGGCTGCTGACCGTCAGTTGGACGCCGTAATATGGACTGACTTGCCTCCACGATTTGAAGATGTTGAAGGCTTGATTCCCTCTCTCGATGATGTGCTTTCGTACCTGATCTCACTGGACGGGAAGACGTTGGAACACGCCAAGGCGTATATGGAAAACGTTCCTGAACAGATCGATACACCCTACCGGCGAGAGATCAAAAAGCTTGGGTGGGACTGATGAGTAAGGACAGCAAGACACTGCTAGCTGGGATCATCGAACATCTCCGGGTGTTACGTGCAACGGTCGCTGAATTGGAATCTGTTGCTGAGATCGAGGTTGATGCTCTGCGAGGGAGTCAGACTGTCGATGTGGATGACTCAATTCACCTGTCATTCATGAAGCTTCAAGACCAGATAGGCGAGATGGAAGAAACCCTAGCAACGATTGCTGAAGCCACAGGCGAGATTCCCAAGCTGTGATTGAAGGAGAAGGTTTATGTGTGGTCGATTCGCGATGTTCAGAAGCCTTGATGAGTATGTGCAGGAACTCGACCCGCAGGGGGATCTGTTCGCGAAGGTCGATAGGACACCTATCGCCCGCTACAACATCGCTCCTAGCACTGACGTTCCTGTCATTCATGCCGAGCCTGAAGGCCCGCAGATCTCACCCGTGCATTGGGGTTGGAAGCGTGAGGTGTCTTGGCCGAAGCCGAAGGTTGTGCAGCCGATCAATGCCAGAATCGAAACCATAGCTCGTGGTCGATTCTATAAAACACTTTTCCCTGACCATCGGGCGCTGATTCCAGCGGACGGCTGGTATGAATGGGTCAAGATACCTGGTGATGAGAAGAAGCAACCCTTCTTCATCAGGTTGAAGAGCCACAAGCCTATGTTCTTCGCTGGACTTGCCCAGGTAGAGCCAGGTAATTCACCTGATGAGCCACCGGGCTTTTTAATTATCACTGCCGATGCTGATGGGGGCATGGTAGACGTACATGACCGTAGGCCAGTGGTTCTTTCTCCCGAGCTTGCGCGGGAATGGCTTTCCCCTGAACTGACGAAGGATCGGGCCAAGGAAATTGCCCGCGATCTTGGGCAACCTGCAGAAGATTTTGAGTGGTATCCGGTCAGCAAGGACGTGGGAAACGTGAAGAACAAAGGGGCTTATCTCATAAAATCGATAACCTAAATGCTAGAATCAGCACATAACAAATAAAAATATGTATGCAAAACCTAAAACCAGAATACCGCGCACAGGTTCAAAGCTTCATTAAAGCTTTGGATTATTCCAACAACGTCAGCCCTGACGTTGATTACAAAATGTCGAAAATAAAAGAAGAAGCGTTTCTACCGCGCTGGTTAACAGCTTTGGTTGCAGAAGAGGTTCGTGTGCAAGGTGAGAAAGCCCCGAACGTTCTTAATTTTGGTAGCCCTGTTTTCACCAACACGGTGATTCAGAAGGGTGGAGAAGACTACTATGGCTTTGACATGTGCAATGTCTATACACAGATAGACCATGCTCCAATGACCATAAACGCCCTAACCAAGACTGTGGATAACTACGTCACTTTGAGGAATCACAGTGTCAGCCAAGGTGAGCCTATGCTAGATCTCGATAACACCTTTAAGCAGTGGTACGAGAAGGTGAAAGGTATGACGTTGGAAGACCCTGAAGCGCAGTTGGTGAGGAACATCACTGAGAAGGGGATTCTTATCAAGAAGCTGGATGACCTCCAAAAGCTCTCTGGCGATGATTTCACTAAATGGCGTGAGCTAGACATGCCCAATACCTGGATAGCCCTCAACCCATTCGTCAAAGGCTTTAAAAACGAATTCATTGTTCCCAACAGGTTTGCTGATTTTGAAAACTCTTTTGCTAAACGAGTGATGGACGTTTTTTCTGCGCCTGCCCCGGTTGAGCAAAACAAGCCAGATAGGCCAAGATTTAAATTATGAAATTAATTTGCTTAACGCGTAAATTATGCTAATCCGGTTTGGGAAACTCTGAAAAAGAC
>NZ_JACAQP010000186.1:0-488 GCF_013387025.1 Pseudomonas reactans | reverse complement strand
CAATACGTTTAAATGGCCATTTAAACTTAATCATATGAAGATGGCAATCAAGAATACAAACCGTAACCACATTTAATATGTATAGCATGCAAGTTATATATCCTAACCGATATTAAACTCGAATCAAGAACTAGATCAACACATATTTATATTAATGAATCAACATCTCCTAGGCAAAAGTTACAGGGATTTAGCCTAGCATGGTATCAAATATACAACAACAATATGAAGAATACATGATAAAAGATACCAACCGGTTACAATCGATGAATCCTTGCTACAAATGAAGATCCTAGCTCCTTCTTGTAATGTAAATAACTCTCAAATACATTTATCACACATGAAATGTTGAAATACACGAAATATAATAGTTCTAAAATGTCAAATGACTGATTTCTCTCTTGGATTCTAACAATGGTCCTTTAAATGGTCGTCCAATGCGTTCTATTTATACCAGTCGGAGTCTCAGGGCGCGGTGCGCCTGTGTC
>NZ_JACAQP010000185.1:0-732 GCF_013387025.1 Pseudomonas reactans | reverse complement strand
GAATTGATCTCAAAAAATCCCTCGTTACGGCTCCTTTGAGCAGTAATAGGTAGGGATGACAGGATTTGAACCCGTGACATTTTGTACCCAAAACAAACGCGCTACCAAGCTGCGCTACATCCCTTCCATTGGTCTACAGTGTCATTGTAGAGAATTCTTGTCTTGTTTTCCACATCGTTATCTCCTCTATTAAAATCTAGAATTTTTATGTCCATTTCGTCTTTTTGGTCTCATTTAACATATAATAATAGTAAAATACTTCTATCTATATGAAAAATGGAATGGAACTCCTAGGAAAAATAAATGAGTCTTTTGGGGGAATATTGGGGAAGAAAGGACGTTTTTTCTGTATTTANNCTATGGTTCGGTTCTTTGGCAGGTTTATTGATAGAGATTAATCGTTTTTTCCCGGATGCGTTGACGTTCCCCTTTTTTTCATTCTAGTTATTGACGTGGGAAGGAATAAAGAAGATTAGAGATACAATTAAATACCAGCCCCCTCTTTTCTCTTTTTTCCCTTTTTTAGAATAAGGGAGGAAAGAGAAAGAATAAAAGTGCATTCAACAGCTGCGAGACTCGGGTTCAGGTTGGAATTAAATTAATATGAAATTTCTATGGAAGTAGAATACAAACTGTGGTTCTAGGGAAAGAGTATTATACAAGATACTTATATGAAATACTGTACTGTGATTTGAAATCTAGTTTTGAAATCTTTCTATCTTATTTGCTATT
>NZ_JACAQP010000184.1:0-519 GCF_013387025.1 Pseudomonas reactans | reverse complement strand
CAGCTTGAGTTTCATTATCAAATTTAATTCCCACAGATGATAATCTGGACAGAATTGAATTTAGATTGTTAATGTGAACCGTAACTGAGCTTTCCTCATTCATCCTTGTAGTGAATAACTCCCTCATCAAGAACACCTTGTTAGCCGCCGACGGTTTCTCATACATGTTCGTCAGAGCATCCGTCATACCACGCGTCGTGGTTTCCTTCATGATGTTGAAAGCAACGCTCCTTTCCAACGACAATGTAATAACCGCCTTAGCTTTCTTGTCCTTTGAGTTCCACGCATCTTCGACAGCTTTTTCCATTTTCTCCGGTTTGTCTCCAAGTACCACGTCCAAATCTTTCTGACATAGCAATGCTTCTAATTGCATTTTCCACCAGCTAAAGTCAGAACCGTTGAACTTCTCGATTACAACCTTGTCTTCAGCCATTACGACAAACAAGAGACAAATATTTTATAGTACTTTTGTGTGACAGAACAGTACCCTTCAAAGTACCGAGATACCTTTAATACGAT
>NZ_JACAQP010000183.1:0-364 GCF_013387025.1 Pseudomonas reactans | reverse complement strand
TATTTGACGAACCTACTTGATAGACCAGTCGTTCCATAGTCCTGTTGTAACCCAGTTCAGTCAATCTATTGACGAACCTACTTGATATATATATTTATATAATTATAGTCATTTACATTATTTATCGTTTTATGTCTTTTAATTATAGTCATTTATATTATTTATCGCTTTAAGTCATTTAATTACTGCAATTTATATTATTTATATATCTTTCACACAGTAAACGGTGCAAACCTTTATTTGTGGCGATCAGATTATATATTTTTATTCTGCAACTCTTATTATTTATTCCGCATTTATCTTTATTATTTATATATTTGTCACACAATAAACGGTGCAAACCTTTATTTGTGGTGTTCATATT
>NZ_JACAQP010000025.1:2108-45451 GCF_013387025.1 Pseudomonas reactans | reverse complement strand
GAGGTGCCGAGTGTTGGGGCAAGAGCCCTTTTGGTTACTTTTGGGGCTCTTTTCCAAAAGTGACCCGCTGTAAGAGCGGAACCAATATCCGCCGTTACCGAAGAAACGGATATGTACCCGCCCAGAAATTGCCCCCCACCCAATCCAAAATGAAGCTTTCATGACAAAAGTTCGGTAGTCCCCAGCCACTCCCGTCTCCTCTGTGTAACGCGCTTGAGCCCACCAGAACGTTGGGCTTTTCAGCCGCAAGCAGGATGCCAGGAGTGGGGCGATGGGAACTATGGAACGTTACTCGAAAGTCGGCATGCAGGAGCTCGACCAGCGCCTGTCAAAGATCGTCGAAGCGGCGCGCAAGAAGCCGGTGTCGGTCTATCGCTACGGCGCACCCTGGGTCTGGATCGTCTCCCAGGAAGACTGGCAAGGCGCGCGCAAGGAAGTCTCCAGCTACATCCCGGCAGGCCACTCCTTGGTGCTGCTGCGCCCACAGATCGACGAAGTGCTCGACCAGCATCGCGACTGGCTCACCGCCGAACCCGCGATGTCGATCGCCCCGCACACCGTGCTGCAGATCCTGTTGCTGCAACTGCTGTACTCGGTGCCCAGCGAACAGCAACTGCACGAACAGCTGAACTACAACCTGCTGTTCCGCTGGTTCGTCGGCCTGGACCTCAACCAAAAGGTCTGGAGCATTCACCAACTCACTCGCGACATCGCCACGCTGCTCAACAACCCGCGTGCGGTGCAACTCATCCAGAAAATCATCGGTGACGTGTTTTGTGGCGCCTTGCTGCACATGCCGGAGTTCTCGTTGAACTTCGCCCTGTTGCACACCTGGCTGGCACGCCACGGCAATACCTCGATCACCAGCAATTGAGCAGGCCGCACGCCGGGCGTCCGGCGATGGCGCACAAAATCAGACAGTCAGGGGGCGGTGTGGAGCATCTGTTCAAATTAACGTTGGCGCTGTGTTGCGTGACGCTGGGGAGCCTGGCGCAACCGCTGTTGGCCGAGGAGGAAGAGGGCGCGCGCAAGGTCGACGTCAACGAGTACTTCGTGCGCGGCAATACGGTGCTGGATGCGGCGACGATCGAGGAGGCAGTGTATCCGTTCCTGGGGCCGCAGAAGACCTTGGGCGATATCGAAGGCGCGCGCGATGCGTTGCAGAAGATCTACCAGTCGCGTGGCTACCAGTCGGTGTTTGTCGAGTTGCCGGAGCAGAAGGTCGATGACGGTATCGTCTACCTGCAGGTCAGCGAGACCAAGGTCGGCCGGGTGCGCGTGGTCGGTGCCAAGCACTATTCGCCAGTGGAAATCCGCGAGCAGGTGCCGGCCCTGGAGGAAGGCGCGGTGCCCGACTTTGCCACGGTGCAAACCCAGTTGGCCGGCCTCAATCGCGGCGCTGGACGCCAGGTCACGCCGTTGGTACGCGAGGGGCAACGCCCCGGCACCATGGACGTGGATTTGCAGGTGGAAGACCAGAACCCCTGGCACGCCAGTATCGGCCTGAACAACGACTACAGCGCCGACACCGAAAAACTGCGCTCGGTGGCGACCCTGGGGTACGACAACCTCTGGCAACTGGGCCACAGCATTTCCCTGACCTACTTCACCGCGCCCCAGGACACCGAGAACGCCAAGGTCTGGTCGGGCTCCTACAGCGCACCGCTCAACGAGCGCTGGACCTTGCAGTTTTCCGGTTACCAGTCCGACAGCAACATCGCCACCATCGGCGGCAGCAACGTGCTGGGCAAAGGGCACTCCTACGGTGTGTCGGCCATCTACAACCTGCCGGCGGCGGGCAACTGGGCCAACTCGTTCTCGTTTGGCGTGGACTTCAAGGACTTCGACGAACAGATGAAGTTCGGCTCCAGCAGCGACCAGGTGCCGCTCAAATACGCACCGTTCACCTTGGGCTACAACGGCTTTCGCTATACCGAACAATCGCAGTTGGGCCTGGGCTTGAACCTGGTAGTGGGCACTCGCGCCTTCTTCGGCTACGGCAGCGATGCCGAAGAGTTCGAATACAAACGCTACAAGGCCAGCGCCAGTTTTGCCGTGCTCAAGGGCGACCTGAATTACACCTACACCTTCGCCAACGACTGGCAGTCGGCAACCAAGGGCGGCTTCCAGCTGGCGTCGGGGCCGCTGGTGTCCAACGAGCAATATTCCGCCGGCGGTGCTACGTCGGTGCGCGGTTATCTGGCGGCGGAGCGTACCGGGGATGAGGGGTACTTGCTCTCCCAGGAACTGCGCACGCCGTCCCTGGCCAAGTTCCTCGGCAGTTATGTGCAGGAGTGGCGCTTCTACGCGTTCGCCGAAGGTGCGCGCATGCGCCTGCACGACCCGCTGCCCGAGCAAGAAGACGAATACAGCCTGGCCAGTGTCGGCCTGGGCACCCGCGCCAGTTTGAGCAAATGGTTGTCCGGCAGCCTGGATTGGGGCTACCCGCTGCTCGATGGACCGAACACCCAGAAACAGGACTCGCGACTGCACTTCAGTGTGCAGGCGACTTTCTGACTTTTTCTTCCGGAGACTTCACCCATGCAACGCCTATTCCTGAGCCTGTTGATCTGCCTGGGCTTCACGCTCCCGGCCACCGCCCATGCCTGGTGGCAGGACGACTGGCACTACCGCAAGCAGATTTCGGTGGACACCACCGCCCAAGGCGCCGCGATCAACCAGGCCCTGGGCCGCACCGCGCTGCTGGTGCGCCTGCACACCGGCAACTTCACCTTTGACGGGGTCAAGGATGACGGCGCCGACCTGCGCTTTGTGAGCGCCGATGACAAAACCGTGTTCAACCACCAGATCGAGAGCTTCGACCCGTTGATGGGCATGGCACTGATCTGGGTCGATGTGCCCAAGGTGGAAGGCGGCCAGCGCCAGGACCTGTGGATGTACTACGGCAACCAGAAGGCCCCGGCCACCGCCAACGGCCAACTGACGTTCGACCCGAACTACACCGCGCTCTACCATTTTGACGGGGCCAACGGCACACCGACCCGCGACACCACGGCCTACGCCAACACCACGTTGAACGCCACCGGTGCGAGCATCGACGGTGTGATCGGCCGTGCCTTGCAGCTCAGTGGTCAACCCCTGATGTTGCCGGCCAGCCCTTCGCTGCAACACGCTGCGGGTGGCGCGTTTACCTTCAGCGCCTGGCTGCGCCTGGACCAGGCCAGCGGTGAGCAAGTCGTTCTCGCCCGACGTGATGGCCCCCATAGCCTGCTGCTGGGGTTGAACCAAGGCATGCCGTTCGTGGACATCGACGGCCAGCGCGCCGTGTCGAGCCAACCGCTGAACCCCGGCCAATGGCAGCACCTGGCGTTCACCGCCGAGGGTGACAAGGTCTCGCTGTATGTGAATGGCCGTGAAACCGCCATCCTGGCTGTTGCCTTGCCCGCGTTCAACTCCCAACTAGCCATTGGTGCCGATCTGCCGGAAGCGGGCAGCACGCACCTGCCATTCGCCGGAGCCATCGATGAGCTGCGCTTGTCCAAGGTGGCGCGTCCGGCGGCACTGTTGCTGGCCGATGCCAACGCCCAGGGCGCGGAGTCGAAACTGGTGGCCTATGGCGTGGATGAAGAGCAGTCCGGCTTTGGTTTCGGCAGCCTGGGCTTCTTGCTCAACGCGGTGCCGGTGGATGCCTGGGTAATCATCCTGGTGCTGGTGGCGATGATGTTCCAGTCGTGGGTCATCATGCTGCGCAAGAACCGTCAGGTGAGCCGCGTGAGCAGCGCCAACGAAGTGTTCCGCGAGCATTTTGCACAGATCGGCACGCGCCTGGAGATGTACGCCGACGACGCCCAATTGGGTGAGCGCCTGGCCCATTCTTCGCTGTGGCGCCTGTACCTGGTGGCGGTCAAGGAGATCCGCACCCGGCGTGCCCAGGGCGCTGACACCTCGTCGGTCTCGGCCGCCACCATCGAAGCCATCCGCTGCTCGATGGACGGCGTGCGCACCCGCGAAAACCAGGCGCTCAGCTCCAAACTCTCGACCCTGTCCAATGCCATCGCCGGCGGCCCTTATATCGGCCTGCTCGGCACGGTGCTGGGGATCATGGTGGTGTTCCTCGGCACGGCGATGGCCGGTGACGTGAACATCAACGCGATTGCTCCCGGTATGGCGGCGGCGTTGCTGGCCACGGCCATGGGCCTGTTTGTCGCGATCCCGGCGTTGTTTGGCTACAACCGCTTGATCACGCGCAACAAGGAAGTCAGCGCGGACATGCGTGTGTTTGTCGACGAGTTCATCACCCGCCTGGCGGAGATGCACGGCGAGAGCCAGCACAGTGAAGCGGCGCACCGTCGTGACCATCACGCGCCGGTTCTGGCCTGAGGAGAATCGCGATGGCTTCTGTAAATACCTCCCACGACGATGACGATGACGCTGCCGTCGACAGCATCAACATCACGCCCCTGGTGGACGTGCTGATGGTGGTGCTGGTGATGTTTATCCTCACCGCCACCGCCCAAGTCTCGGGCATCCAGATTCACTTGCCCAAGGCCAGCGCCTCGGTGTCGTTGTCGGAGGCCAAGACCAAGGCCATCTCCGTGAACGACGGCGGCCAGGTGTTCCTCGACGCCTACCCGGTGACCCTTGGTGAGCTGGAAGAACGCCTGCGCATCGAGAAAGCGCTGAACCCGGACTTCCCGGTGATCGTGCGTGGCGATGCGATGGTGCAGTACCAAAAGGTGATCGAAGTGCTCGACCTGCTGCGTCGGCTGGAACTGTCCCAGGTCGGGTTGGTTACCGGCAAACCGAGCCAGGGTTGAGACATGACCGCACAGATCCCGATCGCGCCCTTGCCCGTTAAGAAGAAGCAGCCGTTGCGCCCGTTGAAGTGGGGCGTGGGCCTGTTGCTGGGCGCCGTGGCCGCCTGGTGCTTGTGGCAATGGGCCAATGACATGAGCGGCGTGCGCCGCGAAGCGCCGAAGGTGCCGACGATTATCCCGTTGCCGCCGCCACCGCCACCACCGCCGGAAAAGCCCAAGGAACCTGAGCCCCAGGTCGAAGAAAAAATCCCGGAACCGGTGCCAAGCCCCGAACCCGAGGAGGTCAAGCCGGCCGAGGAAGCGCCGCCTTCGCCTAACGAAGACCTGGCCAACCCGATGCAGATCGACGGCGACGCCCAGTCCGGCAACGACGGTTTCAACATCGGTGCCGGCAAGGGCGGCGGCATGGCCGGCAGTGGCGGCGGAGGGTTGGGGACGGGCACTTACAAGCAGTACCTGGCCGGCACCTATCAGCGGCTGATGCGCGAAGACCCTGAGCTGCGCAAGAAGGCGTTCTCGATACAGATAGACCTGTGGTTGGGCGCCGATGGCCAAGTCACCAAAGCCTTGGTGGCCAAGTCCAGCGGGGATGCCGAGACCGACGCGCAGATGCTCGCCTTGATCCAGGCACTGCGTGCCACACAGAAACCGCCGGCGTCGCTGACGCTGCCCATGCGCCTGTCCCTGAAAGGTCGGCGCCCGGATTGATCAAACCCTTTTACAACGGTTTTTTACAGGAGTTGCGTACACATGATTTCCCCCGTGAATCGACTGACCCTGGCGGTCGGCATGGTCATCGCGACCCTGGTCGGCCATGCGGCTGCAGCCCCGGTCGCACCCTCGGAAAACGTCACCATCAACCTGATCCGCCTGTTGGTGCAACAAGGCGTGCTGACCCAGGACACCGCCAATGGCCTGATCGCCCAGGCCGAAAAAGAGGCCCAGCAGGCCCGCCAGGCCAATGCCGCGCCGGTGGTGGCTGCCGGCCCGGCCGCAGCGCCGGGTGACGTGCGTGTGCAATACGTGCCGCAGGCGGTCAAGGATCAGATCCGCGACCAGGTCAAGGCCGAGGTCATGGCCACCGCCAAGCAGGAAAACTGGGCCCAGCCCAACACCTTCCCGGACTGGGTCTCGCGCATCAGCTTTGATGGTGATATCCGCCTGCGGGACGAGTCGCGTTACTTCTCGGGCAACAACAGCAACGAGATCGTCGACTACGCCAAGCTCAATGAAAGCGGCCCGTACGACACCAACAAAGACACCAACACCAAGCTGCCGCCGCTGCTCAACACCACCAAGGACCGCGAAAACCTGTTCCGCCTGCGCGCGCGCCTGGGCATGAAAGCCGTGCTGTCACCCGACTGGACGGCCGGCATCCGTGTGGGCACCGGCTCTGACAACAACCCGGTGTCCACCACCCAGACCCTGGGCGGCGGCTTTGGCAAGAAAGACATCTGGCTCGACCAGGGTTACCTGAGCTGGAAGGCCACGCCGGACGTGACCCTCACGGCCGGGCGCTTCGCCAACCCGTTCTATTCCACCGACATGATGTATTCGGGCGACCTGAACTTCGACGGTATCGCCGCCAATTTCAACCATACGCTCAATAGCCAGTGGGGCCTGTTCGGCACCTTGGGTGCTTTCCCGGTGGAGTACACCTCCGACTCGGCCAGCAGCAACGGTTTCGACAAGGAAGACAGCGACACCAAGTGGCTGTTTGGTGGGCAGATCGGCGCCAACTGGAAGATCAACCGCGAAAACAGCCTGAAGGGCGCACTGGCCTACTACCACTTTGACGATATCGAAGGTAAACGCTCCGGCGCTTGCCAGCCGTGGTCCGGCCAGCCGGCGTGTGACAGTGACGGCTCGCGCCTGGCCTTCATGCAAAAGGGCAACAGCGTGTTCCTGCTGCGCGACATTACTCCGAATCCAGCCACCCCAGGCCTGACCCCGCAACCGCAGTTCGTCGGCCTGGCATCCAAGTTCGATGTGCTCGACCTGAACCTGGCCTGGGATGCCGAGCTGCCCAGCGATTTCAAGCTGCGCACCCAGGGCAACTTCATCCACAACCTGGCCTACGACAAGGGCGAGATGCTCAAGCGCAGCGAAGGCCAGATCGTCAACAACATCAACAGCAAGGGCCAGTTTGAAAGTGGCGGCAATGCGCTGATGGTCTCGTTCACCCTCGGCAGCGCGCTGGAAATGCGCAAACGCGGCGATTGGAACGTGTTGGCCGGCTACAAATACATCCAGCCTGACGCACTGCCTGACGGCTTCAACGATTCGTCGTTCCACCTGGGCGGCACCAACGCCAAGGGGTATTTCATTGGCGCCAACTACGGCATCGAAAAGAACATCTACGCCAGTGCGCGTTGGTTGAGCGCGTCCGAAGTGTATGGCGCGCCGTTCGAAGTCGATGTGATGCAACTGGAACTCAACACGCGCTTTTGATGCGCACGGAGATGCCACATGAACACGCGAATCTGCGGGCTGTTGCTGCTGCTGGTCACCACCGGCGCGTCGGCTGAAGGTATGGAGGAACGCCTGCGTACGCAACTGCGCAGCACCACCCAGCAATTGCAGGCCCTGCAAAGTGAACAGGCCCAGGCCAGCGCCGCGCGGATTGCCGCCGAAAACCAGGCCAAGCAGGCCCAGGCTCAAATCAAGCAATTGACCGCCGAACTCGCCCAGGCGCGTGGCGTGGCCGAGCAAATGGCCGGCCAGCAACAGAGCCTGCACAGCCAGGCGCAAGCCCAGGTGGCAGCCAGCAACGAGCAGATCGGCAAGTTCAAGAAGGCCTATGACGAACTGCTGGTGTTGGCCAAGGGCAAAGAGGCCGAGCGGGCGCGCTTGCAGGCACAACTGAGCGAACGTGACACACAAGTGCAGCAATGTTCAGTCAAGAATCAACAGATGTACGGCGTGGCCCAGCAGTTGCTCGCGGCCTACGAAAAAATCGACGTGGCCGAGGTGATGAGTATTCGCCAGCCCTTCGCCAGCAGCGCGCGGGTCAAGTTCGAGGAACTGGCCCAGGGCTTTGGCGACGATTTGTACAAGAGCCGTTTCGATGCGCCCCAGGCAACCGCCAATCATTGATCGACAGGGAAGAAATCACCATGAACGAATTGATCTCCAGCGTCACCACCCAGAGCCTCACCGAACTGCTGCAGGAAGCCGGCTACCGGGTCAACCAGACCGAACAGAACGGCGTCGTGCAATTGCTCAGCGCCAGCCAGGGCATCGGTTTTGCGGTGCGCTTCGGCAACCCGGCGGCGGAGCAGGGCAGCTATGTGGATTTCACCTACAGCTGTGCGCTGCGCATCCAGGGTGAATTGCCTGAAGGTCTGGCGCAGGTGTGGAACGCGTCGCGACGCTTTGCACGGTTGTCGGTGCAGGGCGAGTTTTTGTTGATGGAAATGGACGTGGTGGTGGCGGGCGTCGGCGCCACGCACCTGCGCAGTCAGCTGGAGTTGTGGGATCGCCTGTTACAGGAATTTATCGTTTACCTGCGTGAATACAGCCAGCAGGCCGCGCAGTTGCAGGCGGAAGCCGAGGCGCCGGTATTGTGAAGAAACCAACCTTGATGGTCGGCGCGGGTGCGTTGGCCTTGCTGGTGGTGGCGGTGGGCTTGAGCCTGCGGCCGGGCAGTGACCCGGTGGCGGCACAGCAACCGGCGCCGGTGATCAATCCTGTATCGGCCGGGCCGGCGGTGGCCCGCCTGGGCAATCAGCAGATCGACCTGACGGAACTGAAAACCGTGCTGGCCAGCCTGCCTGCCGAGTCCCGTGAGCAGTTGCGCGGTAACCGTGGCGCGTTGGAAACCTGGATTCGTTCACGCCTGGCGCAAAAGGCGGTGCTCGAACAGGCCGACGCCCAGGGCTGGCGCCAGCGCCCGGACGTGGAACAGCAGACCCGCGCCGCCGCCGAGCAGATTGTGTTCCGCGACTACATGCTGTCAGTCAGCCAGGTGCCGGCCGATTACCCCAGCGCGGCGGAGTTGCAGCAGGCCTACGACAGTGGCAAGGCGCAATGGGTGACGCCGCCATTGTACCGGGTGAGCCAGATTTTCCTGGCAACCCAGGACCCGCAAACCGTCGACAGCGTACGCCGCCAGGCCCAGGAACTGAGCCGTCGTGCCCAGGCTGCGCCGGGTGATTTCGCCGCCCTGGCCACGCAGTTTTCCCAGGACACCGACTCCGCCGCGCGCGGCGGCGACTCGGGCATGCAACCCTTGCAGCAACTCGTGCCAGAAGTGCGCAGTGCGGTGTCGCGCCTCAAGGTCGGCGCCGTGTCGGACGTGGTGCAGAGCGCGGCGGGGTTTCATGTGCTCAAGCTCACCGGCCAGCAACCGGCACGTACCGCGACCCTCGACGAACTGCGCGAGCGCCTGACCCAGGCCCTGCGTGCCCAGCGCCAGGAGCAGATCGCCAAGGCGTACCTCGAAGGCATGCTCAACACCGCAACCCTGAGTATCGACGGCGCCGAGTTGAACAAGGTGCTGGAGTAACCCGCGTCAACCCGCATTGGATGCACAGACCGACAAGACAGGGAGTCTCCCATGGCATTGCTAGAACCGTCCGCCCCCCAGGGGCCGTCCGCTTATCGCGCCCCCACCGAGGCACGCAGTAGCTGGCTGGCCCTGGCCCATGAGATCGACCCGGAAGTGGCGCGCTACTTTCTGGTGAGCGCGCGCTGCGGCTGCTTCATGCAGGCGGCGCGCAGCTTGAATATCAAGGCGACGCTGTTGCGCAAGCGCCTGGCACAGCTGGAAGAACATTTACGGCATTCGCTGTTCACCTACCAGGGTAATGGCCTGGTGCTCAGTCGCGATGGCCAGCAGTTGCAGGCCCAATTGATTGCCCTGGCCCAAGAACGGCGTTTGCCGGTCACGGAGCAGCCGTTGATTCGGCTGGCGGTGGCCGAACCGATCCTGCACGACATCCTTGGCCGTGACCTGATCGCGTTGCTGCGCCGCAATGCCAGCGTGCGCCTGGAGATCATCTCCATCGACAGCCAGTTGTCGCTGCAAACGGTGGATGTGGATGTGGTGCTGTGGTTGTCGGACACCGATGGCCCCGTGCCTGGCCCGAGCTTTGCCACCGAGCCGCCACAGGCCCTGGCGCGCTTGCATTACTTGCCGCATATCGCCAAGCGTTATTCGCGGTTGACCACACGCCCGGACAGTGTCGAAGACCTCGACGACTACATGCTGGTGCAATGGCAGCCGGATGCTCAAGTGGGGGCGTTGCAGGCGTGGAACCAGGTGGTGCAGCAGCGCCTGGCGGCGGTGGTGCAGGTGCATGCATATTCGTTGATGCTGGAGATGATTCGCTGTGGGGCGTGCATTGGGTTGCTGCCGCATTACATGAGCAGTTTTGACCGGGGCCTGGTGGCGTTGCCGGGGTTGTTGGCCGAGAGCATGCAGCGCCAGGTGTGGCTGGCGGTGAATGCGCAGGTGGGGAATCGGGAAGCGGTGCGGATGATTGTGGAGTTGATCATTGGCACCTTTGAAGGCCGTCGTGAGTGGTTTGACTGACGGTATACCTGTCCGTTACCCCAGTAACGGACAGGGACTCAACCCAAACAGCACGTACATCCAATTTTCCCTAGCCCAACCCCCGCAAACTCCCTCATCGCTGAAACATCAAGGCAGAGGGACACCCCATGGACCCAGTAACAAAACCAGGCCCCGACGAAGTCGTCACCCTGGTGGTCAAACACCTGATCAAACCCGGCCGGGAAGCCGACTACGAAGCCTGGCTACGCCGCATCGTACGTATCGCCGGCGCACGCCCAGGCCACCTCGGTGTCGACGTGGTGCGCGGCAAGCAAGGCAACCTGGCGCTGTTCACCTGCGTATTGCGCTACCGCTCCACTGACGACCTGGAAACCTGGCTCGACTCCCCCGAGCGCAAAACCCTGATCGCCGAAGCCACCCCCATGCTCGCTGACGGCGACAACACCGAAATCGGTGCGGTCAACGAATTCTGGTTCAACCCCGTAACCGAGAGCGCCGCCAAGCCGCCACGCTGGAAACAAGCGGTGGTGACCTTGTTTGTGATCCTGCCGCTGACCCTGCTGGTGCCAATCATCTGGGGCCCGGTGTTGCGTCTGCACCCATTCCTCTCCAACTACGTGGTCGCCACCTTCCTGGTCACCCTGACCATCGTCCTGCTGGTGGTCTACCTGCTGATGCCGGCGGCTACCCGACTGTTCGCTCCCTGGCTTGAAGCCTCTGTAAAGGAAACCCTATGAACGCCGATCTGATTTTGTTCAATGGCCAGTTCCACACCGTGGACCGTGAGAACCCCCGCGCCACGGCCGTCGCCATCCACCAGGGGCACTTTGTCGCTGTGGGCACCGACGGTGAAGCCATGGCCCTGCGTGGCAGTGCTACCCAGGTTATCGACCTCAAGGGCCGCACCGTCATCCCCGGCCTCAACGACTCGCACCTGCACCTGATCCGTGGCGGGTTGAACTACAACCTCGAATTGCGTTGGGAGGGTGTGCCGTCACTGGCCGATGCCTTGCGCATGCTCAAGGACCAGGCCGACCGCACACCGACGCCGCAATGGGTCCGCGTGGTCGGCGGCTGGAACGAATTCCAGTTCGCCGAAAAGCGCATGCCGACCCTGGAAGAACTCAACCAGGCGGCGCCGGACACCCCTGTGTTCGTGCTGCACCTGTACGACCGTGCCTTGCTCAACCGCGCCGCGCTGCGTGTGGCCGGCTACACCAAGGACACGCCGAACCCGCCGGGCGGCGAGATCGTGCGTGACAGCAACGGCAACCCCACCGGCATGCTGGTAGCGCGACCCAACGCGATGATCTTGTATTCGACCCTGGCCAAGGGCCCGAAACTGCCGCTGGAATACCAGGTCAACTCGACCCGCCAGTTCATGCGTGAACTCAATCGCCTGGGCCTCACCAGCGCCATCGATGCCGGCGGTGGTTTCCAGAACTACCCCGATGACTACGCGGTGATCGAGCAATTGGCCAAGGACGAACAGTTGACGGTGCGCATCGCCTACAACCTGTTCACCCAGAAGCCCAAGGAAGAACTCAGCGATTTCAAGAACTGGACTGGCAGCGTCACCCTGCACCAGGGCGATGACTACCTGCGCCACAACGGCGCCGGCGAGATGCTGGTGTTTTCGGCGGCCGACTTCGAAGACTTCCTTGAGCCGCGCCCGGACCTGCCGTTGACCATGGAGCAGGAGTTGGAACCGGTGGTACGCCACCTGGTGGAGCAGCGCTGGCCGTTCCGTTTGCACGCGACCTATGACGAGTCCATCTCGCGCATGCTCGACGTGTTCGAGAAGGTCAACCGCGACATTCCGTTCAATGGCCTGCCGTGGTTCTTCGACCACGCTGAAACCATCACGCCGAAAAACATCGAACGGGTGCGGGCGCTCGGTGGTGGTATCGCGATCCAGGACCGCATGGCGTTCCAGGGCGAGTACTTCGTTGAGCGTTACGGCGCCAAGGCGGCCGAAGCCACGCCACCGATCAAGCGCATGCTCGCCGAAGGCGTGCCGGTCGGGGCGGGCACTGACGCGACGCGGGTGTCGAGCTACAACCCGTGGACCTCGCTGTACTGGATGGTCAGTGGTCGCACTGTTGGCGGTTTGGAGCTGCATGCCGAAGGCCTGCCACGTCTCACCGCGCTGGAACTGTTCACCCATGGCAGCGCCTGGTTCTCGTCCGAGCAGGGCAAGAAGGGCCAGATCAAGGTCGGCCAACTGGCGGACGTGGCCGCGCTGTCGGCGGACTTCTTCAGTGTCGATGAAGAAGCCATCAAATGGATCGAATCGGTGCTCACCGTGGTCGGCGGCAAGGTGGTCTACGGCGCCGGTGACTTCGAAGATTTCGCACCGCCCCGCGTGCCGGTGCTGCCGGACTGGTCGCCGGTGGTCAAGGTGCCGGGTCACTGGCGCCCAAGCTCGCCGTTGCAGGCTCAGGTTCACCAATGCAGCGGCCCGTGCGGCGTGCATTCCCACAGCCATGAAAAGGCGCGGCTTTCCAGCGTGCCGGTCAGCGACTTCCAGGGGTTCTGGGGTGCGTTTGGCTGTTCGTGCTTTGCTTTCTGATTTCCCATCCCCCGTAAGGAGTTGAACCATGGCTAGCCCTCGTTTGAACAAAGATGACGCCGTTGTATTGTTGGTCGACCACCAGACTGGCCTGATCTCCCTGGTACAGGATTTCTCGCCCAACGAATTCAAGAACAACGTCCTGGCCCTGGCCGATGTGGCGAAGTTCTTCAACCTGCCAACCATCCTCACCACCAGCTTCGAAAGCGGCCCCAACGGCCCACTGGTACCAGAGCTGAAAGAACTGTTCCCGGACGCGCCTTACATTGCCCGCCCTGGCCAGATCAACGCCTGGGACAACGAAGATTTCGTCAAGGCCGTCAAGGCGACTGGCCGCAAGCAGATCATCATTGCCGGTGTGGTGACGGACGTGTGCGTCGCGTTCCCGACCTTGTGCGCCCTGGAGGAAGGCTTTGAGGTGTTCGTGGTCACTGATGCGTCGGGCACCTTCAACGAAACCGTGCAACAAGCGGCCTGGGCGCGCATGACCGCCGCCGGTGCGCAACTGGTGAACTGGTTCGCGGTTGCCTGCGAATTGCAGCGCGACTGGCGCAACGACATGGAAGGCCTGGCCAACCTGCTGTCGCCGCGCATTCCCAACTACCGCAACCTGATGAACAGCTACTCGGCGTTTACCAAGTAACCCACCCGAAAAACACCGCAAAACCCTGTGGGAGCCGGGCTTGCCCGCGATGGCGGTGTGTCAGTCGACAGAAATGTTGGCTGGTACACCGCTATCGCAGGCAAGCCAGCTCCCACATTTTGATTTGTGGTGTTGCGACTATCCGGTTATAAAACAGCCCATCGTCCACCGAGAAGCGACAATGAACCCCTTCGAAGACATGCGCCTGTTCTGCCAGGTCATGGAATCCGGCAGTTTCACCGCCGCCGCCGAGCAACTGGGCCTGTCCAAGCAGTTTGTCAGCCGCCGCCTGATCCAGCTGGAAGACCGCCTCGGCGTGCGCCTGCTCAACCGTTCCACGCGTCGTCTGGATGTCACGCCACTCGGCCAGAGTTACTACGAATCCGCCTTGCGCCTGCTCGGTGAAGTCGAGCAAGTGGAGCAGGGAATCGCCGGGCAGAACAGCGAACCGCGCGGCACCCTCCGCCTCAGCGCGCCGTTGTCGTTTGCCATGGCGCACCTGGGCTGCCTGTTGCCGTTGTTCCTGCAGCACCATCCCCAGGTGTCGGTGGAGGTCGATCTGAGCGACCGCCCCGTGGACCTGATCGGCGAGGGCTACGACCTGGTGCTGCGCATCGGCACCCTGGAGGATTCCACCTTGATTGCCCGCCGTATCGCCAGCATTCCCCGTGTGTATTGCGCGAGCCCCGACTACCTGGCCCTGCGCGGTACGCCGCAAAAACCCGAAGACCTTGCCGACCACGACTGCCTGCCCTACGGCCATGGCCGCCAGGTGCAATGGCGTTTCAAAGGCAAGCTACAGGCGCTGAACGTGAGCGGGCGTATGCGCGTGAACAACGGCGACTTGCTGCGCGACACCGCCATCGCCGGCTTGGGTGTGACCTACCTGCCGACGTTTATCGTCGGCGATGCCTTGAAGGACGGCCGCCTGGTCACCGTCCTCGACGAGTTCGCCCCCGAAGCGCTGACATTATCGGCGGTGTACCCGCAGCATCGGCAAAGCTCGCGGCCGGTGCAGGCGCTGGTGGAGTTCCTGCGTGAACGCCTGGCTAGCGGCTGTTGAACAGTTGGCGGATCAGGTTGGGCGTGCTGCCGGTCCAGCGCTTGAATGAGCGGCGAAAATTCGCTGCGTCGTTGAAGTTCAGGTACGCCGCCACTTCGTCATTGCCGTAGCCCTTGACCTGGTACAGGTGCAGCGCCACTTGCTTGCGCACGCGGTCGACCTGTTGCTGAAAGCCGGTATCGTGTTTGTGCAGCTTGCGCTTGAGGGTCGCCGGGCTCATGGCGAAGGCGTGTGCGGCCTGTTCCAGGCTTGGCGGCTGGCGCACCTGCTCGCGCAGGTAGTCGTAGAGACAATCCAGAAAACTGCCGGTGAAACCCAGCTGTTCGATCTGCTCGCGGGCTTGTTGGCGCGCTACCTGGCCGGCGGTGGCCGAGGCGCCCGGCCAGGCGCGGGTGAGGTGTTCGCGAGGGATGCTCAGCATGTCCAGCGGCCGCTCGAAACGCGTGTCTTCCCCCAAGTTCACCCAGTATTGCTCGACATAGCGCGGCTCGGCATGGCTGAAGCTGACCGTCCATGGCAGGCGTTCGCCGCTGAGCCATTGGCTCATGGCAACCAGTGAGGTCATGCTGGCTTCCAGCAAGAAGCGCCAGTGTTCGCCGGCGCCGCAACTGTCCAGCCAGTACAGATAGGCGTGGTGTTCATCCAGCTCCAGTTGCAGGGTAACCAGCGGGCTGAGCAGCACCTGTTGCTGGATCAGGATGTCCAGGGCCTGGTGCAGGTTCTGTGCATGGCCCAACGCATGACTGGCGGCGCCGTAATAACCGGGCAACAGGCGTTGGCCAAACAGGAAGCTGCTGTCGTCGGCGTCGAGCAGTTTGCGGCTGTTGCCTATTAAACCCAGGAACTGCTGTGGGCTCAGCCGCGCCGTGCCGGCCAGGATGTCTTCGTGAAACAAGCCGGTGCCGCGCAGCAGGCGGTGGCTGTCGATATCCCGGGACAGGGCCAGGTCGATCAACGTGGCCGGTTGATAGTGCCCGGGAATGAAGCGGCTGTCGGCCTCGTACCAGCTGGTTTTAACGGCCATTTCAGGCACTTTTCGCCAGGGGTTGCTTGGCCCTGGCCAGGGCCAGGTTGAGGCGCTTGAGCAAGTCGTGGGGCGGCTCGTCCAGGGCCATGACCACGGCGGTGGTCGCCGCCAGTTGCAGGCGCTCACCGTGCAGCCGGGTCTTGTGGGCCAGGCCGCGCACGGCCTGTTGCAACTCCAGCGCGATCTCCTTGGCCTGGCGTTCGCCGGTATTGGGCAGCAGCACCACAAACCGGTCACCGGCCAGGCGGCACAGCAGGTCCTGGCGGCGCAGGTTGAGCAACAACAAATGGCTGAGCGCCTGCAGCACGGCGTCGCCTTCGGCATGCCCGTAGGCCTGGTTGATGGCGGCGAAGTTGTCCAGGTCCAGGGCCAGCAGCGACAGCGGTTGTTGCTGCGCGTGGCTGTCTTGCAGGCTGTCGGCCAACTGGCGCTTGAGGTAGTCGGCACCGGCCAGCGGCGTGAGTTTGTCGAACAGCCGATGTTCGCGGAACAACCGCTCACGCTTTTCCATCTGCGCGCTGATCGCCAGTTGCTCGCGGTGCCAGTGGTAGATGCCGATGGTCAGCAGGATCATGCCCACCGGCATCGGCCCGGACTCCAGCCAGTGATCCCAGGTGATGCTGTCGGGCAGGCGGATGAACTCATCGAGGCTGTCGATCCACCAGGAGAAAAATATGCACGACAGGCCCAGCGCCAGGTAGTTGGTGACGCGCCCGGCGGGGCGGCTCTTCAGCACCAGGCCCAGCCACACCAGCGCCAACAGCGCGGAGCCGCCTTCGCCGAAGATGTCCAGCCACACCCATTCGCTGAAGCTCTTCAACTCGCCACAGGCCAGGTGCAGGATCAGCCCGAGGTTGGCGGCGATCAGCAACAGGGAGAGTTTCCAGCGGTGGGGTTTGAGCACGGAAAACATGGCCGCGAGTCCTTGGGCAAAAAAGCGATGGGCGCCAGCACAGCAGATGGATGTGACGGTTGCGTGACGGTGGGGGAGGGTCGAATCAGCTCATGCCATACACACAATCTCCTGACAAACACAAAACAACTGTGGGAGCGGGCTTGCTCGCGAATACGGTGGATCAGCCACACAGGTGCTAGCTGCAATACCGCATTCGCGAGCAAGCCCGCTCCCACATTTTGATCGAGGTCATTTCAGCTCATTTGTTCGCTTAAAACCGCTCAAAACCCCGGTTTACGGGGTTTGCAGGTGCCCCCTGTCACAGAACCGTCATCCCCCACCCCTAGCGTGCCCTCCCAGTTGCCGGGCCTCTTGCCTGGCGCCAACGGATTCTTGGGGAGGATTGCATGTACAAGCGAACCGGGCTCGTCGGCTTCACGCTTACTGCCTTGGCCCTGGCGATGGCCAGCGAGCGGCTTTCGGCGGCCGAAGTGGCCAACACCGAGCACGTCGAGGTGGTCGGCCAGGCGGCAGCCATTGATCAGGCGCTCAAGGAGCAACGCAGCGCCGACAGCATCAAGAGCGTGGTGCATGCCGACGGCGTGGCCCAGTTGCCGGATGAAAACGTCGCGGAAGCGGCGCAGCGCTTGCCGGGTATCAGCGTGGAGCGCGACCAGGGCGAAGGTCGCTTTGTCAGCGTGCGCGGCCTGGGCCCGGACCTCAACAGCGTGACAATCAACGGCACCCTGGTGCCGGCCCCGGAAAGCGCACGCCGCGCGGTGGCCCTCGATGTGCTGCCTTCGGAGCTGGTGCAGTCGCTGTCGGTGATCAAGACCCTCACCCCGGACATGGACGCCAACTCCCTGGGCGGCACCGTCGATGTGCAAAGCCTGTCGGCCTTCGACCACAAGGGGCTGTTCTACACCGGCAGCACCGAGGCCAGCTACGACAAGAACACAAGCCAGACCAGTCCCAAGTTTTCCGGCGCCGCCAGTAACCGTTTCAGCCTCGGCGACGGTATCGACAACTTCGGCGTGGCCGCTGCACTCAGCTGGCAGAAGCGTGACTTCGGCTCGGACAACGTCGAAACCGGCGGCGCCTGGGACTTCACCAACGGCGCCAAGCTCAATGAATTCGAGCAACGCGACTACGACATCAGCCGAGAACGTGCTGGTGGCGGCCTGAACTTCGACTACAAGCCCGATGACCTCAGCAGCTACTACCTGCGCACCCTCTACAGCCGCTACAAAGACACCGAGACCCGCAACTCCACCAGTCTCGAATTTGCCGATCCCCAAGCGCCCGGCGAGCTGGGCGATGCCGAGGCCAAACGCAAGCTGAAGAACCGCGAAGAGACCCAGGAAATCCAGTCCTACGTATTCGGCGGCGAGCGCATGCTCGGCCTGTGGACCCTGAGCGGCCAGGCCGGCTACAGCCAATCCAGCGAAGACAGCCCGGCGCACATCGCCGGTGCCACCTTCGACGGCGGCGACTTTGCCAACAGCGGCTTCTACGACAAGGACAAGCCACGCCCGATCATTGGCAGCGGCTTCTACGACGCGCGCAACTTCACCCTCGACAAGGTCGACTGGGAAAAACAGAACACTAAAGACACCGAGAAAAACCTGCGCCTGGACCTGGCCCGCGACTACGACCTGAGTGGCTATGCCTCCCAGGTTAAGTTCGGCGGCAAAGTCAGCCGTCGCAACAAGGACAACGACCTGGAAGCCTGGGTCTACAAAGACTTCGACACCCTCGGTTTTACCGCCGACCAGCTCAACCTTAGCCAATTCCAGAAGGGCAACGTTGACTATCGCCTGGGCAACTACGGGCCGGGCATCAGCCCCAGCAGCATCAAGCACTTGATCGGTGGCCTCAACGCTGCGGACTTCTATGACGAGACCGAATCTCGGGTCAACGACTTCACCATCCGCGAAGACATCAACGCCGGCTACCTGATGAACACCATCGACATCGACGACTGGCGCTTTATCGCCGGCCTGCGCTACGAGGGCACCGAGTTCGAAGCCAAGGGCACCGGCGCCACCGATGGTGTGTTCACGCCCACCGAGACCAAGCGCCGTTATCACCACTGGCTGCCGGGCCTGCATGCGCGCTACCAGATCGACAAGAACACCCAGGTGCGTGCGGCCTGGACCAAATCTGTGGTGCGCCCGACCTTCGGTCAATTGGCGCCAGGGTTCGTGATCGACGATGACGAAGCCACCTTCGGCAACCCGGACCTCAAACCCCTGGAGTCGAGCAATCTGGACCTGGGCATCGAGCACTTCATGGGCCGCGCCGGCACTGTTTCCGCGTTCGTGTTCTACAAGGACATCAAGAACTTCGTCTACAACACCGACCTGGCCGGCACCGGGGCCTGGGCCAACTTTTCCGAGGCGCATACCTACGCCAACGGCGACAGTGCCAAGCTCTACGGCCTGGAACTGGCCTACTCACAGAAATTCGATTGGCTGCCGGCACCGTGGAATGGCCTGCTGATCGGTGCCAACACCACGTTCAGCCGTTCCAGTGCTGACATCGAAGGCTTCGACAGCGCCAGCGGCGCGAATCGCAAACGCAACATCAGCCTGCCCAACCAATCGGACACCGTCGGCAACCTGATGCTCGGTTGGGAAAACGACAAGCTCAGCCTGCGCCTGTCGGCCAACTACAAATCGGCCTACCTCTACGAGCTGGCCTCGATCAACGACAAGGCCCACGACCTGCACGTCGACGCCCAGACTTTCGTCGATTTCAGCGCGCGCTATTCGCTGACCAAGAACCTGCAAGTCAGCTTCGAGGCCCAGAACCTCACCGATGAGTCCTACTTCGTCTACACCGGCCACCGCAGCTACAACGGCCAGTACGAGGAATACGGCCCGACCTACAAAGTGGGCCTGACCTTCACCCATTTCTAACCCCACCCCCACGTTTCCACTGTAGGAGCGAGCTTGCTCGCGAAAAACGCCAGGGCACCGCGTGCATCCAGACAGCCCGCGTCATCGTTGCCGTTCTTCGTGAGCAAGCTCGCTCCTACAAGACAAGGATTTTGATTGTTCATGAGAATTTCCAAGCTCTACCTGATGATGGCGTTGGTCGCTTGCTCGCCGGTCATGGCCGCCGACCTGGCGCTGAGCCCTTGGGCGCCGAGCCTGAAGGCCGAAGCGCTGGCTTTTCTGCCAGGTCGCACTGAACGCTTGGCCGCCAGCACCCGCGACGGCCTGCAATTGCTCGACAACCAAGGTGCCGAACTGGCCCGTTTCAAAGGCAACTTCAGCAGCCTCGACACCCGCGCCGCTGGCACCCAGGTGCTGGTGGCCAGCCTCGACAACGACCGCCAGCAAGCGCTGTTGGTGAGCCTTGATGCCGCGACCAGAACCTTTGGCAAACCGCTGTACCTGCCCGCCCGCGATTACCCGGTCAATGGCCTGTGCCTGTTCCGCGACGCAGCCGCCAACCTGTTTGTGTTCCTGGTGGGGGAAGAGGGCAAGGGCGAGCAATGGCTGGTGGGCAATGGTTCGACGTTGTCAAGCAACCCTCAGCGCTTGCGCGGTTTGCCGCTGCCGCCGTCGGCACAGTTCTGCCAGGTGGATGACGCGACCCAGCAGTTGCTGATCAATGAAGAAAACGTCGGTTGGTGGGCCTACCCGGCACACCCTGAGGCGGATGTGAAACGCACCCCGGTGGCGCTGTTCGACACCCCCAAACGCGAGGCTGGCGCCATGGCGCTGGTGCCGGGCGGGGTGGTGGCGCTGGATCCTAAGACCGCCCAATTGCATCTGTTTCAGCAAACCGGCGAGCGCTGGGTTGAACAGGGCAGCCTGACGCTGCCGGGCTTGAAAGAACCGGAGCAACTGAGCGTCAGCGGTCAGCACGTGCTGGTGCGGGATGACGACACCGGCAGGCTCTACCAGGGCAAACTCGACTGGAAGGCAACGCCTGTGGCCGCCGAGCCGGTAGTGCCGGAAGTCGCCGCCCTGCGCCAAACCGACCCGGTCGGTCGCCAGGGGGATGCGGCGGATGACCCGGCGATCTGGATTCACCCCGAACAACCCGCCAAAAGCCGCGTGCTCGGCACCAACAAAAAGCAGGGCCTGCTGGCCTATGACCTCGACGGCAAGCTGCTGCAGGAGCTGGCGGTCGGCCGCCTGAATAACGTCGATGTGCGCCCCAATTTCAAGCTCGGCGCGCAAACAGTCGACCTCGCCGTGGCCAGCAATCGCGACCACAACAGCCTGAGCCTGTTCAGCATCGACCGCCAGAGCGGCGAACTGCGCGAAGCCGGTGAAGTGCCGACGCCGCTCAAGGAAATCTACGGTATCTGCCTGTTCCAGCCCGCCAGCGGCGAGATCTACGCGATCGCCAATGGCAAGGACGGCACCTTCCTGCAATACCGTCTGAGTGCACCGGACGGCCGGGTGCAGGGCGAGCTGGTGCGCCAGTTCAACGTCGACAGCCAACCCGAGGGCTGCGTGGCCGATGACCAGCGCCAGCGCCTGTTCATCGGTGAAGAAGACGTCGGCGTCTGGGCAGTGGATGCCCGCGCCGATCAACCCGCCGCGCTCACCAGCGTGATCAAGGTCGGCCCGCAGTTGCATGCCGATGTCGAGGGCCTGGCGTTGTACCAGAGCAAGGAACGCGACTACCTGGTGATCTCCAGCCAGGGCAATGACAGCTACCTGGTGCTGGACGCCGAGCCACCGTTCGCCACCCACGGCGCCTTTCGTGTCGGCCTGAATGCGGCGGCGGGGATTGATGGTGCTTCGGAAACCGACGGCCTGGAAGTCACCGCGATCAACCTCGGCGGGCCCTGGAGCAAAGGCCTGCTGGTGGTGCAGGACGGCCGCAAGCGCATGCCCGAGCAGACCCAGAACTTCAAGTTCGTGCCGTGGGCCGAGGTGACCCGCGCGTTGAAATTGCCGTAGGCGTCATCACCCGGTCATCACTTTTTAATCGAATAGGAGCTTAACCATGCACGCGACGATGGAACATATGACGATCTGGGGTTTGATCAGTGACGCCAGCCTGTTGGTCAAGGTCGTGATGGTCACGCTGCTGCTGGCGTCATTGCTCAGTTGGTACCTGATCATCCAGCGCGCCAGTGTATTGCGCCGCCTGGAGCGCCAGTTGAAGGGTTTTATGCTGCGCTTTCGTAGCGCTGCGGACTTGCAGCCGCTGTACCGCGACACCGTGCAGGCGGGCGAGGGCGGCATTGCGCCGATCTTTATCGCCGGGGTGCAGGAATACCAGCACCTGCACAGCCACGATCCGGCCGTGCTGGAAGGGGTCGAGCGCGCCTTGCAGGTGGCGATCACCGAGCAGGAAATCGAGCTGGAAAAGGGCCTGCAATTCCTGGCGACCGTGGGTTCGGTCAGCCCCTACATCGGCCTGTTCGGCACCGTGTGGGGCATCATGAATTCCTTTATCGGTTTGTCCCAGGTGCAGCAGGCGACGTTGTCGACGGTAGCACCGGGCATTGCCGAGGCACTGATCGCCACTGCCATCGGCTTGTTCGCGGCCATCCCGGCGGTGATCGCCTATAACCGCTTCGCGGCACGTGGCCAGATCCTGCTGACCCGCTACTACGCCTTCGGCAACGAGCTGCAAGTGCGCCTGCACCGCACCTTGCGCGGTACGCCGATCAACCTGGCCGTGGCCGCCTGAGCAAGGAGCAAACCGATGTTGACCAGGCCGCAACGCAAGCACGGGCCCAAGGCCGAGATGAACGTGGTGCCCTACATCGACGTGATGCTGGTGCTGCTGGTGATCTTCATGGTCACCGCGCCAATGCTGACCCAAGGCGTAAAAATCGAGCTGCCCAAGGTCGCCGCCGAGGCCCTGGCCACCGACACGCGCCAGCAGATCCTCACGCTGTCGGTGAAGGCTGACGGCGGCTACTACTGGAACCTGGGCGGCGAACTCGACACCACCCACCAGACCGACAGCGCCGTGACCCTCGACGAAATGGGCGCCAAGGTCATGCAGGTGGTGGCGGCGCGCAGCGATACCCAGGTGTATATCCGCGCCGACGACAACGCGGGCTACGGCCGGGTCGTGGCGGCCATGGCGGTGTTGCAGAAGGGCGGTGTCAGCAATCTGGGGTTGGTGACCGTGGCCCCGCAATGACGGCGATGATCATGCACAGTCCGATGCTCGCAGTGGGGCCTGGGGAGCCTTCCGGGTTCTGGAGAAACAGCGTGGCGGCCAGCCTCGCGGTGGCGCTGCATGTGGGCGTGCTGGCGGCGCTGATGCTGGGCTGGTCGACAGATAAGCCGCCGGTGGAAACGCCGAGGGTGATGCATACCCAGTTGGTTATGATGCCGCCAGCGCCGACACCAGCTCCCGTGCCTGAGCCTGTGGCCGTCGCAGCGCCAGCGCCGGAGCCTGTGGTGGTTCCCGTGCCGGCGAAACCGGTGATCGATCCACAGATCCAGGCACAAAAACTGGAAAAAGCCGCGTTGGCGCGCAAGCGGGTCGAGGAAAAGCAGCTGGAGCAGCAACAGGAGCGCCTGGCCACTGAACAGCGCAGTCGCGAGCTGGAACAGCAGCGCCTGGCCCAGGAGCGCCTCGCTGCGGAACGCGCACGCCCTGCAGCACCGGCCGCCGCGCCGGCCTTCGACAGCCGCCAGTACCAACCCTTGAGCAAAGAGGCGCCGGACTATCCGGAGCGTGCCCTGGACAAAAACATCGAAGGCGATTGTTCGGTGGAGTACACCGTCAACACCCAAGGGCGTGTCGAAAACCCCAAGGTGCTGGACGGCTGCCATCCGCTGTTCATGCGGCCTTCACTGGCGGCGGCGAATACCTTTCGCTACCAGCCGAGGATCGTCGATGGAAAACCCGTGCCGGTGCCGGCCGTGCGCAATACTTTCCATTACCGCATCAAATGATTTCTCCCAGTCAACACAGGTCCCATGTGGGAGCGGGCTTGCTCGCGAATACAGAGTGTCAGTCGATACACCTTTGACTGAACCACCGCATTCGCGAGCAAGCCCGCTCCCACATTTTGATTTGCGTTAGACGTAAGCTAAGTTATTCAGCGCTTGACCCGTCACGTAGCGCTCCAGGTTCGCCAAAAACGTATCCGCAATCTCATTCCGGCTATTTGTCGAAATCGCCGACGTATGCGGCGATAACCTCACCCTTGGATGGGTATACAGCGGATGCCCGTCCGGCAACGGCTCCGGCTCGGTTACATCCAGCGACGCCAGCCCGATCTGCCCATTGTCCAGTGCTTCCAACAGCGCCTCCTGATCCAGCAACCCACCGCGTGCGATATTGATCAGGTGCAACCCCGGCTTGGCGCTGCCCAGCACGTCACGGTTGATGAGCTGCCGCGTGGACTCGGTCAGCGGTGCCGCCACCACCAGGTGATCGGCGCGGGCGAACAGGTCGTGGATGTCCAGGGCGGCGTCCACGCCCGCGCTGAACGGCGCCTGGCTTTGGCGCAGCGCTACGACCTTGATCCCCAGGGCCAGGGCTTTTTGCGCGAGGCGTTCGCCTATCGCACCAAACCCCAGGATGCCCAAGGTGGTGCCCTTCAGCGGGCGCAACGCGGTGAAGTTCCACTGCGAATCCTTTACCCAGATGTCCGGCAAATGCTTGGCGGCGGCAAAGATCGCGGCCAAGGCAAACTCGGCCAGGTTGTCAGCGGCACTGCCACGGGAGGTGGTCACCGGCGGACCGTTGAACAGCCACTGCGGGTAGAAATCGATGCCCGACGACACCAGGTGCACCCATTGCGCGCCGTAAGGCCAACCCGGTGGTGGGGTATCCGGCGCGGTGTAGCCGCGCACATTGATCGGGCGCAGCAGCAGGATATTCGCCTGGGGCGGCAGGTCGCTCGGTACACCAACGGGCACGCCGATCACCTGGGCCTCGGGATGGATCTTTGCCAGGCGCTCGCGAATCACTTCATTGAAATCTTCGTCCAGCTGGCTGGCGATAATCACCTGACTCATGTGCGTTCCTTCTGGCGTTGGGCGAAGACGGCCTTGCCGACGCCTTGCAATACGGCGTCGTTCTGCGGGGTATGCACGCGGCTGCACAGCACGTCGCGGTAATGCCGTTGCAACGGGCTATGGCGCGACAGACCGGGGTTGCCCGAGGCTTCGATGGCCAGCTCCACGGCGCGGATCGCATTGTGGGTCACCAGGTACTTCAACTGCGCCGCATTGGCGGCGGGGGTGTGGCCTTCGGCGGCAGCGTCGAGCAGGCTACGGTTGGCGAACAGCAGGGTGTCGATATGGCCGACGGTTTCCTGGAAGCGCGGCAGGGTCGACAGCGCTGCACCGAGGTTGGACGGCGCGCGTTCTTCCAGCCAGTTCACCAGCCAGTCCCGCGCAGCCTGGGCTACGGCGTCGTATACCGAGGACAACAACACCGACATCCACAGGAAACCTTCGCCGTCCAGCTCCGGCGACGGCGCGCTCCACGGGCTGACGCTGACGGCGTGGTCCAGCGGCACCAGCACGTTGTCGAGCACCACTTCATGGCTGCAGGTAGCTCGCATGCCCAGGTGGTCCCAGGTGTCGATGATGGTCACGCCGGGGCTGTTTTTGGGCACCAGCCAGGCGCCAACCAGCGGGTCGGCATCGTCACTGCGGCCCCACACGCTGAACCAGCTCAGGCCGTGGCTGCCGGTGGAGTAGATCTTGCGGCCGCTGATGCGCCAGCCTTCGGCGGTGCGCACCGCAGTGGTCGCCGGCAGCCCGCCACGGGCCGGGGTGCCGAGGTCGGGTTCGACGCGCAGGGCGTTGATCAGGGCGCCGTTGCGCACAGCGTCGTCGGCCACTTGCGTGCGCAGGTGGGCGGGCCAGGTCTTGCTGTCTTGCAGGCGTGTGTGTTGCAGGTACTGCATCACCAGGATCAGCGCGGTAGACGGTTCGCCCTTGGCAATCGCACTGATCGCCTTGCGCGCCTGGGGCAGGCTCGCGCCGCCGCCACCCAGCGCCTTGGGCACGGTGAGGGCGACCAAGCCATGTTGGTGCAGCAACTGGAAGTTGGCATGGGGGAAGGCGCCGCTTTCGTCATAGACGTGTGCGGTGCTGGCCAGCTCGGTGGTGAGGCGTTCGAGCAGGGCGTCGAAATGGGCGACTTCCACGGAGCGTAAGGAAGGTTGCGAGGATTGGCTCATGCCAGCGCCTCTTGCTGCTCTTCAACCTCGACCGCGACGCTGTAGCGGTTGGCCGGCACGTCCAGGCCCAGGTTGTCGCGTAGCGTTTGGCCGCTGTAGTCGGTGCGGAACAGGCCGCGTTGCTGCAGCACCGGCACCACCAGTTCGGTGAAATACTGCAAGCCATCCGGCAGTACCGAATTGATGATGAAACCATCGCTGGCGCCGGTTTCGAACCAGGTCTGGATCGCATCGGCGACTTGCTCCGGGGTGCCGACAAAATCGCGTTTTGGCCGCGAAAAGCGCAGGGCCACTTCACGCAGGGTCAGGCCTTCGTCCTTGGCCAGTTGCTTGATGCGGTCGGAACCGCCTTTCTGGCTGTTGGAACCGAGGTCACCGAGTTCCGGGAACGGCGCGTCCAAGGGGTACTTGCTGAAGTCGTGGTCGTTGAATGGGCGGCCGAGGGCGACGATCGCGTCTTCCACGGTGACCAGGTCCACGGCCTGCTGATAGCGGCTTTCCACTTCGGCCTCATCGCGGCCAACAATCGGGCGGATACCCGGCAAAATCGACAGGCTGTCGGCGTCGCGGCCAAACCCTTTGGCGCGGCGCTTCAGGTCTTGGGCATAGGCCAGGCCTTCCTCGATGCTGTCCACATGCACAAAGATCGCGTCGGAGTTTTCGGCGGCGAAGTTGCGTCCATCTTCGGAGGTACCGGCCTGGAAAATCACCGGCTGGCCCTGACGCGAACGCGCGATGTTCAGTGGGCCTTTCACCGAGAAGAACTCGCCCTTGTGGTTCAGCGCATGCAGCTTGCTTGGAGTGAAGAATTCGCCGGATTGCTTGTTGTAGGCAAAGGCGTCGTCTTCCCACGAATCCCACAGGCCCTTGACCGCGTTCACGTGTTCCTTGGCGATGCGGTAGCGCACGGCATGGGGTGGATGCTCGGCCTTGCCGAAGTTGTCAGCGGTGCCGCTCAGCCAAGAGGTGACCACGTTCCAGCCAGCGCGGCCGCCGCTGATATGGTCCAGGGACGAGAACTGGCGCGCCACCTGGTAGGGCTCGGTGTAGCTGACGGTCACGGTCGCCACCAGGCCGATGTTCGTGGTGATTGCCGCGAGCGCCGAGAGGATGGTCAGCGGCTCGAAACGGTTGAGGTAATGCGGGCTGGATTTGGCGTGGATATGCAGGCTGTCGGCGATGAACACGAAGTCGAACTTGGCGGCTTCGGCCAGTTCAGTCTGCTGTTTGTAGAAACCAAAGCTGGTGCTGGCGTTGGGTTGGGCGTTCGGGTGGCGCCATTCGCCCCAACCGTGACCGACACCGTGGACCATTGCACCCAATTTTAAATGGCGTGGCTTGCTCATGTTCTGCTCCTATTTAGCGCGAGGCTTGGGAAAGGGGACACGCTTGGCGTTGAAGCTCTTGTCGAAGCCCTGTGACACGTCGATATGCTTGAGCAACAGGCCTTCTTTTTGGTAGGTGTCGGCGGTCGCTTGCAGGCCGCTGATGACCGCGTCGTCGATGGTGACCGGCGTCAGGTGGGTGTCCTTGGCGACTTCCACATGCACTTCCAGCGGCAGGCCGGTGATCTTGGCCTGGGCGGCCGCGTATTCATTGGGGTGCACGTTGGCCCAGGCATAGGCGCGATCAAGACGGGCGACAAAGTCATCCAGTTGCGCGCGCTTGTCGGCGATAGCCTGGCTGGTAGCCGCGAGGTACAGGTGATTGCTCAACAGCTTGTTGCCGCTGATCAGCACGCGGGCCTGGCTTTGCGAGGTGACCACGGTGGTGTACGGGTCCCAGGTGGCCCAGGCGTCAGCGGTGCCGTTGTCCAGCACCAGGCGCGACTCGCTCGGCAGCAGGAAAATGAATTGCACGTCCTGAGAGGTCAGCCCAGCGGTGGCCAGGGCCTTGATCGCCAGGTAATGGCCGATGGAGCCACGCCCGGTGACGATTTTCTTGCCCTTGAGGTCGGCGACGGTCTTGATCGGTGAGTCCTTGGGCACTACCAGGGCGGTGGTGTTACGCCCTTCGGCGTGAATGATGCTGACCACCTTGAGCGACGCACCGGCCCCCAGGGCGAACACATAGGGCGCGTCACCTAGGGCGCCGATGTCTACGGCCCCGGCGTTCAAGGCTTCACCCAGGGGCGAGGCCGACGGGAACTCCGACCAGCGGATTTCGTAGGGCACGTTTTTCGATTCGCCGGAGGCTTCCAGCAGCGCCTTGATGGTGGACTTCTGATTGGCCACGCGCAGCGGTTGCAGGTCGGCGGCGTGGGTGATGCCCGATAGTAGAGCGATCAGCAGGAGAGGCAGCGTCAGACGCATAAGAGAGGCTCCAGGCTAAGGGTTAGGTTGCAGTCGCCTCCGCCTGGAGAAGGGGTCGGCTGTTGGGAAGGCCCGGCACGGGCATGCCGTCAGATCACGTAGAAACCATGGGTGCCGTCGCGCGCCAGTTGGTCGACCAAGCCGAATTCCCAGTCCAGATAGGCCTGCATGGCTTCCTTGGGGTTGTCGGTGCCTTCGTACGGGCGGCGGTAGCGGTCGATGCGCGGTGAGGCCAACTGAGTTTCACCTTCTTCCAACGGCAGTTGCGCGTTGATCCAGCCAGTGGTGCCGTCCTGTAGCAGGAACACTTGCTTGCCGGTGATGGCTTCGACTTCGGCCACCGCCAGGCGCGCCAACTGGCTGCTGCCGCAGGTCAGCACGTAGCGTTGGGCGGCGGGCACCTTGGCCAGGGCCTGGGGCAGTTGCGCGCGCAGGGCCCACCAGGCACCGGGGATGTGGCGCTTGACGTAGTTGGCGCTGGCGGTGAAGTCCAGCACCACGGTGTCGCCATGGCCGAGCCAGTCGGCGAGGGTGTGCGGGCTGATCAGCTCGGCTTGGGCGGGCGTCGGAACCGGCGCAATCCAGGCGCCTTTCTCGCTGAAGTGCGCCGGTTCCAGGTTATCCAGCACGTGGACTTCCCAGCCCAGTTGCGCCAGCCAGGAGGCGGACATGTTGGCGCGCACACCGTCGTCATCCGCGAGTACCAGCCGTGCGCCACGCACACTGGCGACGTGGTCGGTTTCCTGCACCAACTGGCCGCCGGGCGTGGAGCGTGCGCCTGGCAGATGCCCGGCTTCAAATTCTTCCGGCGTGCGCACGTCGAACAGGTAGGTGGTACGCGTCGCTTCCTGCTGCCAGGCCTGCAGATCGACCAGGGTGGCGCGGCCTACGCGAGCCTTGTCGGCAACCCGGCGCGCATCGGCGGCGGCCACCTGGCGATGTTCTTCCGAGGTCGGTGCAAAGCGGCGTGACTGGCCGTGGGCGAGTGTCTGTCCGGCCAGGGTCCAGCCGATGGTGCCGTTGCGCAGTGCTGACACCGGGTTGGCCACGCCGGCATTGATCAGCGACTGGGTGCCGATAATGCTGCGGGTGCGCCCGGCGCAGTTGACGATGATGCGGGTGGCCGGGTCTGGCGCCAGCTCGCGGGCGCGCAACACCAACTCGGCACCGGGCACGCTGATGCCGGTGGGAATGCTCATGGTCTGGTATTCGTCGAAACGCCGCGCGTCGAGCACCACCACGTCGGCCTGGCTGTCGAGCAGGGCTTGTACTTCTTCGGCGGCCAGTGACGGTGTGTGCCGCTCGCTTTCCACCAGTTCACCAAACGCCTTGCTCGGCACGTTCACATCGATGAACAGCTCGCCACCGGCCTTGCGCCAACCGTCCAATCCGCCTTCGAGCAGGCTGACCTGGGTGTAGCCCAACGCAACCAGGCGCTGGGCAGCACGGGCCGCCAGGCCTTCGCCGTTGTCGTAGACGGTGACCTGGGTATCACGCCGTGGAATGCGCGAATACACCTCCAGCTCCAGTTTGGACAGCGGTATGTTCGCGGCGAACAGCGGGTGGGATTCGGCAAACGGCGCCTCTTCGCGCACGTCGATCAGGGCCACTTCTTGATGGTCCAACAGGGCCTGGCGAAGCTGGGCAAAGCTGCGGGTGGATACGGTGGTCATAGGGCAGGGCTCTTTTCTTTGGACAAATCCCAGATATTCGGGAGGAAGGCGTTGGAATAACCGGAGATAAACAGTTTCTCGCTGCCGTCGGGCTGGTACACCGCCCGGCGCACCGCACCGATATTGGCGCCGTACACATGGATGCTGATGGACACCTGGTCGCTGTGGGCATTGCTCACCTGGTGGATGTCGCCGACCTTGGGCGACACGGCTTCAACCTGGCCCGGCACCAACTGGATCGGTTTGCCTTCGGCCACCAGGCGGCCATCCGGCGCGCGCTCGAAGCCTTGGGAAAACTCCGCACCGCGCAGCATGCCGATCAGGCCCCACACTCGGTGGTCATGGATCGGCGTGCTTTGCCCCGGCCCCCACACAAAACTGACGATGCTGAAGCGCTGACGCGAGTCGGCATGCAGCAGAAATTGCTGATAGCGTTCAGGATCGGGCTGGGCGAACGCATCGGGCAGCCAGTCATCATGGCTGACCAGCTGCGCCAGTAGCTTGCCGCCACGGTGCAACAGGTCGCCTTCGCGTGGATTGCCGTCGATCAATTCCGCCAGGGCGCCGATGAAGGCTCTGAGTCTTTCGGGGTGCTTGGCCTGGGTCATGACAATTCCATGGTCGGTGGTGATGGGATTATCTAAGCATAATGTTTATAGTTAATATGCTATTTTTTAATGATTAGCTTATAGCTGAAGGTAATTTAGAACCGGTCTGAATAGCGTTAGACGTTATCGATCACAGCGTGGGCTATCCAGACAGCCTTCCTGCAACTATGCTTCGCACACATCTTAATGACTGTTCTCTATGTGCGGCCCAAATGAAAATTGACGATATCGATGCCTTTGTCGAAGTGATTCGTTGCCAGTCCATCAGCCATGCCGCCGAGTCGTTGCAACTGACTCAGCCAGCCATCACCCGCCGCGTGCAGAACTTCGAGCAGGCGCTGGGGGTGGAGCTGTTCGACCGCAACACCAAGCCCCTCAAGCCTACGCTGATCGGCACCCGCGTCTACGAGCAGTGCCGGCTGATCCTGCGCGAGATGGATGCCCTGCGTGAACTGGTGGCCACCGACGCTCCGCCCACTGGCGTGCTACGCCTGGGTGTGCCACAGACCATCGGTGATGTGGTGCTGCTCGATGCGCTCAAGCACCTGCGTACCGAATACCCGGACCTGCGGGCCCAGGTCGCCACCGGCTGGGGCAGCCAATTGGTCGGCAAGATCGAGCGCGGCGAGCTGGATGCGGCGGCGGCGTTGTTCCCGGCGGGCAAGATCTTTCCGGACAACATCATCGGCGAGTCCATCGGCAAGATGGAACTGGTGGTGGTCTGCGCCAAGGCTCAGTTGCCGAAGAAGCCCTGCAAGCTGGCGGATGTGTACCAGAACGGCTGGATTCTCAACCCGGACGGTTGCGGTTTCCGTGCGGGGTTGCAGCGGACCTTGTCCGATCAGGGGCTGGCATTACGGGTGAACCTGGAGACGTTTGGCACTGAGCTGCAATTGGGCTTGGTGGCGGATGGCCTCGGCCTTGGCCTGGTGCCCCGCCCGTTGCTGGAGCGCAGCGCCCATCGTGAGCAACTGGCGGTGATGCCGCTCAAGGACTTCAAGCCGGTGATGGACCTGTGGCTGATCTATCCGCACTTCCTGGGAAACCTGCAGGGGCCGGTGGATGCGTTTGGCAAGTGGGTCGCGGCCTCGTTGCACAAGATCAAGGATGCAGCTTGATATGAAAAAAAATAATAATTAGCTTAGATTAAAATGTGCTTTTTATTATTTTTTTGCATCACCTAGGCTTGCCTGGAAGTCCTTAAGGCCATCCAGGAAGTTTTGCCATGAGCAGCGTCACCTCGATTTCCAGCGTTTCCACCAATGTTCGCCAGCGCGTCACTCCGGAAGAATGGGAGGTGCGCGTCAAACTGGCCGCCGCCTATCGCCTGGCGGCCTTGTACAAGTGGACCGACCACATCTACACCCATTTCTCCGCCCGTGTACCGGGCCCGGACGAGCATTTCCTGATCAACGCCTTTGGCTTGTTGTTCGATGAAATCAGCGCGTCCAACCTGGTCAAGGTCGACCTTGATGGCACCATTGTCGACGACCCTACCGGCCTGGGCATCAACTACGCCGGCTATGTGATCCACAGCGCCATTCACGGCGCACGCCACGACCTGCAAGCGGTGCTGCACACCCACACCCGCGACGGTATCGCAGTGTCGGCGCAAAAAGACGGCCTGCTGCCGATTTCACAGCACTCCATTGGTTTCTCCGGGCGCGTGGCGTACCACGGGTATGAAGGCGTCGCCCTGGACCTGGACGAGCGCGAGCGCCTGGTCGCGGACCTGGGTGACAAGAGTGTGATGATCCTGCGTAACCATGGGTTGTTGACCGCAGGCGTCAGTGTTGAGCATGCGTTCCAGCAACTGCAGCAGTTGGAGCGTGCGTGCAATATCCAGGTCGCGGCGCAGGCGGCGGGGAATGCGGAGTTGATTTTCCCGCCGAGGGAGGTGGTGGAGAAGGTTGAGCAGCAGGCCAAGGTGTTTGCCAGTGGTGATGGGCCGGGTGTGGCGCGGCATTGGAATGCGTTGATCCGGCAGTTGGAGCGCAGTGATACCGACTACAAGGACTGATAGTGAATCCACTGATGATCTAAAACTGTGGGAGCTGGCTTGCCCGCGATAGCGTTGGTGAATTCACCACCGCTATCGCAGGCAAGCCAGCTCCCACATTGGTTTTGTGATGTGATTAAGCGACCTGTTTGGCCTGCTCGCGTTCAGCAATCAGCTGGCGAGTGAGGGGAATCAGGCGCTTGCCATAGTCGATGGCATCATTCAACGGATCAAACCCACGGATCAGGAACGTGGTGATCCCCAGATCGTAGTAATCCACCAGCGCTTCCGCGACTTGCTCCGCCGTGCCTACCAGCGAGGTGGAGTTACCCTGTGCACCGAGCAATCCCGCAATTCCGGTCCACAAACGCTTATCCAGCCGCGATCCCTGCGCCGCCGCCGCGAGCAGCCGGCGTGAGCCTTCATTCGGCGGTTCGCGCCGTACAAAGCCATTTTTTTCGGCCAGCTCGGTGGCCTGCTGCAAGATGCGCTCGGCCCGTGCCCATGCCAGTTCTTCAGTCTGGGCGAGGATCGGCCGCAACGACAAACTGAAGCGAATCGTACGCCCATGCTTGGCCGCTTCGGCACGCACCTGGGTCACGATTTCGCGCACTTGTTCGTAGGTTTCGCCCCACAAGGCGTAAACGTCGGCGTGCTTGCCCGCCACTTCGATCGCGGCTTTGGACGAGCCACCAAAATACAGCGGGATATGCGGCTGTTGCGGCGACTTCACTGTGGAGTGCGCGCCTTCGACCTGATAATAGGTGCCCTTGAAGTCGAAAGGCTGTTCGCTGGTCCATTCCTGGCGCACCACGCTCAGGTATTCATCGGTGCGGGCGTAGCGTTCGTCCTTGCCGATGTGGCTGCCGTCGGCGCGTAGTTCGCGGTCGTCGCCGCCGGTGATGATATGCACGGCCGTGCGCCCGCCGTTGAACACATCCAGGGTGGCGAACTGGCGCGCAGCCAAGGTGGGCTGGGCGAAACCGGGGCGATGGGCGATGAGGAATTGAAGTTTTTGAGTCACGCTGGCGGCGTGGGAGGCGATCAGCGTGCTGTCCGGGCTGTTGGAGTGAAAGGCCACCAGTGCGCGGTCGAAGCCGGCTTCTTCGTGGGCGCGGGCCACGGTCTCGACATAGTCGGGTTGCAGGGTGGGGCCGCTGCGCGGGTGGATTTCGGAAGCGTGATGGCCGCCAATATAGCCGATGAATTCGATGCTCATGGTCTGTCCTTGTGTCGTGCGTGAGTGACACCTCCACCGGGCAGGGGGTCGGTTATTCGCCTCCAAGGTAGGGGGCAGAGCCGGGACTGTAAAATGCCGATTGGTTCTAACCTAATTATTAAAATATTGAATCATGAGTTAGGCGATATATCAGTAATTTGCATTGGGGTCGCGCGCCGGCAGCGCCGGTCTCTGGGGCTTAAAGCCCCAGGCGTATCTCGGCACACAACCCACCTTGTGGTCGATTGCTCAGGGTCAGCGAACCGCCTATCGCCACGGCCAATTGCTGTGCAATCGCCAACCCCAGTCCGGTGCCGCCGGTGCCCCGATTGCGTGAACTTTCGACGCGGTAGAATGGCTGCATCACCTGAACCAGTTCGTCTTCGGCAATCCCCGGGCCACGATCCAATACCTTGATCGACAATTCCCCGTCCGCTGTCGAGCCCACTTCCAATTCGGCACTGCCTGCAAACTTCAACGCGTTGTCCACCAGATTCACCAGCACCCGGCGCAAGGCGTGGGGGCGTGTGTCGAACACGACGGCGCTTTTACCCGTGAGGCTGACCTGCTTGTGCATGTCCTGGTAGTCGAATACCAGGCTGTCGAGGAAGGCGTCGAGGTTGATTCGGTGGCTGGTCTCGGTCGCGCCGTGGACGCTGCGCGCATAGGCCACGCCTTCGCGCACCAGGTGTTCCATTTCGCCCAGGTCGCTCCAGAGTTTGTCGCGTTCGGCGCAATCTTCCATGAATTCGGCGCGCAGTTTCATGCGGGTGATCGGGGTTTGCAGGTCATGGGAAATCGCCGCCAGGATCTGCATGCGTTCCTTGAGGTACTCGGCGATGCGTTTTTGCATCTCGTTGAACGCGGCCGCGGCGTGGGCGACTTCAGTGGGCCCTTTTTCGTCCAACGGCGTGGGGTGGGCGTTGGGGTCGAGGGTTTCCACGGCGCGAGCCAGGCGGGTCAGTGGGCGGATGGCCAGGCGCACGGCGATCCAGGTGCAGCCCAGCAACAGTGCCAGTTGTAACACCAGCACCACCGGCAGCCAGTAGGCGACGGGCAGGGCGGCTGGGCGTACGTCGATCGTGATCGGGCTGCCATCGGCCAGGGTCAGGTGCGCCTGGAAGTGTTTCTGCATGCCCGGAATGTCGCGGAAGGTCAGCGCGTAGTGTTCGCCCAGCGCGTCTGCGATGGAGGTGGCGGCCATAGGCACATCATCGCTGCTCATCGGTGCGCCGGTCTCGCCGGCGTTCAGCAGGTAGCGGTAGTTCTGCCGGTCGAGGCGCGGCAACCAGCTGGCCCGTTCGTTGGCCGGCAGCCGGTCGAGGATTGCCACCGAGGTGGACACATCGTTTTCCAGGTTGCCCAGCATGGCAGTGCGCGCGCTGATATAGCGCTCGTAGAACTGCGCACTGAAGGACAAGCCATGGGCGCACAGCAGGCTGATCAGGAATATCAGCGAGAGTTGCGACGCCAGGGTGCGCGGCCAGCGAAACCTTAAGCTCATTGTTCGGCCCCGAGGATTTCCACCGGCAGCGAAAACACGTAGCCCTCGCTGCGCACGGTCTTGATGTAGGCCGGTTCGCGGGCATCATCCAGCAGGCGTTGGCGCAGGCGGCTCACCAGCAGGTCGATGGAGCGGTCGAACAGGTCGGCATCGCGGCCTTGGGTCAGGTTGAGCAACTGGTCGCGGTTGAGCACGCGTTGGGGGTGGTCGAGGAACACCCGCAGCAAGCGATATTCGGCACCGCTCAAGGCCACCAGGGTGTCGTCTTCGTCAAGCAGATGGCGTGCGGTGGTGTCCAGGCGCCAGCGGCCAAAGCGGATCAGCCGTCCGGTTTCGCTGACCACCAGGTTCGGCGGCAGCATCCGTGTACGGCGTAACACGGCGTTGATGCGTGCCAGCAGCTCACGAGCGGCGAAGGGTTTGACCAGGTAGTCGTCGGCGCCCATTTCCAGGCCGATGATGCGGTCGGTTTCATCGTTGCGCGCGGTGAGCATCAGTACCGGCGTGGCCTTGTGCTTGCCCACCCGCAGTTCGCGGCACAGCTGCAGGCCGTCGTCACCGGGCATCATGATGTCCAGCACGATCAGGTCCACGGGAGTGGTGTCGAGGAAGCTGCGCATCTGGCGGCCGTCGGCGACCACGGTGGTGCGCATGCCGTTTTTCTTCAGGTAGTTGCCCACCAGTTCGCGGATCTCCCGGTCGTCATCGACGATCAGGATGTGATCGACATGATCCATGCTGCCTTCCTCGTTAAATACTCATTGGAGCGCAGTCTAGCCATTGGCGACGCCCTTGCCTTGTACCCTTTGTATTGCAGTGTATCTGGCGATAAGGAGATACACGACGATGCAAAATGGCGGGTGCGACAGGCTATGTTCATCAGTCAAAGGGCGTGCGAAGCCTAGCCCAGCAGCGTTTCGAACAACCGCTGGACCTTTGCCTCATCACTGTGGGCCACGTTGAAACGCATCGAATCACGTTGCGCCGGGTCGTAGCCAAACAGCGCGCCGGGCGCCAGCACCATGCCCTGTTTTAATGCCGCCTGGGCCAACAGCTCGCCGTTGACCCCAGGCGGCAGGCGCGCCCAGATAAACATCCCGCCTTCGTAACCCATCGGCAGTTCACAGCCACAACGCTTGAGCCATTGCTCCACGCGTCCACCGGCTTCCATCAAGCGCTGCACCATGCGCTTGCGGTGCTTGGCGTAGCTGCCTTCGCTGAGCATGCGGTACACGACTTGCTCGAACAGTTCGGACGTCACGCCGCCGCTCATCAGCTTCATGTTGGTGAGGTTGGCCGCCAGTTGCGGCGCGGCCACCACGAAGCTGACGCGGGCGTTGGCGCTGAGGATCTTGGAAAAGCCCGACAGGTAGGTGACCTGGTCCAGGCCGGCGAGGGCGGCCAGGCGCGGTGGTGGGTTGGGGTGCAGGTCGCCGTAGAGGTCGTCCTCGACGATATGGCAGTGGTATTGCTGGGTCAGTTGCAGCAGGCGGAACGCCTGGCCGGGGCTGAAGGAGTGGCCGGTGGGGTTGTGCAACACGCTGGTGGTCAGGTACAGGCGGGGGCGATGCTCGGCCAGCAGGTGTTCGAGGGCCGCGAAATCAAAACCGTCGGGGCGCCGCGGGATCGTCACCACCTTGACCCCGTGCAGGGCCAGGTTGGCGTGGAAGTTGAAATAGCACGGTGTATCGAGCAGGACCGTATCGCCGGGACGTGCCAGCAGGCGCATCAGCATGTCCAGGCCTTGCACGGTGTTGGGGGTGGTGATGATTTGTTCCACCGACACCGACAGGCCCTCGCCATGCAGCTTCTGTTGCAGGGCCTGGCGCAACGGCAGCAACCCGGCCGGTGTGCCCAGGCTGGCGATGCGCAGTGACGGCGCCCGCACCACGCTGCGCAAGGTCTGGCGCAGGGCTTCGCTGTCCAGCCAGGTTTCTGGCAGGTGGCCGCCGCCAGGGCGCAGGTCGCCGTTGGCCGCGGCCAAAGGGCGGCGCAATACGCTGAGCAGGTCTTGAGGCAGCAGGTCCACCCAGTTCGCAGCGGGCGGACGTACGGTCTCCATCGCCACGAAATAACCACGGCCCTGGCTGGAGGTGAGCAGGTTGCGGCCGCGCAGGCGGTCGAGGGCCTCATTGAGGGTGAACTTGCTCACGCCCAGGGTCTCGGTCAGTTCGCGCACCGAGGGCAATTTGCTGCCGGGCGGCCATTCGCCGTTTTCGATGGCCTGGCTGAACGCCTCGACGATCTGTTGCACCTTGGGGGTGCCTTCTACAAAGGCGATGGCCGATACGAGCACGTGATTTCCTTATCTTTGCTGGTGATTTTACCGGTAAAGTCAGGGCGGATTAGGCATCACTTTACCTGCCTTGCGCAATGCTAGCTGCCTAGACTGCGGGCTCCATCCTCCAGGTCTGCGGCCATGACAAGTGCGTTAACCCTTTCTTCGTTCCTCTACTTCCTGCTGTTTTGCGCCACCATGACCTTCAGCCCCGGCCCCATGACCCTGCTGCTGTTGAGCCTGGGCGTGCGTGACGGGCTGCGCCGTTCGATCCCGGCGCAGATCGGCGCCAGTGTGGCGTACCTGATTTCGATCCTGATCTTTGCCGTGGGCTTTTCCGAGTTGATCAAGGGCTATCCGGTGATCACCCAGGGTATCCAGGTGGTCGGCGTGGCGTACATCCTGCACCTCGCGTACAAGCAGTGGACCAGCAGCGGCGTGGTGATCGAACGGATCGGCCACGTGGAAGCGGCGCGCAACCTGTTCGGCAAGGGCTTGCTGACCGGTTTTTCCAACCCCAAGACCCTCATCATGTTCAGCGCGGTATTCCCGCAGTTTGCCGGGGCCGGGGAGCACAGTTCGACGGTGGATATTGCCATCCTCGGGCTGACATTCCTGTTGCTGCAATTCGCCAGCGGCTGCCTGTATTGCTACTTCGGCCAGCGCATCAAGCACGTGCTGGAAAACCCCAAGCGCCGTGTGATGTTGCAGCGGATCACGGCCCTGTTGCTGTTAGGCGTAGCACTGATGCTGGCGCGGGGTTTTGCCCACTGAGTAGTGAGCTTATGAGCGGTAGTGGCGATCTGCCGTTGCCCTGTTAGACTCCAGGCATTCCTCCAGGATCTCACCCCACCATGTCAGCTGCAGAAGGCACCGGACTTCCGCTCGCTTCACGGCTGTACAAATCCCGTACCCTCGGGCTGACGCTCGGTTTTGTCTGTGTGGTGTTCGGGATGTATTCCCTGGAGCCCGCGTGGTGGGTGTGGGCCTGGATGGTGATCAACGCCTTTGCCTGGCCGCATCTGGCTTTTCAGTTGACGCTGCGCAGCGTCAACGCCTTGCGCAGTGAACGACGCAACCTGTTGTTCGATTCCTTTTGCGGTGGGTTCTGGGTCGGTGCGATGCACTTCAACCCGCTGCCCAGCGTCACCACCCTGTCGATGATGACGATGAACAACGTGGCCATCGGCGGTCCGCGCTTCATGCTGGCAGGGTGGGTGGCGCAGGCGCTGGGTATTGGCACTGCGTTGCTGATCTTTGCGCCCGCATTCATCGCCGTCACCTCTCAGGCACAGCTCTACGCCTGCTTGCCGATTCTGATGCTGTATCCGCTGGCATTGGGCTGGATCTGCTACCGCCAGGCGGTGACGCTCGCGCGGCACAAACGTGAGTTGCTGGCGCTGAGCCGCACCGACAGCCTGTCCGGCCTGCTCAACCACGGTGCCTGGAAAGACCACCTGGAAATCGAATTCCAACGCTGCCGCCGAGGACCTGCCGGCGCCGCCATCGCGTTGATCGACATCGACCACTTCAAGACCATCAACGATACCTACGGCCATGTCACCGGCGATATCGTCCTGCGCCAGCTCAGCAAAGTGCTGCGTCAGAACCTGCGCGCCACCGACCTGGCCGGGCGTTACGGTGGCGACGAGTTCTGCGTGATCCTGCCGGACATGCCACTCAACCGCGCCACCGAAGTGATGGACGCCCTGCGCGACCGTTTCAACGCCCTGGCCTACGCCCAGGACCCGACCTTGCGCGCCAGCTTGAGCATCGGCCTGGCGCCGTACCAACCGAGCCATGCGGATTCGACAAGCTGGCTGAATGACGCCGACCAGGCGTTGTATGAGGCCAAGAGCAGCGGGCGCAACCGCGTCAGCTCGGTACAGGGGAGTTGGTTGCGATCGATCTAGTGGAGTAGGGTGTGGCGGCACCTTTCAACAAAAACAAGGATCGGTTCATGCTCTTCACCTTCCCCCGTACCCTCCTGGCCGCCACCCTGGCCCTGTCCTTCGCCCTGCCGGCCTATAGCGCCGAACCCCATAAACAGATCCAGGCGCAATCCGAACAGTACAAGGCCGAGGCCCTGAAACTGCTGGAGCGTCTGGTGAATATCGACTCGGGCTCAGGCTATGAGCCGGGCCTGACCCAAGTGCGCGACATTGCCGTGGATGAGCTGAAACAGCTGGGTTTCTCTATCGAGCTGGTGCCGGACAAAGCGGCCAACAACAGCCACGTGGTCGCCACCCTCAAGGGCACCGGCAAAGCCAAGATCCTGCTGATGGCCCACATGGACACAGTGTTCAAGGAAGGTTCGGCTGCCAAGCGTCCGTTCCATATCAAGGACGGCCGCGCCTACGGTCCTGGCGTGATGGATGACAAGGGCGGCATCGTCGCTGGCATCTATGCGCTCAAAGTCCTCAAAGACCAGGGCTTCAAGGACTACGCGCAGATCACCTTCCTGCTCGACGCCAGCGAAGAAACCGGCTCCGACGCCGCCTCCGACCTCATCCGCAAAACCGCCAAGGGCCACGACGTGACCCTCAACCTCGAACCCGGCCGCCCCGCCGACGGCCTCGTGGTGTGGCGCAAAGGGAGCGCCACCGCCGTGGTCGAAGTCAAAGGCAAAGCCGCCCACGCCGGCGTCGCCCCGGAACTTGGCCGCAACGCCGCCATGGAGGCCGCGCACCAGATTCTGCAGCTGGGCAAGCTAGGGGATGAGGAGAAGAAAACCACCATCAACTTTACGGTGATCAAGGCGGGGGATCGTACCAACGTCATTCCTGACCAGGCCACTGCGAAGGCCGACGTGCGTGCGGCATTGCCGGAAGAGTTTGATCGCATCGAGAAAGACCTGGCGCGGGTCTCGGCGAACAAGCTGATCCCGGAGGCCGAAGTGAAGACCAGCCTGCAGCGTGGGTTGCCACCGATGCCGCAAACGCCGGAATCGGACAAGTTGGTCGCGATTGCCCAGGGGATTTACGCGGAGTTGGGTAAGACGCTGACCATTGAAGGCAGCGGCGGGGCGGCGGATGCGAGCCTGTCGGCTGGGGTGGGGACGCCGACGTTGGATGGGTTTGGGATTGTTGGCGGGAATATTCATACGCCGGAGGAATATGCGGAGGTGGAGAGTGTGGTGCCGCGGGTTTATTTGCTGAGTCGGATGATTATGGAGTTGTCGAAGCGATGATTTGAGTGGTGTACTCGCTTGTCCTTTTTGAGCGAGATATTTTGTGGTGAGCAAATTTCCTGTGGCGAGCGAGCTTGCTCGCGTTGGGCTGCGTAGCAGCCCTAAAACTTGCGATGCGGTTCTGGCTGAATAGTCGGGTTGTGAGGATTGGGGCCGCTGCGCGCCCCAGCGCAAGCAAGTTTGCTCGCTACAGGGGTGGTGTTATCAAGTTAGCTGGTCTTCGAGGATGGCTATTTAAGGTAGTGCAATTCATTTCTTTCGTTTATTTGACCATTTTTTATTCTTACGATTCGGTCTCGTTGCGGTAACTCTTGAGACGTTCAAGTAGTACTGCCATGAACGCTCTTTTGTTAATTATGTCGTCTTCGAAGTATGTATCAAATAGATAAAAGACAGATTCGAAATTCTCGTCTTTCGACAGGTAGTGTTCAATAGTTTCTATGAACCATATTTGCTCATCCTCTGTATATGAGAGAAATTCTGGCTTGGTTAAAATATCGAATAGTTCTGAAAGTTCAGTCTCGTTATTTGCATTTTTTGAAACTATAATTTCTTCTCTTTCTAGGTTTTTGGTGTTTTCTGTGCTGTAAGTAAATAAAAAACCTTGCAGTATCGAGAGGCTTGGTTTTCTTTTCATCTGTCGAGCTCCGAAGAAGCGATGCCGATTTGCCTAAAACATTCCCACTGCCTGGAGTGTAGGCGCTGCGTGGCCCAGCGCGAGCAAGTCAGCTCGATACAGAGGGGCGTTTCAGACAGGGTTTTCTTGTTTAACTAAGTAATTATCGAATTTCACGATAATGTGATTCAGCCAGGATAATCCTGAAGCCCATTGACTGGGGTAGTAGTAATAACAATGTTGCTTGTGCAGTAAATTCTTTTGAAGGGTAGGCTCGTCTATATAGTCATTTATCAATTCTAGTATTTCTTTTTTTACAATTGTTATTGTGGCTCTTGAAGAATCAAGCAGGAAGGCGTCTATCACTTCGTCGGCTGTCGAATGTTCTATTGTCCAGTCCTGATTAAAGTAAGCGCCGAAAAATTGCTGCAGCTCTGTCAATGGAGTTTTCATTTTTCCGGGTATCCTGTCAGTAATAGATAGCCATCTGGCATGTTGGGTCTTCTCTTCAGAACTAGAATGAGGTTGTAAACAGGCTCAGGCGTTTCAGTGCCTCTAATAATACTCACGCCAACAGGCTGTCTAGAGTTGTCGTTGATTATATGTTTTTCCTTGTCTCCTTCTAAAAACTCTATAATTTCGTTCCGGTGATTGTTCAAGCTCCCAGACACAATGGCTTCTGCTTCTTCTAGATTTTTGAAGGTTGATGCCGCGGGAATATGCGGCTCCAGATTAAGCCTTGCAATCAGTTGTGCTTCCGTCTGCGCAACATGCTTTCGAATCAAGTGCCCGCCTGCATTTTCATGTGCATCTAGTATGCCGCCAGGGCAATTTCCAACCTTACAGCTTAACCCTAGCGGATCTACCCACGCGATCGGATTGGTTACGTACTGATATCTGTTGATCCCACCCGCCAACTTCACCGGATCCGGCGTCAGGTAGCGACCAATATCCGGATTGTAGTAGCGATGGCGGTTGTAGTGCAGCCCGCTTTCCTGATCGAAATATTGGCCCTGGAAGCGCAGCGGGTTGTCGATTTTTCCTATGTCAAGGCGGCTGATTTCGCCGTAGGCGCGATAGTGTGCGGACCAGACGATCTCGCCATCGGCAGCGGTGAGTTCCTGCGGCGTACCGAGGTGGTCGAGTTGGTAGTGGTAGGCGTTGGTTTCCTTTGGACCGAAGCCTTCCAGCAGTGCCAGCGGGCGGAAGGTGTCCGGTTCGTAGAGATAACTGCGGTGGCGCTCCGCGTGGTGTTCGGCGATGAGTTTGTCGCCCTGCCAAAAAAACTCTGTAGTGATGCCATTCACGGTTTTGCTGATGCGACGCCCAAATGGGTCGTAGCAATAGCTGGCAGTCTGGCCGTTGGGTTTTTTAATGCCGATCAGGCGGTGCTGGCAGTCGTAGCTGTATTCAGTAACGAGTTGATGGCCTTTGCCACGCCGTTCGCGGATAAGGTTGCCGAAGGCGTCGTAGTCGTAATGGTGGTCGCCTTGGATCATCAGGCGGTTGCCGGCCACGATGTCGGGGCCGGGGCGGTTTTGCATGAGCAGGTTGCCAGCCGGGTCGTGGCCGAAGCGTTCTTGCTCGCCTTGGGAGTGGTTGGCGCGGGTGAGGCGGTTTAGCGGGTCGTAGTGGTAGTGGTGGTCGCCTTTGTGGGTGTCGAGCAAGCGGGTGAGGTTGCCGGATTTGTCGTAGTCGTACTGGCGTTGGTAGAGGGTGTGTTGCTGTTGGGTAACGGCGTGGGCGTGAAGGCGTTGTTGATCGTCGTAGTGGTAGTGGCTGATCAGTTGGCCTTGTTGGCGTTGGAGTTCCTGTCCGGCTTTGAACAGGTGAGAAGTAAGGGTTTCACCGTTCAGTTCGACGGTGGCGAGGTGGCCGCCTTTGGTGTGGTTGTACACCACTCGGTTGTTATCCGGCAGGCGTAGGTTTTGAAGTTGACCGCAGGCGTTGTAGCCATAGCGCAAGGTGCCCCAGCCTTGGTGTTCAGCGGTGAGGCGGTTTTGGCTGTCGTACTCGTAGGCCAACGCCCAGTGGCCATCTTCGACGCTTAAGAGATTGCCCTGACGGTCGTAGCCGTAATCGACCCGGTTGCCATCAGGCAGGGTTTTTCTTACGAGACGTCCGGCATAGTCGCGCTCGTAGCGGGTAACTAGCTGACTGCCGTCATCACCGTGTTCGGTCTTTTCTTGCAGGTTGCCATTGAGGTCGTAGAGGTAAGCTGTGCGCTGGCCGTCAAAGCCGGCTTCCTGCTGGATCAGCCCGTTGGCGTGATACTGGAGCCGGTAGGTTTCGCCCACCTCATTTTCGAT
>NZ_JACAQP010000025.1:720-2011 GCF_013387025.1 Pseudomonas reactans | reverse complement strand
GTTCGGAGGTGATTTTTCCGTAAGCGTTGTAGGTATATTTACGCGTATCACCGCTCGGCAAGACGATTTGGACTAATTGCCCAACGCTGCTCCATTCAAATTGCGTGAGCGCGCCGTGCTCGTCTTCCTGGCTGATTTTTCGCCCGAGATCGTCATAGCGATAACGCTTGACTCCGCCATTCGGCAACTGCTTCTCAAGCAACTGACCCCGTTCATTCCAGACCAGCCGATGACAGCTGTGATCGGGATACCAAACCTGCGTCAGTTGCCCGCGTTTGTTGTAGCTGTACTCAGTCGAATGGCCGTCAGGACCGGTCCTACGCGTAACGTCGCCCTGGTCATTACGCTCATACTTCCAAACCGCTTCACCACGCCGCACAACCCGTACGAACCCATTGTCATGCTCGTAGGTCGTCGGCTCATCATCCCCAGGAAACACCGCCACCAAACGCCCAGCTTCGTCGTACTGGTAGGCCGTGATCGCCCCCAACGGAGCTTGCTCAACCGTCAGCCGGCCTTTGTCATCGTAGGACTTGAAGTGCTCGGCCCCGTCCGGATCCACTCGCTGCACCAGCCGCGCCCGCTGGTCATGCACGTAGACTTCCTGACTGCCATCGGCGTTAAACACCGTGACCTGGCCGTTATCGTCCCAGGCATACCGCGTGTCCATCTGCGAAAAACTGGCCCAATGCCGGACACATCGCGCCGCCTTACCAGACCTTTCCCACTCCCAAAAGAAACTCGCCCCACCGGCCAAACCACGCTCAAGAATGACGTGCTGCTCGTCGTACCGATAAACCTCACTTTCGCCTACCGCATTGGTCGCGGAAACCAGTCGTCCAAAATTGTCATAGGCGTAGGAAACAACGTTCTGCTCTGTCACCCAAACAAACGGACCGTCATCCACCGCCCGCTCAATCTGGTAATCCACCGCCACAATGCGGCCCGACGCATAGCGCAAGAACAAAGAGCGCCCGACACTGTTATCCAGCCGCTCAATCTGCCCCAGGTAATTGCGAGAAATGCGCAACCGGTTGTCATACGCATCGCTGATCGCCGTCAGCACACCGTCGCGGAAGTGGTAGAAGCGCGACCCTTGAGACAGGACTAACTCATCGGGCAACGACCCCAAGTAGATCGCCGCTTCCGCCAGACTATTGGTGATCGCAGGCCGAGAAACCGTGGGCAAGGGCAGGGTAGTCGAGCGATTCTCATGATCGGTCCACACCACCGAATCCCCGGAAACACTCAACCGATGCGCCAGCGAGTGACTCCAACCAAACCCCAGCCC
>NZ_JACAQP010000025.1:0-689 GCF_013387025.1 Pseudomonas reactans | reverse complement strand
TCCAACGTGCCATCGGTGAGGGTGAGCAGTTCCTCACCCGTGACCATCGACACCGGGCAGCCGTTGGTGGCCGTCTTGTCCGACGCCGCCGCCGCATTCCCAGCCGGATTCTTCCCAACAGCAGGCACATCATCCACATGCTCCGCCTGCTTCAGCATCGCGTTCTGCCGCGCCTTCCAGCGCATCTGCAGCCTGCCTTGCTTCAACCCGCCAACCACCCCGCGAACCGCGACCGCCTTGTAGCGATCCACGGCCTGCATGAACTTCGTCAGAATCCCCAAAAGTCCCCTGACAAAACCCGTCGCCGCCTCAAGAATCTGCCCGCCATACTTCACCAACCGCAGGCTCAAATACGCCACACCCGCCGCTGGTAACGCGATGGTCAACACCACGCCAATCACCAGGTCAATCAGCAACGACACCACAAACCCAGCCGCCATCTCAGCCATTTCACCGGGCGGCAATGCGTCCAACCAGATCATCGCCGTGCGCAGCATCAGGAACAGCGCTGCCTCATCGCTGGCCAGCAGCATCGCCTGTTCCATGACTTTGGGCGCATCGGTGGCGAGCTGCGCCAATTTGGCCGCTTCTGCGCCCAACTGTTCGACATACTTCAATGGGTCATCAAGAATCGCCTGTACGAGCTTGATGCTGTCCCACACATCACGAATCGCCGCCCAACTGCCCGC
>NZ_JACAQP010000182.1:0-308 GCF_013387025.1 Pseudomonas reactans | reverse complement strand
CACAATCATAATCTTTTAGTAGATCCATCCACCGTACTTGTCTCATGTTTAACTCTTTCTGATCAAACAGGTATTTCAGACTTTTATGATCTGCTGCCAACTCTAAATCATGTACTGGGTAAGCTTTTTCATGTGGTTTCAGTTGTCGAGAGGCATACGCTATCACTCGTCCTTTTTGCATCAACACGCATCCAAGACCACTTAAGGAGGCATCGCTGTAAAGAACAAAATCCTCCCCTCCTTGCGGTAAAGCTAACACTGGAGCCTTGCATAAGCTATCTCGTAGTTGTTCAAAGGCTGATTGTTGT
>NZ_JACAQP010000181.1:0-670 GCF_013387025.1 Pseudomonas reactans | reverse complement strand
AAGTCTGGGAGTATGAACCTTCAATTCAAACATTGAAATTCTTGGATAGCCGCGACAAATTGGGCTCGCCCCATTTCCCGATTCGAATCCTTTTTCCGGCGAAAGACCTTATTAGGTTAGGGTCCCTTAGAATATCTAATTGTGGGTATGAAAGTGATTTGTGATAATCAAAGACTCTTATTACAAATTTCAACTTCATTTGAATTTCTGAACATTCTTTTCTATTTCGAGAATTCATTTCTTGGTGTCAAAATAGGATATGTGATATAAAAATGGAGGATCTATTATCTTTTCTCGTTTTTCTTTTTCAAATAATGATCTTGGAGGTTGTGTAATGCTTACTCTCAATCTTTTCGTTTACACAGTAGTAATATTCTTTGTTTCTCTCTTCATCTTTGGATTCCTATCCAATGATCCAGGACGTAATCCTGGACGTGAAGAATAAAATCAAAATTTTGTTTTTCTTGCTTGATTTTCCAATTTTCTTAAGATTTTATTTTATATATTCCATACGTTTAACTAGGAAAAAATAAAAAGGGGTTTGCGAAATTTGAAAGAAAAAAATAGAAAGTCATCAACGGAAACGGAAAGAGAGGGATTCGAACCCTCGGTACGAATAACTCGTACAACGGATTAGCAATCCGCCGCTTTCGTCCACTCAGCCATCTCT
>NZ_JACAQP010000180.1:0-375 GCF_013387025.1 Pseudomonas reactans | reverse complement strand
AATGGTTTTATGGAAATTGAAATGATTTAATGAAAATGAAAATGGTTTTATGGAACTGGAAATGGTTTTGTGAAACTGGAAATGATACTATGAAATAGTAAGTATAATGTATACAAAAGATAAATGAGAAATACAAGGAAGTAATAAAGTGATTGAGCCCTGTTGATGAGTTGAGAAGTATCCGGATAAAGACCACGGCCTGCTGCGGTAGGGGTGGCAAAAAGACACTACTGGGATGGTACCTCCCGTCGCGAAGTAGTTGTCTTACCTTGATAGATGAATTCGTTTCATGCTATTGGGGAAGTAGCTATACGGGTGCGTCTCGTATAAAACCTACGGGTGCGCTCGTAGGAATGTACCATCACAAAATAAGGA
>NZ_JACAQP010000179.1:0-438 GCF_013387025.1 Pseudomonas reactans | reverse complement strand
TACTGACTTTTGTTTGAATATGTTCAGATATTTCGCTACACTGGCTTGTTTTCTTATAATAGTTGTATCTTTTTCATACGAGCTCCGTTTTCGACGTTCTATAAGTCGACGGATTCGTAAACACGAATACATCGTGTAATGAATATTATTTAAACCAAAATATTATTTGTATGATTTGTCGAATTTTACGCTACTATAGTCTATTATTTTATGTCTTTTAGTCGTTGTTTTTCTTCGCGGGCTCGTTGTCGATCATGGTGGGCTCGTTGTTTGTCTTTGTAAGCTTTTTTTTTTCAAATTCCATCCGCTCGTGAAGGTTTAAATTGTACCGTTCAAACTCCAACCACATAAGTGTCACGTCGTCGCTTTCTTGCGACCCTGTCTGTGACATCCGTCAAATTTGGTCAACAAATGTCAACCAGAGCGCAAATTAGGATA
>NZ_JACAQP010000178.1:0-732 GCF_013387025.1 Pseudomonas reactans | reverse complement strand
AATTCTTGCATCTCGGTTGGAGCCAACCGATATAGAGACTTGGCTATGGGAGCAGCCTCAGGAATGAGATCGATGCGGAACTCTAGCTCACGTACTGGAGGGAGTCCAGATACGTCATCGGGAAAGATGTCGGGAAAGTCTCGTACAATCGGAATATCTTTGATCTTCTTTTCTGTGACCTTTGTTTCCACCACATGGGCTAAGAAAGCCATGTATTCTTTACGTAGATATGATCGAGCTTGAGTACATGACATAAGACTAAGCTTTTTTGAAGGAGTCTCGCCATAAATACGAAGACTTTGACCGTCGGCAAGAGGAATACGAATAAACTTCTCGTAACACACTATTTCAGCATGGTTTTGGGATAGCCAATCCATTCCCACGATGATGTCGAAGCTACCAAGTTCCATAGGAACTAAATTGACGGAAAATTTATGACCGCAAAAATCGAAAGTGTAATCTTGGATGACTGCATTGAGTGAAATGTATTTTCCATTGGCGACTTCTACGGTAAAGTTTTCATCAAGAATCGTGCGAGGTGTGTGAAGTATGGGTTCAAATTCCAAAGACACAAAACTTTTATCGGCACCTGAATCAAAAAGTACTGATGCGTAGCAGTCATTTATGAGAAACGTACCATTTACGACCTTGTTATCGGTCTGTGCTTGGGTTGCGGTAATGACAAATGCTCGGCCTTTGGGAGCTGGAACCTGCATTGTTGGATTTGCCTGG
>NZ_JACAQP010000177.1:0-477 GCF_013387025.1 Pseudomonas reactans | reverse complement strand
CATTTTCTTGAGGTCTCTCCCAAATTGGTCCAGTCGGTTATGTATGGCTGACATTCCTTCCACTGCTTCTTCTTTTAGCATCCTTCGACATGACGGATCTCTTGAGGAATGGTAGTGGTGGGAATGTTTTGCAAGTTCCTCAATTCTTTCGTAAGCATCAGTGGCGGTTAGGTTTATGAGTGGTCCTCGCCCGTCGAGTAATTGTCTGGTTTGTGTATTGATGCAATCATAGAACTTCTGTACTTTCTGATGTTTGTCCATATCGTGTTGTGGACAATCTTGGATCAATTCTTTGAATCGACTCCATGCTTGGTACAAAGTTTCATCTTCGTCTTGAAGGAAGTTCTGAATTTTTGCTTTCATTTTATTGATTTTGGAAGGTGGAGTGTATTCTTCAATGAAATCATATTTTAATCCGTCCCAGGTAGTGATGGAACCTGGAGGTAGTCTCTTTAACCATTTCTTTGCACCTTCGCG
>NZ_JACAQP010000024.1:0-40150 GCF_013387025.1 Pseudomonas reactans | reverse complement strand
TCAACCTGCAACCCATCGGCGTAGCCGGCGAGTTGTACCTGGGCGGCGAAGGCGTGGCACGGGGTTACCTGGAGCGGCCGGCACTGACGGCTGAACGCTTCGTGCCGGACCCATTCGGCAAACCTGGCAGCCGCGTATATCGCAGCGGCGACCTGACCCGTGGCCGCCCGGATGGGGTGGTGGATTACCTTGGGCGTGTCGACCATCAGGTGAAGATCCGTGGTTTCCGTATCGAACTGGGCGAGATCGAAGCGCGCCTGCGCGAACAGGACAACGTTGGCGAAACCGTGGTGGTCGCCCAGGACGGGCCGACCGGCAAACAACTGATGGCGTATGTCGTGCCGGCCGAGGGCCCGCTCGCCAATGAAATCGAATTGCGCGAAACCTTGCGCCGTGCGCTGAAAACCCATCTGCCGGATTACATGGTGCCGGCGCACTTCATGTTCCTCGCCCAAATGCCATTGACTCCCAACGGCAAGCTGGACCGCAAGGGCCTCCCGCAGCCGGACACCGCGCAGTCGCAAGGCGTCTGGGTTGAGCCGGTCACGCCGTTGCAGCAGCAGGTCGCGGCGATCTGGGCGCAGGTGTTGGGCGCCGAGCGCATCGGCTTGAACGATCACTTCTTCGAGCTGGGCGGACACTCGTTGCTGGCCATGCAGGTGATCTCGCGTGTGCGTCAACTGCTTGGACGAGAGGTCGCCTTGCGCACCTTGTTCGAGGCGCCGCAGTTGGAAGGCTTTGTGTTGGCCTTGCAGGCTGCGGACCAGACGCTGGCGCCACCGATGCTGGCGGTCGGGCGTGACCAGCCGTTGGCGCTGTCGTTTGCTCAGGAACGCCAGTGGTTCCTGTGGCAACTGGACCCGCACAGCGCGGCTTACCATATTCCCAGCGTGTTGCGACTGAACGGGCACTTGGACCAACCGGCCTTGCAGCGCAGCTTCGACGCACTGGTGCTGCGTCATGAAAGCCTGCGTACCCAGGTCTACCAGGACGGCGAGCGTGCGGTTCAAGTGATTCGCCCAGCCACTGCGCTGGTGATTGCACGGGCAGATGCCGACGCCGCCCATCTTCAACAGCAGGTCGAAGCCGAGATTGCCCGGCCCTTCGACCTGCAGAGTGGCCCACTGCTGCGCGTCACCTTGCTGCGCCTGGCTGACGATGAACATGTGCTGGTGCTGGTGCAGCATCACATCGTGACAGACGGCTGGTCGATGCAAGTGATGGTCGATGAGTTGGTACAGCTATACGCCGCCTACAGCCAGGGCCAGACGCCGCAGTTGCCGGAACTGGCGCTGCAATACGCCGATTACGCGCACTGGCAGCGCCAGTGGATGGCGGCGGGCGAGCGCGAACGTCAATTGGCGTATTGGCAGCAACTGTTAGGCGGCGAACAGCCGGTGCTGGAACTGCCTACTGCGAACGCGCGGCCGGCGGTGCAAAGCTACCGTGGCGCCAGCCTGCAACGTGAATTGCCGCCCGCGCTGGCAGCCGGGCTCAATGCGCTGGCGCAGCGTGAAGGCGTCACGTTGTTCATGGTGTTGCTGGCGTCTTTCCAGAGTCTGCTGTACCGCTACAGTGGCCAGCAGGACATCCGCGTCGGTGTGCCAATCGCCAACCGCAGCCGAGTTGAGGTGGAACGCCTTGTCGGGTTCTTCGTCAACACTCAGGTATTCAAGGCGGATATCGATGGGCAGCTCTCTGTCGGCCAATTGTTGCAGCAGGTCAAGCGCCGCAGCCTGGACGCCCAGAGCCATCAGGACCTGCCGTTCGAGCAATTGGTGGAGGCCTTGCAACCAGAGCGCAGCCTCAGCCATAACCCGCTGTTCCAGGTGATGTTCAACCACCAGAGTGAGGCGGGGTTGATGACGTCGGGGCAGTCACTGCCGGACTTGCGCGTAGAAGGGCTGGATTGGGGCAGCCAGACTGCGCAGTTCGACCTGAGCCTGGACACCCAGGCTTCGGCGCAGGGTATCCACGCCACCCTGACGTACGCGACCGACTTGTTTGCCCCCGCCGTTCTCGAGTGCATGCTGGCCCATTGGCAGAACCTGTTGTGGGGCATGCTGGATGATCCGCAACAGCGGGTCAGCCAGTTACCGCTGCTGGAGCCTGTCGAACAGCAGACCCTCGTAAGGCAATGGAATGCCACGGCGCGCGACTATCCACAACAGCCGGTGCATCAATTGATCGAAGCGCAGGTTGCGCTGACGCCGGAGGCCCCCGCACTGGTCTTCGCCGCGCAGCGCCTGAGCTATGCCGACTTGAATCGGCGCGCCAACCGTCTGGCCCATCGCTTGATCCAGGCTGGCGTCGGTCCGGACGTGTTAGTCGGATTGGTCGTGGAGCGTTCCATCGAGATGGTGGTCGGCCTGCTCGCCGTGCTCAAGGCCGGCGGTGCCTATGTGCCGCTGGACCCGGATTACCCGCCTGAGCGCCTGGCGTACATGCTTGAAGACAGCGGCGTGAAGCTGCTGTTGACCCAGTCCCACCTGCTGGAACAACTACCGCGTGCCGAAGGCATCGAATGCCTGTTGCTGGGCGGCTCTGGGTTCGAAGACTTCCCTGACACCAATCCCGGCCTTGCGCTGGACGGCGAGAACCTCGCGTATGTGATCTACACCTCCGGCTCCACCGGCCAGCCCAAGGGCGCGGGCAACCGCCATTCGGCGTTGACCAACCGCTTGTGCTGGATGCAAGAGGCCTACCACTTGACCCCTCGCGATACGGTGTTGCAGAAGACACCGTTCAGCTTCGACGTGTCAGTGTGGGAGTTCTTCTGGCCGTTGATGGCCGGTGCGCGCCTGGTGGTCGCGGCGCCGGGGGATCACCGTGATCCGGCGCGGATGGTGGCGCTGATCAACGCCGAACAGGTGACGACGTTGCACTTTGTGCCATCGATGCTGCAGGCGTTCATGCAGGATGCGGCGGTCTCCAGTTGCCAGAGCTTGCGCCGCATTGTATGCAGCGGTGAAGCGTTGCCGGTGGACGCGCAGCAACAGGTCTTTGCCAAATTGCCTGCGGCCAGCCTGTACAACCTGTACGGGCCGACGGAAGCGGCCATCGACGTGACCCACTGGACCTGCGTCGATGAACAACGCGACACGGTACCCATCGGCCAGCCGATCGCCAATCTGCAGACCTACGTGTTGGATGCCCAGTTGCAAGCGGTGCCCGTCGGCGTGGCGGGCGAGTTGTACTTGGGCGGCCTGGGCTTGGCGCGCGGCTACCACCGCCGTCCCGCGCTGACCGCTGAACGTTTCATTGCCTCGCCGTTCGAGTCGGGCGGGCGCTTGTACCGCACCGGCGACCGTGTACGCCAGCGCGCCGACGGTGTGATCGAATACCTCGGACGCCTGGATCATCAGGTCAAGTTGCGTGGCTTGCGTATTGAATTGGGTGAAATCGAAGCGCGCATCCTCGAAACCGCTGAAGTCCAGGAGGCGTCGGTGCAAGTAGTCGATGGCAAGCATCTGGTCGGCTACCTGGTGCTGCAAGCGCCCGGTGAGCACTGGCGCGAACCGCTCAGTGCGCACCTTGCGGCGCATTTACCCGACTACATGATTCCGGCGCAGTGGGTGTTGCTGGAACAGATGCCCCTGAGCCCGAACGGCAAACTGGACCGCAAGGCCTTGCCCAAGCCCGACGCGTCTCAGCACCAGCAGGTGTTCCGCGCACCACACACCGAGCAGGAACAGCGCCTTGCAACGATCTGGGGCGAGGTGTTGGGCGTCGAGCGCGTTGGCCTGGATGACAACTTCTTTGAACTGGGCGGTCACTCGCTGCTGGTATTGATGCTCAAGGAACGCATTCGCAAGGCCACCGGCAAGACACTGTCGGTCAGCCAATTGATGCTTAACCCCACGGTGGCAGGGCAGCTGAATTGCCTGGGCAACGGCGCGGGGCAGTCGCTGATTGTCAAACTCAACAGCCAGACCGAAGGCACGCCGCTGTTCCTGTTCCACCCAAGCTACGGCTCGGTGCATTGCTACAAGGCCATTGGCCTGGCACTGCGCGAGCAGCGGCCGGTGATGGGCGTGATCTGCCGCGCATTGGCCGAGGAGGGCAGCGCCGTACCGAGCTGGCAAGCGATGGTCGAGGACTACACCGAGCAATTGCTCGATGCGTTGCCCGAGGGGCGCTATCGTCTCGCGGGCTGGTCCATGGGCGGTAACCTGGCCATGGAAGTCGCCTATGCCTTGGAGCAAGCCGGACGTGAGGTGGAAGTGGTCGGCTGGATCGATGCCTCGCCGCCTTACTGGCTCAAGGCGTACTGGGACGCAGCGGTGATTGCGGATGACGATGAACTGTCGGTCAACCAGCGCCGCGTTGAACTGTTGCAGGTGATGTTCCCGGCGTCGAGCCAGCAGATCCACACCGCCTGGTTGGACAGCCAGGCATTCTTCAGTGATGAAGCGCAGCAATGGCAGGCACTGGGCGCCTGGGCTGAAGCGGCGTTGGGTGAGAACTTCCGGGAGATCAAGGCAAGCCTGCTTGAAGGGGATGAAGCGCAGATTTCCTGGGAACTGGACCGCACCCTGGGCCAGCGGCTCAAGGATGCTGACTTCAAACCGCTCAAGGCGCCGATCCGCTGCTGGTGGGCCGCCGGCAGCCGTGCAGGCCAGCATCGCCAATTGATTGAAGCGACCATGGAGCAGTTGGTGGGCCGGGCGTGTGTCCAGCAGTCGGTGCTGATCGACTCCACCCACGATCGCATCATCGATAACGCTGCGTTTGTGCAGAGCTTCGCCGATGCGATGAAGTAACGGTCGGCAGCAACCCAAGCCCCTGGCCGCTACGGCCAGGGGCTTTTTTGTGCCGGGTGTACGGGTAGGCGGGCACTAAAAAGCCCCTGGTCATTGCGCATGGCCAGGGGCTTGGTTGGAACGGCTAGCGTCTATGCATCAGAAGTTCCAGCGGGTGCTGAGCATGATGTTACGCGGGTCACCGTAGTACACCGAATTGTAGAAGCCGATGTTGGTGTAGTACTTCTTGTCGAAGATGTTGTTGACATTGAGGCTGGCCGATACGTTCTCGGTGACCTGGTAACGGGCCATCAGGTCCACCAGCCACAGCGGATCCTGGGAGAATTTATCCTGGCTGCCGGTGGCGTAGTTGTTGGTCAGCACCTTCCAGCCCGTACCCTGCCAGCGCACGCCGCTGCCCAGGGTCAGCTTGTCCAGGGCGCCGGTCAGCTTGTAGCTGGTGTAGATATTGACCTGATCTTCCGGCTCCCAAGTCGAGAGTTTTTCGCCCTGTTTGTCGCGAATGATCTTGTGGGTGTAACCCGCCTGCAACTGCCAGCCGGGGGCCAGTTCGCCGGAGATTTCCGCTTCGTAGCCCTTGGTCTTGGCCTTTGTGCCCTTGGACGCATAGTCAAGGCCTGGGTAGCTGTCGGGAATGTAATCGGTGTCGTCGATGGGGCGGTTCTTTTCGTGTACTTCGAAATACGCAAGGCTGGCGTTGAGACGGCCATCGAAGAACTCGCCTTTCAAGCCCAGCTCATAGTTCTTGCCTTCGTCCGGCTCCAGCGGCTTGTTGTTGCGGTCGCGGTAGTCGTCCTGGGGCAGGTAGATCTCGGTGAAGCTGGCATAGGCCGAGAGGTTCTCGGTGAAGTCGTAGGTTAGGCCGGCGTAAGGCACGACCTTGCCGGTGTCCTTGACCTGGCTGGTGCCGCTGACCTCGTAGTTGTTGACTCGGGTACCCAGGATCAGGTGCCAGTCATCGGCCAGGCTGAAGCGGCCGGTGATGTACTGGGCGCTCTGGCGGGTGAGCTCGTCGTTGCGCTTGGTCTGTGGGCCACGGTCAGGCTTGGGCGCGTCGCCGTCCCAATCGAAGTAATCGTGGCTGTTGTTGTAGTTGGTGGCGTTGGTGTAGTCGCGGCCCAGCCAGTGGGAGCGCGAGACCGAGGCGCCGACCACCAGTTCATGCTCGCGGCCGAACAGGCTGAAAGGCCCGGTGGCGTACAGGTCGCCGGTGTCGCTGGTGGTCTCGCCATTGTAGGTACGCGTAAGCAGCGAAGCCTTGCCGGTGGCTGCGTTCGGCGCCAGCAGCGCCGACAGCGGAGCCTTGTAGCCATTGATCTGGTGGTTGTACTGCGCCTTGCCAACCCAGCCGTTATCGAACGTATGTTCCAGGGTCGCGAACCCGGTGCGGGTGTACTGGGCCCACTTGCTGTACTTGGCGCCGTTGTTGAACGAACGCGAGGTGCTGATGCGGTTGCCCGCGGAGTCATACAGTGACGCCGCGCCTGACCAGCTGGAACCTTGCGGGTCGCTGTCCTGGTAGTCACCGCCGACGGTCAGCAGGGTATCCGGCGCCAGATCGAATTCCAGGATGCCGTAGTACACGTTGGTCTTGCGCTGGTAGTGATCGAGGAACGAGTGTTTGTCCTGATAGGCCGCCACCGCACGGCCGCGCACGTTGCCGGACTCGGTGAGCGGACCGCTCACATCCACTTCCGAGCGGTAGTTGTCCCAGGAACCGGCGCCCAGGTCGATGTAGCCCTTGAATTCCGAGGTCGGCTTCTTGCGGACCATGTTGATGGTGCCGCCAGGGCCACCGGCGCCGGTCAGCAGGCCGGTAGCGCCCTTGAGGATTTCGACGCGGTCGTAGATCACTGTGTCGGTCAGGGTGTGGCCGGACGAATACTGGGCGTCTTGCAGGATCGGGATGCCGTCGTACTGGAAGTTCTGGATCGCAAAGCCACGGGAGAAGTAGCTGGTGCGTTCGCTGTCATACGCGGCAACAGTGATGCCGGGGGTGTGGCGCATCACGTCGTCGATCGACTTGAGGTTGAAGTCATCCATGGCCTGGCGGGTCACCACCGAGATCGATTGCGGCGTCTCCCGTGGCGTCAGCACCAGGCGGGTCGCGGTCGCGATGGTCCCGGGCGTATAGGAGCCCGAACCCTCGGTGATGGTGCCGAGCTGGTTGGCGGTCACCTGGGTGGCGCCCAGCTCCAGGGCGGACGAGCGGCCGGCAGTCAGTGTCATTGTGTTGCCTTGCAGGTCGAAGTCCACGCCGGTGCCGGCCAGCAGCGTGGTCATGGCCTGACCAGGCTGCAACTTGCCCTTGACCTTGTGGCTGCGTTTGCCTTCGACGTCGGTCGGGCTGTACAGCACTTGCAGGTTGGCCTGCTTACCAAATTCTTGAAGAGCGCTACCCAGCGACTGTGCAGGGACATTCAGCTCGATCTCCTGCGCCTGAACATAACCGGCGACTGGCAGCGTCAGCGCAACGGCAATCGCGCCAGGTAGCACGTGGGTGTTCAAGAGGCGGCGCATGGAGAGTGCCTTGCTCAAGGGACTCAGACCAAATGTTGCTGGCATGGGTGAATTCTCTTCTAGGTATTTAGTGGGCAGATTTTAAGTATTTGTTGGGGTTGGTTCTCATTACCACTAGTGAGACGTTCCTACCTGCAGAAACCGGAAAAGAAATTCACGCCGGTTCCATTTCGTGCACCACTTGGCCGGCGCGCAGGCGCACCAACTGGTCGGCGATGTCGAAATAGCGGTCGTCGTGGCTGATCACGATAATGGTCTTGCCCAGGCGCTTGAGGTCCGGCAGCAACTCGGTATAGAAAACGCGGCGGAAGGCCGGGTCCTGGTCGGCGGCCCATTCGTCGAACACCAGCACCGGGCGTTCTTCCAACCAGGCGTTGACCAGGGCCAGGCGCTTGCGCTGGCCGGTGGACAGGTCGGTGGTGCTGAACACACCGTCCTTGACGCTGACCTTGTGCGCGATTTCCAGGCGCTCCAGGTACTTGGTCGCGCTGTCCAGTGACTGGGTGGCGCTGCCTTGGACCAGGTCATCGAACAGGTAATAGTCAGCAAACACCGTGGTGAACAACTGGCGGTAGTCGTCGCGCGCCGGGTCGGTCACGGTTTCGCCATTGAGGCGGATTTCGCCGGCCTGCGGTTGGTACAGGCCCAGCAACAGCTTGATCAGGGTGGTTTTGCCACAGCCGTTCTCGCCCACGATAAACACGATGTCGCCCTGCTTGATGCTCAGGTTGATCGGCCCAAGGTGGAACGGTTGGCTGCCTTCCACCGGCGGCGGGCTGTAGCTCACGCCGCGCAATTCCAAGCTGTTGACCACTGGCGTGGGGGCTTCGCTGCCATCCATCAGCAGATGGGGTTCAGGCGACGAGAAACGGTCGGACAATTCGGTGATGCGCGCAAAGGCAATCCGCGCCTTGCCGATGATCGGCAAGTAACCCACCACGTGCTCCAACGGGCCTTTCATGTACAGCAGCACTAGCACAAAGCCGGTGATCACCGCCGGGTCCGGGTTGGGGCTGTAGGCCTGCATCGCCAGGGCCAGGCCGATGACCACGAAAAACAGCATCGAGCCGAAGGTTTTGGCGACGATGTAGATGTTCACCGAACGCACCTGGATATCGCTGATGCGGTCGGCGGTTTCCTGGATACGGTGGGTGTTCATGCGGTAGCGGCGGGGCCGGTGGATGCGCAATTCCTTGGCGCCCGAGGCGATTGCGGAATAGTAGCGTTGCAGCTCGTCTTCCTGGTCGCGGGCCTCATCGAAACCGCGAATGCCCTTGGCGCCGGCGATAAATTGCACGCTGCTGCCAATGATGATGGCGACCACCATCATCAGGAACATCGGCACCGACAGGTACGCCAGGTAGCCCAGGCAGCCCAGGGTCACCGTCGTTGCGATGGCCAACGGAGTGAACGCGAAGGAAAAGTCACTGATGGTGTCGACGTCATGGGTCAGCACCGGAATCAGGCGGTGGGAGCGGTACTGTTCGATCTGTTCGATGGGCGCCGACAGCACCTTTTCACCCAGGTCCTTGCGCAGGGCCGCGATAATTCGCTGGCCGACGTAGTTGGTGCCGATATCCGAGACGATCGAGCTGGTCAGGGCCAACAGGCACAGCGCCGCAAACGTCAGGATCACCCCCTGCGTCATCCCGGTCGTAGAGTGCAGGGCGTTGTTGATGGTCGCCAGCAGCAACGTGATGGCCAGGCCGCCGGCCATGCCCAGGGCGACGGAGACCGTCACGATGGTGCGAAAGGGCCTGAGCAATGCGAGCAAACCGTTGAAGGCGCCGCGCTTGGGGTCGGTCATAAATACTTCCCGGAAAGTGAAAAAGAGGGGGCTGGGCACACAGACCCTTACCCATGACAAACGAAGGATTGGCGCGACTATTTAGCTCAGAGTGCCGGGCGGTGAAGGGGGTGGATAAATTGCACGGGGGCTGGTTCGTTCTTGTGGTGTAGGCGCACGCGTATTGGCGTGCCTGATCTATCCAGCGAGAGCGAAACAATGACGAAAAAGAATCTGGTGTACGTGTGGTCCCTGCGCAATGCCGCGGCCGACAAGGCCGGGCAGCCGGTGGCCTACAAGGACCATGAGCGCTACATGATGTCGGTGCTGGAATCCCTGGCGGGGGCGCTGAACGACACGCCGCTGGGCGAGGCCTATAACCTGGTGGGCGTGGTGTACGACGACGACGAGCAGAACCCGCGGGATCAGCAATTGGTGGCCGACTACGGTTTTGCCTACCAGCCGGGTCGCCAGTGGCTGTATCCGGCCGACCTGCGCGTGCAGGGGCGCCTGGTCAATGACTTGCTGCTGAGCGTGCCGTCGACTTATCGACGCCTGCCACGGGGCAGTGCGGAACATATCGCCGGCAAGCAGGATTTCGAACGCCGCCTGCATGACACGCTGGTGGAGTTGAAGGCCGATATCGTGGTGCTGGACGGCCTGCTGGTGATCCTGGATGAGCTAGTGCGCCCCGGTGCGCCGTTTGCCCGGCGCATCATGAACATCCATCCGGGCATTACCCGTATTGAATCGCCGTACGAGCGCCGGGGTGCCTATGCCACCTGGAGCGCCTTGTATGGCGCACGTGGTCTGACGGTTACGGATTGGGCGACCAAGGCCACCACGCCTTCGGAGCCGCTGTACCTCACCGGTGCCTCGTTCCACTACGTCGACAACGGCATTGATTCGGGTGAAGTGTTCCACGACGTGCTCAAGACCGAGATCGCGCCGGAAGACACCATCCTCGAATTGCGCTGGAACAACTTCAACAACAGCCTGTTCCCGGCGTTGCATGAGGGGTTGGCGTTGTTGGCCCAAAAGGGCTGACCCCCAATCTTCCTGAGGCTTGCGGTCCAAATGTGGGAGCTGGCTTGCCTGCGATAGCGGTGGGGCAGACAAATTGATGTTAGCTGACCTGCCGCCATCGCAGGCAAGCCAGCTCCCACATTGGAGGGTGTTCGTGTTACAGGTCGCGCACTACGCGGAACCCAATCCAATCCCCCCGCGTCTGCGGGTAGATGGTGTTGCGATTCCCCGAGCGCGAAAACACCGGCGCTTCACCCCAGTCATTACCCCGGATCATGTAGCCCTCGCAGTTCGGCTCCATCCACGCACTGCCATCGGTAGGCGCGCCGATGTAGTTGGGGTGCTCGCAGTCGGCCACTCGTTCATAGACGTTGCCATGCATGTCGTACATGCCAAACGCATTCGGCGGGTAACTGCCGACCGGCGACGAGTAGCTGTAGCCATCTGCGGGGCCATAGGTATTGGCGTGCTTGGTGATGCTGTAGTCCTTGCCTTCATCGAACGGGAAGGGGAACGGCCCGGTAGAACCGGCGCGTGCGGCGTACTCACGCTGGGACTCGCTGACCATGTGGTACTGCTGGCCGGTCTTTTTCGATAGCCAAGCTACATAGCTCTTGATGTCGTCCATGTCCATGCACACAGCAGGCTGGCGCGGGCCTTGGGGATAGCGTGGCTTGCTGGCGATGCATTCGCGGCCGGGGCGGGTGTCGCCATCGGCGATCTTCACGCCGGTCTGGCGCACGTAGCTGTCCCATTCGCCGGCGGTGATATGGAAACGGCTCATGGCGAATGGCTTGGCGAAGGTCACCTCATGCATCGGGCCTTCATCCGGCTCGCGGCCGACTTCATCCTCGGGCGTGCCCATGGTGAAGGTGCCGGCGGGCAGCACCACCATTTCCGGGCAGTCCTTGCAATCCTTGAACACCTTGCCGGGTTGCGGCGCGGCGGCCTGGGCCAGGTTGGGCAGCAAGGCGCCGCACAGGGCGGTGAGCGCCAGGGCCGTGAGGGGGTTGTTCATGTGGGCCTCTCATTCAAAGGGGAAAAGGTGTGCGTCACGCCCGCTGGCTCAGCAAGGTCATGAAGCGCTGGATCTCGGCGGAGGAATTGAGCAGGCCGGGGGCGGTGCGGATCACCGGGCCGACATCGCGGTCCACCGCGTCGATCACCACGCGGTTTTTCATCATGTAGGCCGCCACGGCATCAGTGTCCTGGCCCTTGACGCGGAAGAAGGTAAAGCCAGCCGACAGTTCTGGGCTGTGCGGGGTGACCAGTTCGATCCTCGGGTGGGCCAGCAATTGCTCTTTCAGTTCGGTATTGAGTGCGTGAATCCGCGCCTGCACCTGTGCCTTGCCCAATTGCAGGTGCAGCTTGAAGGCCTCGTCCGCCGCCCAGCGATGCTCGAAGGCGTGGTAGCCGCCCGGGGTCATGCTGGTGGCGAAGTCCTTGTCTTCGGAAAAGGTCGGTACCATCGGTGTCACGTACTTGTTTTGCGGGTCGCGGGCGCAAACCAGGCCGGTGCCGCGTGGGCCGAACATCCATTTGTGGGTGCCGGCGATGAAAAAGTCGCAGTGCATGTCCGGGAAGTCGAGGTTTTCCACGCCGAAACCGTGCACGCCGTCCACTACATAGAGGATGCGGTCCTTGTCGTCACGGTTGCGGTTGTGTTCTTCCACCAGCTTGCCGATCTCGCCGATGGGCAGCTTCACGCCGCTGCCGGACTGCACCCAGGTCATGCCGAGTACGCGGGTGTTGGCGCGGATATTGCGCTGGATGTTGCCCAGCACCTCGTCGGCCGATACGCGGTTGGCGTTGTCGAACAGGCGAATCTTGCGGACCTGGGTCTGCTCCTTGCGCACCCGGAAATCCAGGCTGAACTCGGTGGCGTAGTGTTCGTGGACGGTGGTGAGGATCTCCTGATCAGGCCGTACCTTGATCCCACCATAAATCATCGCCAAGCCTTCGGACGTACTTCCGGTCAGGGCGATTTGCGGTGGGGTGGCCTTCAGGTAACGGCCGGCCCATTCGCGCACCTGGCCTTCGCGCTTCCAGGTTTCCTGCAGGTCCCAGTCCATGGCCAGCCCGGGGTTGCGGTCGATCTGCGCGCGGTAGCGCTCGATGGCCTCGCGCACCGGCTTGGGGTGAGTGGCTACCAGAAAGTTGGAAAAGTGCAGGTAGTCCGGGTCCTGGTTGAACAGTTGCTTGAGTCCCGTCCATGGGTCATCGCTTGCTGCGTTGGCGGCGATGGCCTGCGGAAGCAGGGCGGCGCCCAGTGGCAGGCTGGCGGCAAATACCCCAGCCTGCTTGAGAAAGGTACGGCGGTCGGTCATGGGCGGGCTTCTAGATGATTAACGGTTGGCCAAGGGTTTGGCGGCTTTTTGGACCTGGTCCCACACCCGCAGGAAGTTGCCTCCCCACAGCTTGGCGATATCGGCTTCGGAGTAACCGCGCTGGATCAACTCTGCGGTGACGTTGCGTATTTCGCCGACGTTGTTCCAACCCTGGACGCCGCCGCCATCGTTGAAGTCCGACGACAGGCCGACATGGTCGATGCCGATCTTGCGCACGGTGTAGTCGATGGCATCCCCCAGGTCCTTGAGGGTGGCCTTCGGTTCTTCATCGAGGATGCCGTACAGCGCGCTGGCGTATTCGCCGAACTTGTGTTCCGGCCAGGCGGCGATGATCGCGTCGCCCGGCATAAGGGCCACGGCCAGGTTGGGCAGCGGCGGCAGGTCGAAGCGAGCGCGCAGGGCGTTGAGCTTGTCCTGGGTCGGCTGGCTCAGCGGGCGCAGGTAGGCGGAGAAGCCTACGATCTGCACCACGCCGCCACTGTTCTTGATCAGTTGCAGCTCTTTGTCGCTCAGGTTGCGCGGGATATCCACGGAGGCGCGCGGCGCCGAATGGGACGCCACCATCGGCGTGCGGCTCAATTGCGCCACTTGCTCCAGGGCTTTGGTCGACATTTGCGACACATCGATGATCACCCCCAGGTCATTGAGGCGGTGCACCGCTTGCTTGCCGATGTCCGACAAGCCGTCGAGAGCGTCGGTGGAGTCATTGAAAAACGGCAGCGGCCGTGATGAGTCCGACCAGGCATTGTTGCCCACGTAGCTGAAGCCGAACATGCGCATGCCGCGCGCCGCCCACAGGTCCAGCTGGTTCAAGTCATTGCCCAGCGGATAGGCGTTGAGCATGCTGATGAAGATCGCGAACTTGCCCTCGCCATGCAGGCGTCGGAAGTCATCCGGGGTGTAGGCGATGGCGACCTGATTGGGGAAGTCGCGCACCATGCCGCTGATAATCTTGTAGCGCACTTCCTGTTCGTTGCGCGCGGCCTCGACAAAACCGTCGGTGGGCTTGTGCGGGGCGTTGGGGCCGTTCCAGATTTCCGGCCAGCCAAATATGGTCAACGCTGCGCCGGACAAACGCCCACGTGCCGCCTTGACCAGGTCGAACTGGCCTTCGCCGTCCTTGTCCGCCTCGTTGCCGGCGGTGCCGAAATCCACGGGCACGGTGATATGGCTGTCGAACGACAGTAGCCGGTCCTGCATTTCGTTGGCCTGCTTGATCACCGCCAGCGGGTAGCCGGCATTGCCCTTGAACCAGTGATCCCAGACCAGGAAACCGGCCCCGGCACCGATGGCCAGTGCCAGTGGCAAGCCGATGTACAGCGCCTTTTTCGAACGTGGTTTTGTCATTGCCATCTCAGTCAGTTGAGGCCTTCGCTATCAGGGAAGAACGAGTGATCGGCGGCAAAATTTAGGCGGCGAGGGCGCCTCGGTAAATTTCCCCGGCGGGCAATCGTTCTAGCTCTGATAAAGCCGTTTCCTAAGGTAGACAATGACCATCTCTCGACGTGGGTTCATCGCAGGCCTGGCGCTGACAGGCGCTGCCGTGCCTGCCGCTTTCTATGCCCATCGCGAGTTGACGCGCGAAGAAGAATTCCCCATCACCCCCGGCGAGGCCACGGTGGACCTGGCCGACACCGCCGGCCAGCACCTGGCAAACACCCTGCGTGGGGTGTGGGACCTGCGCCTGGAGGGTCGCGACGCCGGCCTCAAAGGGCTGCCACTGCAAGATTTGCAACTGCTGCTCGACATCGCGCCCCGTGGACGCGGTTTGCGCGGTTACCTGGACACCGCCGCCCACCTGCGCGCCGAAGAAGGCGAGCCGCGTTACCGTGTGCTGGGTGACCTGCTGACGGGGGAGGGCGCTGTGCTCTACTGGCGCCTGATCGACCGTGATTCGGTCGACGGTACACCCGCCTATGAATTCAAGATGACCCTTGATGAGGTCTGGGCGGCCTTTGCCAACGCTGGCAGCAGCACCCTCAGTGGGCAGATCCTCGACCTCGATCGGCCACTTGCATGGGTTGAGCGCGATAATCGCTTCATCGCCCACAAGCAGTGGTTCCCTGAAGCCCGCCAACGCATCGGCCTCAACCCGACCTTGCTGGCCTGGCTGATTGCCCCCGAACACCGCCTGTTCCACCAACTGTGGCACGCCACCCGTGACCAGTGGCACAAACTCTCCGAGGAAAAACGCGACGCCTTGCGTGGCATCGGCTGGCAACCCGGACCGCGCGGCCAGGAGCGCGATGCACGGGGTAAACGCAAGGACCGTAACGGCTCGGGTATCGACTTCTTCTTCATGCACCGCCACATGCTCGGCACCGCGCGCTCCATGCAGGATCTGCCCTCGTGGCCGCAATTCCCCGAGCCGCAACCGGCCCTGGAACGCGACCGCCTGGGCTTTCTGCGTTACTTCGACAACCACGACGGCTTCGCGCTGCCGCCCACCTGGTCGGCGCCGGACGACACCGAATACACCCAGTGGGTCAGCGACATCAAGGCCGCCGAGACCTATCACAGCAACTTTCAGGTGTGGGAGTCCCAATACCGCGACCCGCGCTACCTGGCCAAATTCACCCTGGGCCAGTTGGGCTCCGAAATGGAGCTGGGCCTGCACGACTGGCTGCACATGCGTTGGGCCTCGGTGCCGCGCGATCCCTCCAATGGCGCACCCGTGCCCATGGCCCGCGACCCCGCCGACTTCGCAGCGCGCTGGTATGCAGCGGAAAACGACTTCCTCGGCGACCCGTTCTCATCCCATGTCAATCCGGTGTTCTGGCATTTCCACGGCTGGATCGACGATCGCATCGAAGACTGGTTTCGCGCCCATGAGCGCTTCAATCCGGGCGAAGTCCAGCGCTTGCAAGTCAACGGCGTGGCCTGGTTCGCACCGGGCCGTTGGGTGGAAGTTGGCGACCCTTGGCTGGGCCCGGATACCCATGGTTGCAGCACCACGCCGGGGTTGCAGGTGGGCAAGTCGATGGAGATGGACCCGGAGGTCATGAAGCTGGCCCTGCGCATTACCTTTGGCGAAGACGAAAACAGCCTGCAGGGCTTATTCAAGCGCGTGCCGAAGCGGCCGTGGTATGCGCGTCACCTGAAGCTGAAAACCCCTTGAATGGGGCTGTGGTGGGCGCTCCCACCACAGATTGAACCAACCCAGTTCCTCCTTGTCCCCGCTTCCCATGTCACCCCCCGCCTGCCAAATTCCTTAATTTTCCAAGCCTGCCGGAAGCCTCTCCAGGCCCCCGGCTGCGCCCGCTTTTTTTTTGATGCGGGGCGCACAGCACCCGATTCAAGCGGCAGCTGAAAACGGACTTTCTTCTCCACCGTGACTTATCAGGCAGGTTACCCCATGCAGTTCAGCGAATTATTGGCAGCGATTTCCACCCATGCGATCCGTCTGCAACTGGAAGAAGGCGACCTGATCATCCTGGGCGATGACGAAGCGCTGGACGATGCGCTGTGGGATCAATTGATCGCCCACAAGCCCCGGCTGCTCGAACTGGTGGCCGAACATGGCGGCGACTGGCTGAGCCCGGCCTACCGCATCACCCCGGACATGCTGCCGCTGGTCAGCCTCGACCAGGCAGCCATCGACCGGATTGTCGCCGCCATCCCCGACGGCGCGGCTAACGTGCAGGATATCTACCCACTGGCGCCGCTCCAGGAAGGCATGCTTTACCACCATCTGTCGGCGGAGCAGGGCGATCCGTACGTGTTGCACGCGCAGTTCGAGTTCGACAACCGTGGGCGTCTGGAGGCCTTTGCCGAAGCGCTGCAATGGGTGATCGATCGCCACGACATCCTGCGTACCTCCATGGTCTGGGAACGTCTCGATGAGCCGTTGCAGGTGGTGTGGCGCAAGGCGGTCCTGTCATGCGAGGCGGTTGATTTCGATCCGCGTAGTTATCGTATGGACCTGGGCCAGGCGCCGTTGCTGCGCCTGGTGTTTGCCGAGGATTCGCTCACTGGGCGGGTGGCCGCGACCCTGCTGTTCCACCACACCATTCTCGACCACACCGCCCTGGACGTGGTGCGCCATGAAATCCAGCTGTACCTGGCCGGCGAGCACGCCCAGGCCGGGGAGCCGGTGCCGTTTCGCAGCTACATCGCCCAGGTACGCCATGGCGTCAGCGAGCAGGCCCACGAGGCGTTCTTCCGCGAGATGCTGGCGGATATCGATGAGCCGACGCTGCCTTTCGGTTTGCAGGACGTACAGGGTGACGGCCTGGGCATCGACGAGGCCCGCATCCCCGTCGACAGCTTACTGAGCCGCCGCCTGCGTACCCTGGCACGCCCCCTAGGCGTCAGCGTGGCCAGCATGATGCACCTGGCGCTGGCCCGCGTTTTGGGCGTGGTTTCCGGGCGTGACGCAGTGGTGTTCGGCACCGTGATGCTCGGCCGCATGGGCGCGGGCGAGGGCGGTGAACGAGCCCTGGGCATGTTCATCAACACCTTGCCCCTGCGTGTGGATGTGGGCGAACAGGGCGTGCGTGCCGGGGTCAAGGCCACCCATGAACGCCTCACCACCTTGCTCAACCACGAACATGCATCCCTGGCGCTGGCTCAGCGTTGCAGTGGCGTGGCCGCACCGACGCCGTTGTTCAGTGCCATGCTCAACTACCGCCACAGCGCCGCCACGGACATGGCCGAGGTGATCGAAGTCGCTGAGGGCATCCGTGTACTGGGCGCCGAGGAGCGCACCAACTACCCGCTGACGGTCAACGTCGATGACCTGGGGGAGGATTTCGCGCTGACCGTGATGGTCGACGCGTCCATCGGTGCCGAACGGGTTGCCACTTTCCTGCACACCGCCCTGGCAAGCCTGGCTGATGCCCTGGAGCAACGACCGGACATGCCGCTCAGCGGCCTGAATATCCTGCCCGACACCGAACGCCACACCCTGCTGCACAGCCTCAATCAAAGCCCCGCGCACTACGCCGACACCGCCCTGATCCATCAGCAAGTTGAAACCCACGCCGCCGCCCAGCCCGAAGCCATCGCCTTGCGCTTCGACAACCAGCGCCTCACCTACCGCCAACTCAACGAGCGCGCCAACCAGGTTGCCCATCGCTTGCTGGCCCAAGGCATCTGCCCGGATGACCGCGTGGCGATCTGCGTGGAGCGCGGCCCAGAGATGATCATTGGCTTGCTCGGCATCCTCAAGGCGGGCGCTGGCTATGTGCCGATTGACCCAGCCTATCCGCTGGAGCGCATCGCTTATACCTTGGCGGATAGCGCGCCTGTGGCCGTGCTGGTGCAAGCCAATACGCGTCACCTGGTCGGCGACCTGCCGCAGATCGACCTCAATGGCTTGCGCGATGAGTCCCTCATCAACCCACGGGTCCCGGTCAGCCCGGCCCACCTGGCTTACGTGATCTACACCTCTGGCTCCACCGGCCAGCCCAAGGGCGTGATGATCGAACACCGCCAGGTGGCGCGATTGTTCACGGCCACCGAGCATTGGTTCGGGTTCAACGCCAACGATGTGTGGGCGTTGTTCCACTCGTTCGCCTTCGATTTCTCGGTGTGGGAAATCTGGGGCGCGCTGATGCACGGCGGCCAGTTGCTGATCGTGCCGCAACTGGTCAGCCGTTCGCCGGATGAATGCTATTCGCTGCTGTGTGAAGCGGGCGTGAGCATCCTCAACCAGACCCCGAGTGCCTTCCGCCAGTTGATTGCTGCGCAAGGCCAGAACCCGCAATCCCACTCCTTGCGCCAGGTGATTTTCGGCGGCGAGGCGCTGGAGCCGGGCATGCTCAAACCGTGGTACGCCCGGGCGATCAACGCCGGGACGCAACTGGTGAACATGTATGGCATCACCGAAACCACCGTGCACGTGACCTATCGCGCCCTGGAAGCGGCGGATGCGCAATTGGTCGGCGTCAGCCCGATTGGCGTGCGTATTCCCGATTTGCAGTTGTACGTGCTGGATGCGCGTCGCGAGCCGCTGCCGTTGGGGGTGGTCGGTGAGTTGTACGTCGGCGGCGCCGGGGTGGCGCGCGGTTACCTCAACCGTGAAGCGCTGACTGCCGAGCGTTTCCTGGCCGACCCGGCCACCGGCCAGCGCCTGTACAAGACCGGCGACCTCGGCCGCCTGCTGGCCGACGGCAGCGTCGAATACCTGGGCCGTAACGATGACCAGGTGAAGATCCGCGGTTTCCGCATCGAACTGGGCGAGATCGAAGCGCGCCTGACCACGGCCCCTGGCGTGCGTGACGCGGTGGTCATCGCCCGTGAAGACGAGCCGGGTGACAAGCGCCTGGTGGCCTACGTGATCGCCAGAGGCGAATGGCAGGCCGCCGACCTGCGTGACCACCTGCTGCTGAGCCTGGCCGAGCACATGGTGCCCAGCGCCTTTGTGCAGATGGACAAATTCCCGTTGACCACCAACGGCAAGCTCGACCGCAAGGCACTCCCCGCGCCGGATGCCGACGCCCTGGCCCGTCGCGGCTATACAGCGCCACAAGGCGCGGTGGAAACCGCCATCGCCACGATCTGGCAAGACTTGCTCAAGCTCGATCAGGTCGGCCGTGACGACAACTTCTTCGAACTGGGCGGCCATTCGCTGTTGGCGGTCAAGCTGATCGAGCGCATGCGCCAGGTCGACCTCAGCGCCGACGTGCGCGTGCTGTTCGGCCAGCCGACCCTGGCGGCACTCGCCGCCGCTGTGGGTGGGCAACAGGAGGTGCAGGTCCCGGCCAACCTGATTACCCAGGCCAGCCAGCACATCACTCCGGACATGGTGCCCTTGGTGGAACTGGACCAGGCGGCGCTTGACCACATCATCGAGAACGTACCCGGCGGCATCAGCAACGTGCAGGATATCTACGGCCTGGCGCCGTTGCAGGCCGGCATTCTCTACCACCACCTGGCGACCACCGAGGGTGATCCCTACGTGTTGCAGGTGCAGTTCAGTTTCAATGATCAGGCGGCGGTGGACGCGTTCATCCAGGCATTGCACAGCGTGATCGAGCGCAACGATATCCTGCGCACCGCGATTCTCTGGGAAGGCCTCAACGAGCCGGTGCAGGTGGTCTTGCGCCAGGCAGCACTGGCCGTTGAGCGTAGCGACGAGTCGCTTGCCCAACTGCAACAACGCTTCGACCCGCGTCACTTCCGCCTCGATTTGAGCCGCGCTTCACTGATGCGCTTCGCCTACTCGCAAGAGCAGGGCCGTTTTGTCGGCATCCTGTTGTTGCACCACATCCTGCTGGACCACACCGCATTGCAGGTGTTGGTGGACGAAATGAGCGCCAGCCTGTCTGGCAACAGTGCGCAACTGCCGGACGCCGTGCAGTACCGCAACTACGTGGCCCAGGCGCGACTTGGGGTCAGCCAGGCGCAGCACGAAGCGTTCTTCAGTGAAATGCTCGGCGATATCGATGAGCCGACCTTGGCCTTCGGCCTGCAGGACGTGAATGGCGACGGCAGTGGGATCCTCGACGCCCACCTGCCGCTGGAGCCGGCGCTCAGCCTGGGCTTGCGCGAACAGGCGCGGCAACTGGGGGTGAGTACCGCCAGCCTGGTGCATTTGGCCTGGGCCCAGGTGCTGGGGCAGGTGTCTGGCCAACAGGACGTGGTGTTCGGCACCGTGTTGCTCGGCCGCATGCAGGGCGGCGAGGGCGCCGACCGCGCGCTGGGCATGTTCATCAATACCTTGCCGCTGCGGGTCAGCCTCGGCACGGTCGGCGTGCAAGCCGGCGTGCGTGCCACCCATGCGCGCCTGGCGCAATTGCTCGGGCATGAGCACGCCTCGTTGTCCCTGGCCCAGCGTTGCAGCGGCGTGCCGGGTTCACTGCCGCTGTTCAGCACCTTGCTCAACTATCGCCACAGTGCACCGGGGGAAGCACCGGGGGACAGCCCATTCGCCGCCTCCGGCATCCAGATTCTCAGTTCCGAAGAGCGCAGCAATTACCCGCTGGTACTCAACGTCGATGACCTGGGCACAGGTTTTGCGCTGACGGTCCAAGGCGTGGCGACCCTGGATGTGCAACGCGTGGGCGACTACATGCTCACCGCGCTGCGCCACCTGGTGACCGCATTGCAGCAGGCGCCGACCACGCCGTTGCAGGCAGTCTCGATCCTGCCGGCTACCGAGCGCCATCAGTTGCTGGTGGACTTCAACGCCACCGCCCGTGAATACCCGTCGCAGCTCACCGTACACCAGCTGTTCGAAGCCCAGGCGCTGGCCCGTCCGGAAGCCGTGGCGGCGGTGCATGGCCAGTTGTCCTTGAGCTACCGCGACCTCAACCGGCGTGCCAACCGCCTGGCCCATCACTTGCTCAACCAGGGCGTGCAACCGGGCGAAAGCGTGGCGATCGCACTGCCGCGTTCCCTCGATCTGCTGGTCTGCCAACTGGCGATCCTCAAGTGCAGCGCGGTGTATGTGCCCCTGGACGTCAACGCGCCGGTCGAGCGCCAGGCGTTTATCGTGCAGGACAGCGGTGCGCACCGGGTGCTCAACAACCTGGCGGACCTGAACCTGGACGCCCAGTCGCCGCGTAACCCTGAACTGCGGCAGTCTGCCGACAGCGTCGCCTACATCCTCTACACCTCCGGCTCCACCGGGGCGCCCAAAGGCGTGCAAGTGCCGCACCGTGCGATCTCGCGGCTGGTGCTCAACAACGGTTACGCCGAGTTCAACGCGCGCGACCGCGTGGCGTTCGCCTCCAACCCGGCGTTCGATGCGAGCACCCTCGACGTGTGGGCGCCGTTGCTCAACGGTGGCTGCGTGGTGGTGGTCGAGCATGCGGTGCTGCTGTCCCAGGCGGCGTTTGCGTCGTTATTGCAGGAGCAATCCGTCAGCGTGTTGTGGATGACCGCCGGGCTGTTCCACCAGTACGCCGACGCGCTGATGCCGGTGTTCCGCCAACTGCGCTACCTGATTGTTGGCGGCGATGTGCTCGACCCGCAGGTGATTGGCCGCGTACTTGAACACGGCAAACCCCAGCACCTGCTCAACGGCTACGGTCCCACCGAAGCCACCACCTTTTCCACCACCTTCGAGATCACCTCGGTGGGCGAGGGCGGTATTCCCATCGGTCGACCGATTGCCAATGCCCAGGCCTACGTGCTGGACCCGCGCCAGCAACCCGTACCGTTGGGTGTGGTGGGCGAGCTGTATATCGGTGGCGCGGGCGTGGCCAAGGGGTATCTGAACCAGCCGCAATTGACTGCCGAAAAATTCATCCCGAACCCGTTTGGTGAAGGCTTGCTGTACCGCACCGGTGACCTGGCCTGTTGGCAGGTCGACGGCACCTTGCTGTACCAGGGGCGCAATGACCTGCAGGTGAAGATCCGTGGTTTCCGGATCGAACCGGGCGAGATCGAGACCTGCCTGGCCAGCTTCCCCGGCGTAAAAGACGCTGTGGTCTTGGCCCGTGAAGACGAGCCCGGCGACAAGCGCCTGGTGGCCTACTACACCGCCAGTGAACCATTGAACATCGAAACACTGCGCGCCCACCTGCAAGGCCACCTGCCGGATTACATGGTGCCGTCGGCTTATGTGTGGCTGGAGCTGCTACCGCTGACCGCCAACGGCAAGCTCGACCGCAAGGGCCTGCCGGTGCCGGACCAGAGTGCGCTGCTCAGCCGTGGCTTCGAAGCGCCGGAAGGCGAAGTGGAAACCCAGCTGGCGCAGATCTGGCAGGACGTGCTCAAGCTCGACCGCGTGGGCCGTCACGATCACTTCTTTGAGTTGGGCGGGCATTCATTACTGGCGGTCAGCTTGATCGAGCGCATGCGCCAGGTCGGCCTGAGCTGCGACGTACGTGTGTTGTTCAGCCAGCCAAGCCTGGCGGCGCTGGCCGCGGCCGTGGGCAGTGGCCGGGAAGTCGTGGTGCCGGCCAACGGCATTCCAGCGGGTTGCACCCAGATCACGCCGTCCATGCTCACGCTGGTACAGCTCGACCCGACGGCTATTACGCGTATCGTCGCGAACGTGCCGGGCGGTGCGGCGAACGTGCAGGATATCTACCCACTGGCGCCGCTGCAGGAAGGCATTCTTTACCACCACATCAGTGCCGAGCAGGGTGATCCGTACCTGCTTCAATCGCGCATGGCATTCGACAGTATCGAGCGCCTGCACGCGTTCATGGGCGCATTGCAAAAGGTGGTGGCCCGCCATGACATCTTACGTACCGGCGTGGTCTGGGAAGGGCTGGACAGCCCGGTACAGGTGGTTTGGCGTGAGGCGCAGTTGGTGGTCCAAGAGGTCGATCTGGACCCGGCAGACGGAGGCATCATCGAACAATTGCACGCGCGCTTCGACGCCCGCCATTACCGCCTGGATATCACCCAGGCGCCGCTGCTGCGCATGGTTTACGCCCAGGATCCGCAACACAACCGCGTCGCGGCGATCCTGCTGTTCCACCACCTGGCGCTGGACCACACCGCCATGGAAGTAGTGGGCCAGGAGATGCGCGCGTTCCTGTTCAACCAGGCGCAGGACTTGCCCGAGGCGGCGCCGTTCCGCAACTACGTGGCCCAGGCGCGGCTGGGTGTCAGCATGGAGGAGCACGAAGCGTTCTTCCGCGACATGCTCGCCGACGTGGATGAGCCGACCCTGCCGTTCGGTGTGCAAGACGTGCAGGGCGACGGACGTGACATCGAAGAAGCCGAATGGCCGGTGGATGCAGCCCTGGCCCAGCGGGTACGCGAACAGGCGCGGCAGTTGGGCGTCAGCGCGGCAAGCCTGATGCACCTGGCCTGGGCGCAGGTACTGGGCCTGGTGTCTGGGCGTGACGACGTGGTATTCGGCACTGTATTGATGGGCCGCATGCAAGCCGGTGACGGCGCCGACCGTGCGCTGGGCATGTTCATCAACACCTTGCCGTTGCGGGTCGATGTGGCGGCGCCGGCTGCGGTTGCGGTCAAGGCGACCCATGGGCGCTTGAGCGCCTTGCTTGGCCACGAACATGCGTCCCTGGCGCTGGCCCAGCGTTGCAGCGGCGTGGCGAATGCCTCGCCGCTGTTCAGTGCCTTGCTCAACTACCGCCACAGCACGCCTGCCGAAATGGCTCGCGACGGCCATGGCATCTGGGAAGGGGTGCAACTGCTCGGTGGTGAGGAACGCAGCAACTACCCGCTGACGTTGAGTGTGGATGACCTGGGTGAGGGCTTCGGCCTGACCGTATTGGCGCTGCCGCAGATCGGCGCCCAGCGGCTGTGTGCCTACATGCATAGCGCCATCGAGCAGTTGGTCGACACGCTGGAAAACGCACCCAAGACCCCACTCAGTCAATTGCCGATCCTGCCGGCAGCGGAGCGTGAAACCTTGCTGCGCGAGTTCAATGCCACCGCTAGCGATTTCCCCAGGGGCCACACGGTGCATGGGGCTTTCGAGATCCAGGCCGAGCGCCAACCTCACGCCATCGCCGTGGTGCAAGACGGCGAATCGCTGACCTACCAGCAGCTCAATATTCGCGCCAACCAGTTGGCCCATCATCTGTTGCAACAGGGCGTGCAGCCCGACGATCGCGTCGCCCTGTGCTGCCGTCGCGGCCCGCAGATGCTGGTGGGCTTGCTGGGCATCCTCAAGGCCGGTGCCGGCTACGTGCCTATCGACCCGGCGTATCCCGCCGAGCGCATCGCTTACTTGCTGCAAGACAGTGCGCCCGTGGCGGTGTTGGCCGAAGCCAGTACCCGCGACCTGTTGGGCGGGGTTGCCACCCTCGACCTGCACGATCCGCGCGTGCAGCAGCAGGCCGTCAGCAACCCGCAACTCAGCGCGTTGACCCCGGCGCACTTGGCTTACGTCATCTACACCTCCGGCTCCACCGGCCAGCCCAAAGGTGTGATGGTGGAACACCGCACCGTGGAAAACCTGGTGCACTGGCACTGCGAGGCCTTTGGTCTGGATGCGACGGGCCACACCAGCAGCGTCGCCGGTTTCGGTTTTGATGCGATGGCCTGGGAGGTCTGGCCGGCGCTGTGCGTGGGTGCCACCCTGCATCTGCCACCGGCCGATGTGGGCAATGAAAACATCGATGAGCTGCTCGCCTGGTGGCTGGCGCAACCGCTGGACGTCAGCTTCCTGCCAACGCCTGTGGCCGAGTACGCCTTCAGCCAGAACCTGCAACACCCCACGTTGCGCATTCTGCTGATTGGTGGTGATCGCCTGCGCCAGTTCACCCAGGAACGCCGCTTTGCAGTGATCAACAACTACGGCCCCACCGAAGCCACGGTAGTTGCCACCTCCGGCCGCGTGCGCGCCGGGCAGGTGCTGCATATCGGCCGGCCGATCGCCAATGCCAGCGTCTACCTGCTGGACGCGCACTTGCGTCCGGTGCCGGTAGGGGTGGCGGGCGAGTTGTACGTCGGCGGCAGTGGCGTGGCGCGCGGTTACCTGAACCGTCCGGACCTGAGTGCCGAACGCTTCCTGCAAGACCCGTTCAACGAAGGCCGCATGTACCGCACCGGTGACCTGGCGCGCTGGTTGCCCGATGGCAATATCGAGTACCTGGGGCGTAACGATGACCAGGTGAAAGTGCGTGGCGTGCGGGTTGAACTGGGTGAAATCGAAAGCTGCCTGGCCGCACTGGATGGCGTCGGCGAAGCGGTGGTGCTGGTGCGCGAAGGGCGCTTGATTGCCTGGCTCACCGAGCAACAACCGGTGGATATCGACACCCTGCGCGCGCAACTGCAAGCCCAGTTGCCGGATGCCCTGGTGCCGGTCGCCTACGTGAAGCTGCACGCATTGCCCCTGACCGCCAACGGCAAGCTCGACCGCAAGGCGTTGCCGGAACCGGATCAGGCGGCGTTGCTGACTCGCGAGTACGCAGCACCTCAAGGCGAGGTTGAGAGCACCCTGGCGCGTATTTGGGCGGAGGTGCTGCAAGTGGAGCAGGTCGGGCGCCATGACCATTTCTTCGAGCTGGGCGGCCATTCGTTGCTCGCCGTCAGCCTGATCGAACGCATGCGCCAGGTCGGCCTGAGTGCCGATGTGCGCGTGCTGTTCAGCCAGCCGACCCTGGCGGCGCTGGCGGCTGCCGTGGGCAGTGGGCGCGATGTGTCGGTGCCGGACAATCGCATTCCTACGGGTTGCCAGCGCATCACCCCGGATTTGTTGTCCCTGGTGCAACTCGACCAATCGACCATCGACCACGTCGTCGCCCAGGTGCCCGGTGGCGCCGCCAATGTGCAGGACATCTACCCACTGGCGCCGCTGCAGGAGGGCATTCTCTACCACCACATCAGCGCAGGGCAGGGCGACCCTTACCTGCTGCAATCGCACCTGGCGTTCGACAGCCTCGACCGCTTGAATGCCTTCGCCCAGGCGCTACAACAGGTGATCGACCGTCACGACATTCTGCGCACCGCCGTGGTCTGGGAAGGCCTGGCCCAGCCGCTGCAAGTGGTGTGGCGCAAGGCCCGCTTGCAGGTGCAGGCGGATGAGATCGACCAGTTGCACCAGCGTTTCGACCCGCGCCAGTACCGTGTGGCGATGAATCAGGCGCCGCTGATACGCCTGGTGTACGCGCCGGACCCGGCCAATCAGCGCGTGGTTGCGATCCTGTTGTTCCACCACATTGCCCTCGACCACACCGCCCTCGACGGCGTGCGCCACGAGATGCAAGCCAGCCTGCTTGGGCAACCACAGCCTGCCGGTGACGCCACGCCTTACCGCAACTACGTGGCCCAGGCGCGGCTTGGCGTCAGCGAAGAGGAACATGAGCAGTTCTTCCGTGGAATGCTCGCCGATATCAGCGAACCGACCTTGCCCTTCGGCCTGCAGGACGTGCGCGGCGACGGCAATGCCATCGAAGAGGTCCAACTGAACCTGGCCCCGACCCTCAACCAGCGCCTGCGGACCCAGGCGCGTTTACTCGGCGTAAGTGCCGCCAGCCTGTTCCACCTGGCCTGGGCGCGAGTCCTCGCCAGCACTTCCGGCCAGGAAAACGTGGTGTTCGGCACCGTGCTGCTGGGGCGCATGCAAGGCGGCAAAGGCAGTGATCGCGCGCTAGGCATGTTCATCAACACCTTGCCGCTGCGTGTGGACATTGATGGCAGTGGCGTGCGCGTGGCGGTCAAGCAGACCCATGCGCGATTGACCGCGTTGCTCGGGCATGAACACGCATCTCTCGCCCTGGCCCAGCGTTGCAGCGGTGTCGCCGCGCCGCAGCCGTTGTTCAGCGCGATGCTCAACTATCGCCACAGCGACAGCCAACAGGCGCCGGTGTCCCAGGCTTGGGAAGGCATCCAGACCCTGGCCAGCGAGGAGCGCACCAACTACCCGTTGACGCTGAACGTGGACGACCAGGGCGACGGCTTCCGCCTCACTGCCATGACCGCGCAGTCGATTGGCGCGCAACGCCTCTGCGGTTACCTGCAGGTGACCTTGCAAGGGCTGGTCGACGCGCTGGAGCAGGCGCCGCAGTTGGCGGTCAATCGCCTGCCGGTGCTGGAGGCTCAGGAGCGTCAGCAACTGCTGTCGGGTTTCAACGCCACCGAGGTGGCCTATGACCTCGACCAGACCCTGCACGGCCTGTTTGAAGCACAAGTGACGCGCACACCGGACGTCATCGCCGTCAAGGCAGGTGAGCTGGCATTGACCTACGCCGAATTGAATGCGCAAGCCAACCAGCTGGCGCATCACCTGATCGAAATGGGCGTTCAAGCCGATTCGCGGGTCGCGATCTGCGTGGAGCGCGGCCTGGACATGGTGGTCGGGCTGTACGCGATCCTCAAGGCCGGTGCCGCCTATGTGCCGCTGGACCCGGCGTATCCGCTGGAACGTATCGCCTACATGCTGGAAGACAGCGCGCCTGTTGCGGTGCTGGCCCAAGGCGCTACGCGTGGTTTGCTGGGCGACGCGCCGGTGATCGATCTGGACCGTCCGACCTGGCAGCACCAATCTATCGATAACCCACAGGTGCAGGCGCTCAGCGCCTACGTGATCTACACCTCCGGCTCCACCGGCCAGCCCAAGGGCGTGATCAACGACCATCCTGGCGTGGTCAACCGCCTGTTGTGGATGCAGGACGCCTACGGCCTCAAGGCCCACGACCGGGTGTTGCAGAAAACCCCGTTCAGCTTCGACGTGTCGGTGTGGGAATTCTTCTGGCCGCTGTTCACGGGTGCTTGCCTGGTCATGGCGCGTCCTGGCGGGCATAAAGACCCGGCCTATCTGTGCGAGGTGATCGCCGCTGAACAGATCACCACGCTGCACTTTGTACCGTCGATGCTCGACGTATTCCTGGCCCACGGCGATGTCAGCCAGGCGGACGGTCTGCAACGGGTGATGTGCAGCGGCGAAGCCTTGCCGGGCAGTCTTGTGAGACGCTTCAAGCAGCAACTGCCGGGCATCGGCCTGTACAACCTGTACGGCCCGACCGAAGCCGCCGTCGACGTGACCGCCTGGAACTGCGCGCGCCCGGACGTGCCGGACAACACACCGATTGGCAAACCCATCGCCAACACCCGGATGTATGTGCTCGATGCACAGATGCAGCCAGTGCCCCTGGGCGTGGTGGGCGAGTTGTTCATCGGCGGCGTGCAGGTGGCGCGCGGTTACCTCAATCGTCCTGAGTTGACCGCCGAACGTTTCCTCAAGGACCCGTTCACCGATGGCCGCCTTTACCGCACCGGCGACCTGGGGCGTTACCTGCCCGACGGCACTATCGAGTACCTGGGCCGCAACGACGACCAGGTGAAGATCCGTGGCTTGCGTATCGAGCTGGGCGAGATCCAGGCGCGACTGCTGGAACATCCGCAGGTCAACGAGGCCGCGGTGGTGGCCCGCGATGACCGGCTCGTCGCCTACTACACTGGCGCGCGGGTCACTGAGTTGCGCGAACACCTCCTGCAAAACCTGCCGGACTTTATGGTGCCCGCGCTGTTCGTGCACCTCGACGCGTTGCCGTTGAGCCCCAACGGCAAGCTCGACCGCAAGGCACTGCCTGCGCCGGGCAACGAAGCCTTGACCGTGCGCGAGTACGAGGCCCCGGTGGGCGACACCGAAATGCTCCTGGCGCAGCTCTGGGCCGAACTGCTCGGCGTGGAGCGGGTAGGGCGCCAGGACAATTTCTTTGAATTGGGCGGGCACTCGCTGCTCGCCGTGAGCTTGATCGGGCGCTTGCGCCAGGAAGGCATGGAAGCCGATGTGCGTGCGTTGTTCGAACAGCCGACCCTGGCTGGCTACGCCGCGATGACTGAACGAATGGAGATCGTCCTGTGAGCATTCTCGAACTGCTGGCGACGCTGAAAACCAAGGACGTGCAACTCGCGCTCAAGGGCGAGCAGTTGTCGGTGCAAGGCAACAAACAAGCGCTGAGCGATCCGATGATTCTTGCCGCCTTGCGCGAACACAAGCCGGCGTTGATCGAGCTGATCAAGGCCGGCGAGTATTCGGCCGCCAACGAGGTGCCGGCCAATGGCATCCCGGCCAACGCCGAACGGATCACGCCGGCCATGTTGACCCTGTCCGAGCTGAGCCAGGAGGAGATCGACCGTATCGTCGCCACGGTCGACGGTGGCGTGGCGAATATCCAGGACATCTACCCGCTGGCGCCGCTGCAGGAAGGCATCCTGTTTCACCACGTCAGCACCGAGCAGGGCGACCCCTATGTGATGCAGTCGCAATTCGCCTTCGACAGTGTCGAGCGTTTCGAGGCGTTTGCCCTGGCCCTGCAAGGAGTGATCGACCGTCACGACATCCTGCGCACCGGCGTGGTCTGGGACGGATTGCAACAGCCGTCGCAAGTGGTGTGGCGCAGCGCGCAGCTGCCGGTGCAGGCACTGGAACTCGACCCGGCCGACGGTGATATTGCTGCCCAACTGCACGCGCGGTTCGACGCTCGCCATTTCCGGCTGGACGTGACCCAGGCGCCGTTGATGCGCCTGGCCTGGGCGAAGGACCCGGCGCAGGGGCGCATCGTCGCGATGCTGCTGTTCCATCACATGGCCCTGGACCACAGTGCCCTGGAAGTGGTGCGCCATGAAATGCAGGCGTTCCTGCAAGGCCACGCCGGGCAACTGGGTCACGCCGTGCCGTTTCGCAACTATGTTGCACAGGCGCGGCTGGGTGTCAGCGAGCAGCAACACGAGGCGTTTTTCCGGCAGATGCTCGGCGATGTGGTCGAGCCGACCTTGCCCTTCGGCTTGCAGGATGTGCAGGGCGATGGCCGTGACATCAATGAACTGGATTGGCCGCTGTCGGACGCACTCAACCAGCGCCTGCGCGCGCAGGCTCGAGCGCTGGGCGTCAGCGTTGCCAGCCTGTTCCACCTGGGCTGGGCCCAGGTACTGAGCGTACTGGCCGGCAAATCCCAAGTAGTGTTCGGCACCGTGCTGATGGGCCGCATGCAAGGCGGGCATGCCACGGACCGCGCCTTGGGGATCTTCATCAACACCTTGCCGTTTCGCGTGGACGTGGCTGGCGACGACCTGCGCAGCGCGGTCAAGGCCACCCACACGCGCCTCACCGCGCTGTTGCGCCACGAACACGCGCCCCTGGCGCTGGCGCAACGGTGCAGTGGCGTGGTGGCGCCGACGCCGTTGTTCAGCGCGTTGCTCAACTATCGCCACAGCGGCACCGGCACCAACAGCGAAGCCGTGGCGGCGTGGCAGGGCATCGAGACATTGCGTTCGGATGAGCGCACCAACTACCCGTTGACCCTGAGCGTGGACGACCTGGGCGAAGGGTTTATCCTGCGTCTGCTGGCGACCACCCAGGTCGATCCACAGCGTGTCTGCGCCTACCTGCAAACCGCCCTGGACAACCTGGTGACCGCGCTGGAGCAGGCGCCGCACACCGCGCTCAACCAAGTCTCGGTGCTGCCTGCCGATGAACAGCGTTTGCTGCTGGAACACTTCAACGCCACCCAAGCGGATTTCCCCCAGGGCACCACGCTGCACGGACGCGTCGAAGCCCAGGCCGCGCTCACGCCGGACGCGATTGCCGCTGTGCATTCGGACCGTCAGCTGACCTATGCCGAACTCAACCAGCAAGCCAACCTGCTGGCCCATCACCTGCTGGCGCTGGGGGTCAAGCCGGACGACCGGGTTGCTATCGTTGCGCGCCGTGGCCTGGACACCCTGGCCGGTTTGCTGGCAATCCTCAAGGCCGGCGCCTGTTATGTGCCGGTAGACCCGTCGCACCCGGCCGAGCGCCTCACGTACCTGTTGACCGATAGCGCCCCGGTGGCAGTGTTGACCCAGCACGCCTTGCTGGCGCGCTTGCCGGCCCTTGACGTGCCGGTGATCAACCTTGACCGCTACACCTGGCAGCATCATTCGGCGAGTAACCCCACGGTGGCAGTCACCCCGTCCAACCTCGCCTATGTGATCTACACCTCCGGCTCCACCGGCCTGCCCAAAGGCGTGATGGTGGAGCATCACACCGTGGCCAACCTGGTGGACTGGCACTGCAACGCTTTCGACCTGCGCGCCGGGCGCCACACGGCCAGCGTCGCCGGGTTCGGCTTTGATGCGATGGCCTGGGAAGTCTGGCCGGCGCTGTGTGTGGGCGCGACGCTGCACCTGCCCCCGGCCCATGACGGCGCCGAAGATATCGACGCGTTGTTGGCCTGGTGGTGCGCGCAGCCGTTGGACGTGTGCTTCCTGCCCACGCCGGTGGCCGAGTACGCCTTCAGCCAGCAGATCGAGCATCCGACGCTGCGCACCTTGCTGATCGGTGGCGATCGCCTGCGCCAGTTCGGCCGGGCGCAGCGCTTTGACTTGATCAACAACTACGGGCCGACCGAGGCCACCGTGGTTGCCACCTCGGGCAAGGTCGAGGCCGGCCAGCCGCTGCATATCGGCAAGCCCATCGCCAATGCCACGGTCTACCTGCTCGATGAGCAACAGCGTCCCGTCCCATTGAGCGTGGCCGGTGAGTTGTACGTGGGCGGCAACGGCGTGGCGCGGGGTTACCTGAACCGCCCGGAACTCACTGCCGAACGCTTCCTGCAAGACCCGTTCAACGCCGGGCGCATGTACCGCACTGGCGACCTGGCGCGCTGGCTGCCGGACGGCAACATCGAGTACCTGGGACGCAATGATGACCAGGTAAAAATTCGCGGCATGCGCATCGAACTGGGCGAAATCGAAACCCAGCTCAACCAAGTGGCAGGCATCCAGGAAGCTGTGGTACTGGTGCGGGAAGAACGGCTGGTGGCGTATTTCACCGAAAGCCGCCAACTCGACCCGTTGGCTGTGGGCGATATCCGCGCCCATTTGGTAGCGCACCTGCCGGACTACATGGTCCCGGTCGCCTACGTGAAGCTGGACGCGTTGCCCCTGACCGCGAACGGCAAGCTTGACCGCAAGGCGTTGCCGGCGCCGGACATGGCCGCCGTGTTTACCCGCGAATACGCGGCACCCGAAGGCGAAATCGAAAGCGTGCTGGCGCAGATCTGGGCCGATGTGCTGCACATCGAGCGCGTCGGGCGTCGTGATCACTTCTTCGAACTGGGCGGGCACTCGTTGTTGGCGATGCGCATGGTCTCGCAGATCCGCCAGCGCCTGGGCGTCGAGTTGCTGCTCGGCGATTTGTTTGCCAATGCCGAACTGGCGGCCGTTGCCGAGGTGCTGGCCCGGTCCGGCCGCAGCACCTTGCCGGATATCCTGCCGGCCAATCGTGATGAGCAGGTGCCGCTGTCCTTTGCCCAGCAGCGCCTGTGGTTCCTGGCGCTGATGGAAGGCGCCAACACCGCCTACAACATTCCTATCGGCCTGCGTTTGCGTGGGCAGTTGCATGTCGAGGCGCTGCAACGGGCGCTCGCCCGTATCGTCGCGCGCCACGAAACCCTGCGCAGCCGCTTCGCCCAGCATGGCGATGACGCCCAGGTGCTGATTGTGCCCGCCGAAGACGTGCTGCCCCTGCAAGTGCAGGACCTGCGCCGCCACCCGCAACCCCAGCAGGCGCTGGATGCGTTGATCCACGGCGAGGCCTCGGCGCCGTTCGACCTGGAGCGTGGCCCGCTGCTGCGCGGGCGCCTGGTGGTCATGGCCGACGATCACCATGTGCTGCTGCTGACCCTGCACCATATCGTTTCCGATGGCTGGTCCATGGGCGTGCTCACCCGCGAATTGATGGCGTTGTATCAAGCCTTCAGCCACGGCCAGCCCGATCCATTGCCGCCGCTGCCGATCCAGTACGGCGATTTCGCCGTATGGCAACGCCTGTGGCTCAGCGGCGAAGTGCTGCATCGCCAGAGCACCTATTGGCAGCAGGCGCTGGCCGGTGCGCCGGCCTTGCTCACTTTGCCGACTGATCGCCCGCGCCCTGCGCAACAGGACTACGCCGGCAGCAGTGTCGAGGTACGCCTGGACGAACGCCTCACCGCCGGGCTCAAGGCCTTGAGCCAACGCCACGGCACCACGGTGTACATGACCTTGATGAGCGCATGGGCATCCCTGCTGGCGCGGCTGTCCGGGCAACAGGACGTGGTGATCGGCTCGCCGGTCGCCAATCGCACACGCAGCGAGGTGGAAGGGCTGATCGGGCTGTTCGTCAACACCCTGGCCGTGCGCATCGACACCTCCGGCGAGCTGAGCACCGAGGCGCTGCTGGCGCGGGTCAAGGCGCTGGCGCTGGAAGCCCAGGCCCATCAAGACCTGCCGTTTGAGCAGGTGGTAGAAATCACCCGGCCGCCGCGCAGCCTGGCCCACAGCCCGCTGTTCCAGACGCTGTTGACCTGGCAGGACAGCAGCGCGCCGACCCTGGCCTTGGGCGACCTGGCCCTGGAAGGCATCGTCGAGAACAGCCATTTTGCCAAGTTCGACTTGTCCCTGGACTTGAGCGAAGTGCAGGGCACGATCATCGGCGCGCTGGAGTACGCGGTGGCGCTGTTCGATGAGTCGACGGTGCAGCGTTACGTCGGCTATTTCACCCGCGTGTTACAGGCCATGGTCGATAACGACCAGGCGGTGCTGGAGCAGGTGCCGCTGGTGGAAGAGCGTGAACGTCAGCATTTGCTGTTCGACTTCAACGCCACCGAGGTGGCCTACGACCTCGACCAGACCTTGCACGGTATGTTCGAAGAGCAGGTGGCGCGGACACCGGATGCCATCGCCGTCAAGGCGGATGACCGGGTATTGACCTATGCGGAGCTGAACACACGGGCCAACCAGCTGGCACATCACCTGCTGGAAATCGGCGTTCAGCCCGATTCGCGGGTCGCGATCTGTGTGGAACGTGGCCTGGAGATGGTCATCGGCCTGTACGCGATCCTCAAGGCCGGCGCTGCTTATGTGCCGCTGGACCCGGCGTATCCGCTGGAGCGCATCGCCTACATGCTGGAGGACAGCGCGCCGGTCACGGTGCTGGCCCAGGGCGCGACACGCGGGTTGTTGGGGGATGTGCCGGTGGTCGATCTGGATCGGCCGACCTGGCAGCACCAACGTCAAGACAACCCCGGTGTAGAAGGCGTCAGCGCCTACGTGATCTACACCTCCGGCTCCACCGGCCAACCCAAGGGCGTGATCAACGACCATCCCGGCGTGGTCAACCGCCTGTTGTGGATGCAGGACGCCTATGGCTTGCAAGCCCATGATCGTGTCTTGCAGAAAACCCCGTTCAGCTTCGACGTGTCGGTGTGGGAGTTCTTCTGGCCGCTGTTCACCGGCGCTTGCCTGGTGATGGCGCGTCCTGGCGGCCATAAAGACCCGGCGTACCTGTGCGACGTGATTGCGGCCGAGCAGATCACCACGCTGCACTTCGTGCCGTCGATGCTGGACGTGTTCCTGGCACATGGCGATGTCAGCCAAGCCAAAGGGTTGGTGCGTGTGATGTGCAGCGGCGAAGCCTTGCCGGGTAGCCTGGTGCGGCGCTTCAAGCAACAATTGCCGGGCAGCGAACTGCACAACCTGTATGGCCCGACCGAAGCCGCCGTCGATGTGACCGCGTGGAACTGCGCCGGGCCGGTAACGCCGGACAACACGCCGATCGGCAAACCGATCGCCAACACCCGCATGTACGTGCTCGATGCACAGATGCAGCCGGTGCCGTTGGGTGTGGTCGGCGAGTTGTTCATCGGCGGCGTGCAAGTGGCGCGCGGCTACCTGAACCGCCCTGAATTGACCGCCGAGCGTTTCCTCAAGGACCCGTTCACCGACGGTCGCCTGTATCGCACCGGCGATGTGGGCCGCTACTTGGCGGATGGCACGATCGAGTACCTGGGACGCAATGACGACCAGGTGAAGATCCGTGGCCTGCGCATCGAACTCGGGGAAATCCAGTCGCGCCTCACCGACTATCCGCCGGTCAACGAAGCCGCCGTGATCGCCCGCGACAATCGTTTGATCGCTTACTACACCGGGGTGTTCAGCGAGATCGACGCGTTGCGCGCGCACCTGTTGCAGCATTTGCCGGAGTTCATGGTGCCGGCCATCTTCGTGCACCTCGACACCTTGCCCCTGAGCCCCAACGGCAAGCTCGACCGCAAGGCCTTGCCCGAGCCGGGTCTGGAGTCGGTGGTGGCGCGCGAATACGAAGCGCCCCAGGGCGACACGGAAATCGCCTTGGCCAGCCTGTGGGCCGAGTTGCTCAACGTGGAGCGCGTGGGCCGTCACGACAACTTCTTCGAACTGGGCGGGCACTCGTTGCTCGCGGTGAGCCTGATGGGGCGCATGCGCCGCCTCGGGTTGTCGGCGGATGTGAAGGTGTTGTTCGGCCAGCCGACCTTGTCAGCCTTGGCGGCGGCCTTGGGCGGTGGTCGGGAAGTGGCGGTGCCGGTCAATCGCATTGCGCCTTATTGCACCGCGATCACCCCGGATATGTTGCCGCTGATTCAACTGGATCAGCCGGCTATCGAGCGTATCGTCGCCTGCATTCCGGGCGGCGCAACCAATGTGCAGGACATCTACCCGTTGGCGCCGTTGCAGGCCGGCATGCTGTATCACCATCGTGCGGTACAGAGTGCTGACGACTATGTGCTGCGCGCGCAGTTTGCATTCGACAGCCAACAGCGCCTGGAGGCGTTCGCCCTGGCCTTGCAGGCGGTGATCCAGCGCCATGACATCCTGCGTTCGTCGTTCCATTGGGACGGCCTGGAAGAACCGGTGCAGGTGGTGTGGCGCGAGGCGTCGCTGCGCGTCGAACACGGCGCGGTGCCGGAACGGCTTGATCTGGCGCAAGCGCCGTTGATGCGCCTGGTGGTCAATGCGCACAGTGCCACGTTGCTGTTCCACCACCTGGTGATGGACCACATCGCCCTGGAGATCCTGCAACAGGAGATGCAGGCGTTCCTCATGGGCACTCAACACACCTTGGGCGTGGCTGTGCCGTATCGCAACTATGTGGCCCAGACCCGCGTCGGTGCAGAGGACCACGAAGCGTTCTTCCGCGAAATGCTCGGTGATATCGATGAGCCGACCCAGGTCGAACGCCTGGGCGGTAATGAGCAGATTCAACGCCCTCTGGATGCGGACTTGAGCCAACGCCTGCGCACCCAAGCCCGGCAATCCGGCGTCAGCGCCGCCAGCCTGATGCACCTGGCCTGGGCCCAGGTGCTGGGCAAGGTCTCGGGCCGCGACAATGTGGTGTTCGGCAGCGTGATGCTCGGCCGTCTGCAAGGCGGTGAAGGCGCCGAGCGGGCCATGGGGGTGTTTATCAATACCTTGCCGCTGCGGGTCGACCTGGGTGAGCACTCGGTACGCGACGCCTTGCGCGCGACGCATGCGCGCCTCAGCCAATTGCTCAGCCATGAGCAGGCGCCACTGGCGTTGGCCCAGCGTTGCAGCGGCGTGCCGGCGGCGACGCCGCTCTTCGACACGCTGTTCAATTATCGCCACAGTGCGCCGCAGGCTGCCAGCGAAGCATGGCAGGGCATTCGGCTGCTCAAGGCGGAAGAACACAGTAACTACGGCCTGTCAGTGAGCGTGGATGACCTGGGTGAGGGGTTCTTCCTGAAAATCGTGGGGCAGGGCGCGTGCCGGTTGTGCGGCTACTTGCAGGTTGCCGTGGAACAGGTGGTGCAGGCGTTGGAGCAGGGCAGCGCGATGGGCATCAGCCACTTGCCAATCCTGCCTGCTGCCGAATGCCAGCAACTACTGGAGTTCAACGCCACCACGCGACCATTCCCGCGTGAACACACGGTGCAACGCCTGTTCGAAGCCCAGGCCCAGGCGCGTCCTGGCGCATTGGCGGCGCTGCATGGCGGGCAGTCACTGAGCTATGGCGAGCTGAATACCCGCGCCAATCGCCTGGCCCATCACCTGCTGGGCCTTGGGCTGCGTCCCGGCGATAACGTGGCGATCCTGCTGCCGCGCTGCCTGGACCTGCTGATCAGCCAACTGGCCGTGCTCAAATGCGCTGCCGCCTATGTGCCGCTGGACATCAACGCACCCGCCGAGCGCCAGGGCTTCATGGTGCAGGACAGCGGCGCGGCCTGGTTGTTGACCCGCGGCGATATCGCCGTCGAATACGGTGTACAGCGGTTGGACCTGGACACCTTGGCCCTCGACCCGCAGCCCAGCCACAACCCGGACCTGTCGCAATCCTCGGACAGCGTGGCGTACATCATGTACACCTCCGGTTCCACCGGCACGCCCAAAGGTGTGTTGGTGCCCCATCGCGGCATCACGCGGTTGGTGATCAACAATGGCTACGCCGATTTCAACGCCAGCGACCGCGTGGCCTTCGCCTCCAACCCGGCATTCGACGCCAGCACCATGGACGTGTGGGGCCCGCTGCTCAACGGCGGCCAGGTGCAGGTGATCGACCACGCCACCTTGCTGGATCCTGCAGCCTTCGGCGTGGCTTTGGCGGACGCAACGGTGTTGTTCGTTACCACGGCCCTGTTTAACCAGTACGTGCAATTGATCCCCCGGGCCCTGGCGGGCTTGCGCATTCTGCTGTGCGGCGGCGAGCGCGCCGACCCGGCCGCCTTCCGCAGCCTGTTGGCCCAGGCGCCCGCGTTGCGCCTGGTGCATTGCTATGGGCCGACCGAAACCACCACCTACGCCACCACCTATGAAGTGCGCGCGCTGGCCGAGGATGCCGACAGCGTGCCGATTGGTCGGCCGATTTCCAACACGCAGATTCATGTGCTGGATGCGCACCTTCAGCCAGTGCCCGTGGGCGTGACCGGTGAAATCTGCATCGGCGGGGATGGCGTGGCCTTGGGGTATCTGAATCGACCTGATCTGACCGCTGATAAGTTTGTGCAGGATCCGTTGAATTTGCACGCCTTGATGTACCGCACCGGCGACCTTGGCCGTTGGACGGCGGACGGCCTGCTGGACTGCATCGGGCGCAATGACGATCAGGTGAAGATCCGCGGTTTCCGCATCGAGCTGGGCGAGATCGAAGCGCGCCTGGCGACCTTTGTCGGTATCCAGGACGTGGTGGTGCTGGCTCGCGAAGATGCACCGGGCGACAAGCGCCTGGCGGCCTATTTCACTTGGGCTGATCAGCCTGTCGACCTCGACAGCGTGCGCGCCTATCTGCAAAGCCAATTGCCGGAGTACATGGTGCCGTCCGCCTTTGTACCGCTGGATCACCTGCCGTTGACAGCCAACGGCAAGGTCGACCGCAAGACCTTGCCGGTGCCGGCCCTGGACACGTTCAACCGCCGTGAGTTCGAGGCGCCGGCCGATGGGCTGGAACACACCCTGGCCCAGCTATGGGCCGAGGTGTTGAAGCTGGAACAGGTCGGTCGTCATGACAGCTTCTTCGAGTTGGGCGGGCATTCATTACTGGCGATCCGGCTGGTCAACCTGATGGAAGACGCGGGGTTGCAGGTGTCCCTGGCTGAGCTGTTCCAGCATGCCAGTGTGGCGTCCGTTGCCGCGATGCTGCGTCAGCGTACGGATGAGCCGGTGCGTGACACGTCGGTGATCAGGGTACGCAGCGGTGGTTCGCAAGCGCCGCTGTTCCTGGTCCATGAGTTCAGTGGCATGGACGTGTACTTCCCGGCGCTGGGTCAGCATTTGCCGGGTGACTATCCGATCTACGGCTTGCCAGGCGTGGCGCTCGGCGAACCGCACCTGAACACGATGGAAGGTCTGGCTGCGCGGCTGGTCGGTTTGATCCGTGGCATTCAACCCCATGGGCCTTACCGGGTTGCCGGCTGGTCGTTTGGCGGGGTGCTGGCCTATGAAGTGGCAATGCAACTGCTCGGGCTGGATGAACCGGTGGAGTTTCTCGGTTTGATCGACAGCTACGTGCCGCGCATGACCGACCAGGGCAAGGCGCGCTGGAGCGGGCCGGACGCGCTCAAGCGGCATTTGCTGTTGCAGTGCACGGCGTACTGGAAAACACAGGGAGGTGTGGATGAACTGGCGAGCCTTGGGCAGTTGGAGGCGCACATTGGACAGTTGGACTTTGCAGGCCTGCTGCAACGTTGTCGCGATGAAGGTGTGCTGCACGCGCAAATGGCAGCGGCGACGGACGCGGACCTCTTGAACTATATCGAGCGGGAAGTGGGGCATGGGCATGCGTTGGCGCATTACAGCCTGTTTCCGTTGCCGGTCGCGGTGCATCTGTTCAGTGCGAATGAGCGGCCGACCGAGTTGTCGCGGCGCAGTGAAACCTTGGGGTGGAATGAGGTGTTGGCGCCGGGGCAATTGCGTCAGGTGGCGGTGCCGGGGGATCACCAGAGCATGATGCAGGCGCCGCATATCCAGGCATTGGGCCAGGCGATGGCTGAGGCCTTGGTGACATGCACGCCGCAGGTTCAGGCACCGCATCAGCCTTTGCTGCGGATTCAGAGTGGCCGGGCGGGGTATGCGCCGGTGTTCTGTGTGCCGGGGGCGGGGGATAGCGTCACCGGGTTTATCGGTTTGAGTGAGGCGTTGGGACGCGACTGGCCGTTGTTTGGCTTGCAGCCGCGTGGGTTGGACGGTGAGGCGGTGCCCCATAGCCAGGTGGAAGCGGCGGCGGCTTGTTATTTGAAGGCGTTGGAGCAGGAGTGTCCGCAGGGGCCGGTGCATTTGGTGGGGCATTCGTTTGGGGGCTGGGTTGCGCTGGAGATGGCGTTGCGGTTGCAGGCGGCGGGGCGGGAGGTGGCTTCGTTGACGGTGATTGACAGTGAGTCTCCGGAGCGCGCCGTCAGGCCTTATACGACGACGGCGGCGTTGATGCGGTTGATTGAGGCGATGCAGTTGTCGGCGGGGAAATCGCTGGGGATTGATTTGGGGGATTTTTCTGGGCGTGATGAGGTGGTTCAGCGGCGGCAGTTGCATGCAGGGATGGTCGGCGTTGGTCTGTTGCCGGGGCGGTCGGCTGTGGATGCGATGGATGGGCCGGCGCGGACTTATGCGGCGGCGTTGCGCACGCGGTATCGGCCGGGTGCGCGATTTAACGGGGTTGTGCGGTTGGTGTTGGCTGAGGATCCGGCGTTGGATGCGGCGGGGAATCAGCGGGAGCAAGGGTTGATGGTTGAGGGGTGGCGGCGGCAGGGGAGTGGGTTGCAGGTTTGGTATGGCGGGGGGAATCACTTTACGTTGCTCAAGGCGCCCAATGTTTTGGGGTTGGCGCGGTGGTGGGTGGATGGGGTTGTTGTTGGGGAGGTGGTGTCTTGAGCGGGTTGTTTGGGTACATATCCGTTTCTTCGGTAACGGCTACTTATGGTTCCGCTCTTACAGCGGGTCACTTTTGGAAGGACCCAAAAGTAACCAAAAGGTCCTCGCCCCAACACTCGGCACCTCGCCTAGGCTCGGCGTGCCCTCACTCCGGCTTGAATCCGTGGGCCGCCGCGATGGGCCATCCTTGGCCCAGCGCGGCTAACCCGGCGTCCTGCCGGGTTACCCCCGGC
>NZ_JACAQP010000176.1:0-343 GCF_013387025.1 Pseudomonas reactans | reverse complement strand
TAGTAACGTTACAACTTCTTTACATATTAATTGGGCACAAAGTATATTAACTGATTATCCGTCTTAGCTCGTGATTTAAGTGAGATAGGCACGAATAATATGTTGGTAATACTATGTCTTGAGAATATGATAGTAAGTAGAAGTAAACACAAATGATTCACTAGTTGTATTCAAAGAGATAAGAGTTTAAGAGTTACAATAGTAAAACACTTGTTCGGAATCAAAGTAAAAACATGCTATACTAAAAGTTGGATAACATTACCGGAAGTAATCTGAAGAGATTAGCCTTCCATTCGTGTGATGATCGTGATGATGGTCTTGGTGTTCCTCGTCATGTAACTTG
>NZ_JACAQP010000175.1:0-522 GCF_013387025.1 Pseudomonas reactans | reverse complement strand
GTCCTTATTTCATCAATGATCACATAGGGGGAAATTGTTGAAAAATGTTTTTGTATGTGACCATCATTGAAATAAGATGAATTGTTTTTATTTTGTTTAATAAATATTATCAGTTTATTTCAGGTTGCGTGGATTCGAGATTGAACGATTAAACGAGAAAATAAGAAAATAATTTAAAAAAAAAATTGGAGTTAAATTTATCATTTATTAAACTTGATTATTGATGAATAGTTATTTTAATTATTTTCTAAATAATTGATTTTGATAAAAGATGCAATTTAATCGGAAAATATATTTTTAAAGTCCAAAAACAAATAAAAATATAAAAGAAATTTAAATTAAATCTATTTAAAATGAATTTTTGGAAATATATTTTCTAAATAATTTATTTTATTAGACTTAATTAATTTTATAAATTAAAAATGATTTTTCCTAATTTATTTGAATTTATTTTGATTTTTAAAACATTTTAAATCAATTTAAATTAAATAAAATAAGAAAAAAACCGGAGCCCAAAACCGG
>NZ_JACAQP010000174.1:0-313 GCF_013387025.1 Pseudomonas reactans | reverse complement strand
CATATCAATGGCAAGGGGATCCCAGGCAACCACAATTTTAGTCCCTCTAGGGGAGAAGAGACCGTTGGACGACCACGACCAAGAGCCAAAAGTACGACTACAGATAAGAGGGAGGTTAGGGAAGGAAGCACGAGTCTCAAGAGAAGCACAAATTTGAAGATTTTGATCGCGGATAAGATCTCTCAAGGCTTTCTGATGAGAAGGCTTACAGAGACTGCGAGTATTCCATGCAGCGATGTGCGTCATATGGAAACTTGGAGGGGGGTGGGGTCCATCTGCTCAGACACCAGAGTTATCATAGCTTGATCAAAAT
>NZ_JACAQP010000173.1:0-460 GCF_013387025.1 Pseudomonas reactans | reverse complement strand
AGCGTACATAGTCGAATTGCATAAACTTGGTTATTCCATGAGTCAGGAAGAGAGTGTTAACATCCTACTCGCTTCGCTGACAAATGAGTACGATCTGTTCATTCAGACGTATAGAAAGGAAGACCAGAAAAAGGCCCTTATGGAAATGCGTCCACTGTTGACTTTATATGAGTCACTCTTGGACAGGCATAGCTCCAATGGCTCAGCTACTTCTGGATTAAGTCCAGTGAAGAGACGTAACAAGAAACGGTCGAGATCGTCTGGACATGTCTCAAACTGGGAATCCACTAAATCGGATACAGTCACGGAAAGATTGGAAGACGCTCCAACTCTTTTGAAAGCTCAGGTATATCTAAAAACCTCAAAACTCCTGTTCCAAGATTTCTTGATACATAATGTGACAGTCGCATTTTGGTTTGTATGTAGGGAATCAAGAAGGAACGGGACTCTGGCGCATAGG
>NZ_JACAQP010000172.1:0-365 GCF_013387025.1 Pseudomonas reactans | reverse complement strand
AAACAACTCAAATCTTTCTATTTTTGTGTTGGTTGGATCCACAATTAATCCTATGGATCCTTAGGATTGGGATATTCTTTTAGATCCTGTAGTTTCCCTGGATCGAGACAGGTATCACAACTCTTTCCACCCATCCTGTATATTGTCCTTTTTGTTGCGTATTGTAATAGAAACTTAACTTATTATTAGTTATTAGACGAAATTTTACGAAAAATTGTTCGTAGGAGAGAACAAATCTTTTTTTCAATACTCACACTCCTTATTAGTTAATAATTCTAGTGATTGTATTTATATGCTTATTCTGATAGGAAATAAGATATTCAAATAAATGATTTTTCGTCGAATGACTATTCATCTATTGTATT
>NZ_JACAQP010000171.1:0-433 GCF_013387025.1 Pseudomonas reactans | reverse complement strand
CAAGATCAATGCGAAATTCTACTTGTCTCTCAGGTGGCAAACCGGGTAGCTCATCAGGAAAGACTTCAGGGTATTCTTTCACCACGTCAATGTCATGTACCGTTTTCTTTACTTTATCTTCCATCATTACATACGCCACATAGGATAAGCATCCTTTCATCAAACATCTCCTGACTTTTGCTGCGCTGATCAAATTGGACATCCTCTTGGGTTTTTCACCGTACACATACACCTTGCTGCCACCTGGAATTTTCACTGACACTATCTTCTTCCCACATGCGATTTTTGCATCATTGGCTCCAAGCCAATCCATACCAATGACCACATCAAAAGTCTTCACTCCAATTGGAAGAAGGTTCAACGAAAATTTCTGGTCATCTATGCTGAGTTCGCAGCCACGGTACACATGTTTTATTTCCACCTTCTTTCCACT
>NZ_JACAQP010000023.1:2044-5382 GCF_013387025.1 Pseudomonas reactans | reverse complement strand
GGAATTTAATCTTGACGATGACCTACTCTCACATGGGGAAACCCCACACTACCATCGGCGATGCATCGTTTCACTACTGAGTTCGGGATGGGATCAGGTGGTTCCAATGCTCTATGGTCGTCAAGAAATTCGGGTACTGAGTCGCGGCATGTGCCTCGCTTCAGCAAATTGGGTATGTGACAGCTTTCGGTGTTTTGTGAACGTCGAACTTTCGGTTCATTTTCGTCTTCACACACCGCAATCTGATGCTCGTTAGAGTAGTCAAATTGCTTGGGTGTTATATGGTCAAGCCTCACGGGCAATTAGTATTGGTTAGCTCAACGCCTCACAGCGCTTACACACCCAACCTATCAACGTCGTAGTCTTCGACGGCCCTTCAGGGAACTCAAGGTTCCAGTGAGATCTCATCTTGAGGCTAGTTTCCCGCTTAGATGCTTTCAGCGGTTATCTATTCCGAACATAGCTACCCGGCAATGCCACTGGCGTGACAACCGGAACACCAGAGGTTCGTCCACTCCGGTCCTCTCGTACTAGGAGCAGCCCCTCTCAAATCTCAAACGTCCACGGCAGATAGGGACCGAACTGTCTCACGACGTTCTAAACCCAGCTCGCGTACCACTTTAAATGGCGAACAGCCATACCCTTGGGACCGGCTTCAGCCCCAGGATGTGATGAGCCGACATCGAGGTGCCAAACACCGCCGTCGATATGAACTCTTGGGCGGTATCAGCCTGTTATCCCCGGAGTACCTTTTATCCGTTGAGCGATGGCCCTTCCATACAGAACCACCGGATCACTAAGACCTACTTTCGTACCTGCTCGACGTGTCTGTCTCGCAGTCAAGCGCGCTTTTGCCTTTATACTCTACGACCGATTTCCGACCGGTCTGAGCGCACCTTCGTACTCCTCCGTTACTCTTTAGGAGGAGACCGCCCCAGTCAAACTACCCACCATACACTGTCCTCGATCCGGATAACGGACCTGAGTTAGAACCTCAAAGTTGCCAGGGTGGTATTTCAAGGATGGCTCCACGCAGACTGGCGTCCACGCTTCAAAGCCTCCCACCTATCCTACACAAGCAAATTCAAAGTCCAGTGCAAAGCTATAGTAAAGGTTCACGGGGTCTTTCCGTCTAGCCGCGGATACACTGCATCTTCACAGCGATTTCAATTTCACTGAGTCTCGGGTGGAGACAGCGCCGCCATCGTTACGCCATTCGTGCAGGTCGGAACTTACCCGACAAGGAATTTCGCTACCTTAGGACCGTTATAGTTACGGCCGCCGTTTACCGGGGCTTCGATCAAGAGCTTCGCGTTAGCTAACCCCATCAATTAACCTTCCGGCACCGGGCAGGCGTCACACCCTATACGTCCACTTTCGTGTTTGCAGAGTGCTGTGTTTTTAATAAACAGTCGCAGCGGCCTGGTATCTTCGACCGGCATGAGCTTACGGAGCAAGTCCTTCACCCTCACCGGCGCACCTTCTCCCGAAGTTACGGTGCCATTTTGCCTAGTTCCTTCACCCGAGTTCTCTCAAGCGCCTTGGTATTCTCTACCCAACCACCTGTGTCGGTTTGGGGTACGGTTCCTGGTTACCTGAAGCTTAGAAGCTTTTCTTGGAAGCATGGCATCAACCACTTCGCTAACTAAAAGTTAGCTCGTCATCAGCTCTCGGCCTTAGAATCCCGGATTTACCTAAGATTCCAGCCTACCACCTTAAACTTGGACAACCAACGCCAAGCTGGCCTAGCCTTCTCCGTCCCTCCATCGCAATAACCAGAAGTACAGGAATATTAACCTGTTTTCCATCGACTACGCTTTTCAGCCTCGCCTTAGGGACCGACTAACCCTGCGTCGATTAACGTTGCGCAGGAAACCTTGGTCTTTCGGCGTGGGTGTTTTTCACACCCATTGTCGTTACTCATGTCAGCATTCGCACTTCTGATACCTCCAGCAAGCTTCTCAACTCACCTTCACAGGCTTACAGAACGCTCCTCTACCGCATCACTTACGTGATACCCGTAGCTTCGGTGTATGGTTTGAGCCCCGTTACATCTTCCGCGCAGGCCGACTCGACTAGTGAGCTATTACGCTTTCTTTAAAGGGTGGCTGCTTCTAAGCCAACCTCCTAGCTGTCTAAGCCTTCCCACATCGTTTCCCACTTAACCATAACTTTGGGACCTTAGCTGACGGTCTGGGTTGTTTCCCTTTTCACGACGGACGTTAGCACCCGCCGTGTGTCTCCCATGCTCGGCACTTGTAGGTATTCGGAGTTTGCATCGGTTTGGTAAGTCGGGATGACCCCCTAGCCGAAACAGTGCTCTACCCCCTACAGTGATACATGAGGCGCTACCTAAATAGCTTTCGAGGAGAACCAGCTATCTCCGAGCTTGATTAGCCTTTCACTCCGATCCACAGGTCATCCGCTAACTTTTCAACGGTAGTCGGTTCGGTCCTCCAGTTAGTGTTACCCAACCTTCAACCTGCCCATGGATAGATCGCCCGGTTTCGGGTCTATTCCCAGCGACTAGACGCCCTATTAAGACTCGCTTTCGCTACGCCTCCCCTATTCGGTTAAGCTCGCCACTGAAAATAAGTCGCTGACCCATTATACAAAAGGTACGCAGTCACCCAACAAAGTGGGCTCCCACTGCTTGTACGCATACGGTTTCAGGATCTATTTCACTCCCCTCTCCGGGGTTCTTTTCGCCTTTCCCTCACGGTACTAGTTCACTATCGGTCAGTCAGTAGTATTTAGCCTTGGAGGATGGTCCCCCCATATTCAGACAAAGTTTCTCGTGCTCCGTCCTACTCGATTTCATGACTAAGAGATTTTCGCGTACAGGGCTATCACCCACTATGGCCGCACTTTCCAGAGCGTTCCGCTAATCTCAAAGCCACTTAAGGGCTAGTCCCCGTTCGCTCGCCACTACTAAGGGAATCTCGGTTGATTTCTTTTCCTCAGGGTACTTAGATGTTTCAGTTCCCCTGGTTCGCCTCTTACGCCTATGTATTCAGCGTAAGATAACCATCTTATGATGGCTGGGTTCCCCCATTCAGACATCTCCGGATCAAAGTCTGTTTGCCGACTCCCCGAAGCTTTTCGCAGGCTACCACGTCTTTCATCGCCTCTGACTGCCAAGGCATCCACCGTATGCGCTTCTTCACTTGACCATATAACCCCAAGCAATCTGGTTATACTGTGAAGACGACATTCGCCGAAAATTCGAATTTCTCAATTAAGAGAACTCACAAATTTTACCTTAGCCTGATCCGTTACCAGTGAAAGTAACGTTCAGTCTATCTTTCTATCACATACCCAAATTTTTAAAGAACGAT
>NZ_JACAQP010000170.1:0-312 GCF_013387025.1 Pseudomonas reactans | reverse complement strand
CGACGACCGAAGATATGCCGCTCGCGATCATCCATCAGCGCGGCGACCAGCACTTCGGCACAGTCGTTGATGCCTTCGACCTTCAACTTCATGAATTCATCGGAACGCTCACCCAAGGCCTCGGCGGTGCGTATCCGTTCTTCTTCCACCAACTGCTGAATCTTCCCGCGCAGCTCGCGGTCGGTAATACGAATAAAACGCCAGGGTTGCATCAGCCCGACACTGGGTGCCTGGTGCGCCGCTTCGAGCAAGCGCGAGAGCAATTCGGGCGCCACGCTGCCACCGGTAAAATGACGCATATCGCGACGTTCA
>NZ_JACAQP010000169.1:0-940 GCF_013387025.1 Pseudomonas reactans | reverse complement strand
CATACCCAACCGAAAAAGAATGTTATCCAGGCGCATTTCAAGTAATTGTAGTAAAACCTGACCTGTTGACCCTTTTGCCTTTCCGGCGATACGAACGTATTTAAGTAATTGTCGTTCTGTAAGACCATAATGAAAACGCAATTTTTGTTTTTCTTCTAGGCGAATTCGATATTGGGATTTTTTCCCGGAACGCGATTGGTTTCTAAGATCACTTCCAGCTCTGGGCCTTTTATTAGTTAGCCCTGGTAAAGCCCCCAGGCGGCGTATTTTTTTGAAACGAGGACCTCGGTAACGCGACATAAAGCCTCCTTCTTCTTATTTATATTTAATTATTAATTCTTATTGATGAAATTTAATTCTACAGAATAAACCTAAACTAAAAATGAACTAAATTCTAAATAAAGCGAAATTTACTGAAGTATTATTCTATTAAAGAATAATGAGATGAGTTGGATAAATATCCAGATCTTTATATTCTATATATAGAAAAAGAAAAGGATTCTTTTCGTGAGATAGTTGAAAATTCCTATCACATAATAAATCAATGGCTTTTGCCAAAAGAGGAAGACATTTTTTTTTCAATATTCTTTGATTTCAAAAATGCATTATCAATCATGTAAAACATCGAATAAAATAAATAGAGAAAAGCCGACTATCGGAATCGAACCGATGACCATCGCATTACAAATGCGATGCTCTAACCTCTGAGCTAAGCAGGCTCACATAACATAAATTTGACATGCATAGGAATTCAATAAACTCTTAGAATCTTTGCTATTCACTATTATACTATTTTCATTCTTAGCTATTAATATTCATTATGAATAGCGAATATGAATATATTAAAGAATAGAATAAAGAATAGAATATAGAATTTCAAATAACTGTTAAATATTATAGAAGATAACGATTAATCTAGCGATATAGAATTTCTATTTTT
>NZ_JACAQP010000168.1:0-427 GCF_013387025.1 Pseudomonas reactans | reverse complement strand
ACAACTAACTTGTAGTTATTATGATTTTAAAGTCTTAATCCAATTATTTACCTAATTATAAGACTATTAAACTAACGAGCAAGTATTACTCGATCATTTAATAGTATAGTTTTGGTAAGTAAAGGTATCGAATTTCCACAGTGAGTTATTAACTAACTTAAAGTTTTCAATTATCAATCAAACAGTTTAGAGGCGAGTTTTAGTGAAAACTCGTAAAACTAAGTTTTGGATGCTTGTAAAATAGACGAAATAATAAATAACAATTATCGTAACAACACAACAATAAAGAGATAATATGATCAAATTATAACAAGGGAAGCTTTCGCCTAGGATTTGTTGATTCATATAAATCTAGGTTGATTAGTTTTGATTATGTGCAATGAGTTAAAATAGGTAGCATTAAGTGGTAGGATCATATGGTCAAGTC
>NZ_JACAQP010000167.1:0-335 GCF_013387025.1 Pseudomonas reactans | reverse complement strand
CGGTCTTGCTGGGTATTACCGGCGATTCATTCAAGAGTTCTCCTGTATAGCAGTGCCACTTACACGACTAACCCGGAAAGAGGAGAAATTCAGATGGCAAGAGGAACAAGAAAGAGCTTTCGCTACATTGAAAGAGAAGTTGTGTAACGCGCCTGTCCTTACGCTACCAGATGGGACAGAAGACTTTGAAGTGTACAGCGATGCCTCGCATCGGGGTCTTGGCTGTGTGTTGATGCAAAGAGGGAAGGTTATAGCATACGCTTCCAGACAGCTGAAAGATCCAGAGAAAAAGTACACAGCTCATGATTTAGAGCTTGCAGCGATCGTGTTTGCCT
>NZ_JACAQP010000166.1:0-319 GCF_013387025.1 Pseudomonas reactans | reverse complement strand
ACCAAATCTAACCATAGTAAGCAAGAAAAGGATTAAACCTTGTGTCCAAAGTAGGAGCTAACTCAAGCTCCACTCCAGCTAAACTTCATCCCGTCTATAGCAATTTATTTTAACCTGGAATACATGGCAAAACATAGAATACGTAAGACAAAAATGTCTCGTGAGTTACATGAGTTTTAGACTCAAACTTTTAACTTCTTTTCCAACCTTTTTATAAAACTTATGACATAAAACATCTTTCAAAGTTTTATAATAATATCATACCATAGTTCTTTCCTTTTCAAAATCATCACATATCATGCCTTGTAAAAATATCTTT
>NZ_JACAQP010000165.1:0-395 GCF_013387025.1 Pseudomonas reactans | reverse complement strand
AGACAGACACTTCTCAAAACGACGAATTTCTCAATAGCTTTATCAAATATAGCTGTTAAAAACCGAAGATTTACCGGGATACTGTAGCCTTCATAATTGAATATTCTTAGTTGCAAACTGCACTATGAAAATTTCTAAACCCCTCTACATGTATTTCCCGACGGAGAGAGAGTGAACATTAATGGCATGAATGAAGAAACCCGCTGAGTAATGCCGAAACCAGTCTTATGTGATTGATTATCTAATAATGAGACTAAGTGACTTTACAGGAAAAGCATAGATGAACACCTCCAATATGAGTGTGAGTCGTCAGAGAGAGATATCACTCATTTTTAGTGATCATTAACTTGTTCTGCTGCCAGAACAACCAAACACCTAAGTGAAATGTGAGCTAT